>NZ_JBKEBL010000340.1:0-5819 GCF_047973135.1 Paracoccus sp. (in: a-proteobacteria)
GTCCGCGACATCGCCAAACCGCGCGAGACGCTGCTGGTCGTCGATGGCCTGACCGGTCAGGACGCGGTGAATGTGGCCACCGAATTCGACGGCAAGGTCGGGATTTCGGGCGTTGTGCTGACGCTGATGGATGGCGACGGGCGCGGCGGCGCGGCGCTGTCGATGCGCGCCGTCACCGGCAAGCCGATCCGCTTTGTCGGCCTTGGCGAAAAGATGGACGCGCTTGAGGGCTTTGACGCGCAGCGCGTCGCGGGCCGCATCCTGGGCATGGGCGACATCGTGGCGCTGGTCGAAAAGGCGCAAGAGGTGCTGGAGGTCGAACAGGCCGAACGCATGATGAAGCGGTTCCAGAAGGGGCTGTTCAACATGAACGACCTGAAAGGCCAGCTAGAGCAGATGCAGAAGATGGGCGGGATGCAGTCGATCATGGGCATGATGCCCGGCATGCAGAAAATGGCCAAACAGGCCGAGGCTGCGGGCATGGATGACAGCGCCATCCGCCGTCAGGTCGCGCTAATCAATTCCATGACGAAAAAGGAACGCGCCAACCCGGCGCTGTTGCAGGCCAGCCGCAAGAAACGCATCGCCACGGGTGCCGGCATGGACGTGGCCGAACTGAACCGCCTGCTGAAGATGCAGCGGCAGATGGCCGACACGATGAAAAAGCTGGGCAAGATGGGCAAGGGCGGCATGCTGAAACAGGCGATGCGCGCCATGACCGGCAAGGGCGGAGGGCTGCCCGACATGGCCGATGTCGATCCGGCGAAAATGGCCGAGGCGACCCGGATGCTACAGGATCCCAAGGGGCTGGGCGGCGATCTGGGCAAGGCCGGGCTGCCCGGCGGTCTGTCCGGGCTGTTCGGGAAAAAGTGATCCATGGAAGAACAGGCAGTCAGCATGCAGGCGGGGCGGTTGCCCCTTTGCGAGCAGGTTCCCGGCCTTGGAACCCCGCGGCTGCTGCTGCGCCCTGTGCGCGAATCCGATCAGGATGCGCTGATCGCCTTCTGGACCAGCGAACGCAGCAGCCCCAATGACGGCCCCCACGCCGAAGATGCGGCCCGCAACATCCCTTATATCGAGGCGGTAAGCTGGTATTTTCGTGGCTACGGCCTGTGGATCGCGGTAAATCGCCGGACCGGCAAGCGCCTTGTCGCGGTCAGCCTGACCCCGACCGAAGAGGGAAACATCGCGACGCTTGGCTGGGATGTGCTTGATCCCGCCGCCGAAGGTTGGGGTTTCGCCACAGAGGCGGCTCAGGCGTTGCTCGATCATGGAAGGGCGCTTGGTTACGCGGGCCTCCGTGCCCGGATGTATGCCGACAATGTCCGTTCGCGCCGTCTGGCGGAAAGGCTGGGTGGCGTCCATCAGGGCAGTTACATGCGCAATGGCCGCGAGGCGGTGACCTATGGCTTTACCGCCGGGGTGTCCGCATGATCCGGCCCTGGCTGACACCGCCCACCGGCCCGCGCGCCGACTTGGCCGCGCGCATCGCCGCCCCGGTTCCGGTGATCGAAACCGAACGGCTGCGCCTGCGCGCCCCCCGGATCGGGGATTTCGAGACCTGGGAGGCCATCGTCCGCGACGCGGGCGGGACAGGCCCGGACAATGCCGTGGCCCCCGCCGGGGCATGGCTGGAATTCTGCGAACTGGTCGCGGGCTGGATCCTGCGCGGCCATGGCCTGTTCGCCGCCGAAACCCGTAAAGACGCCCGGCTGGTCGGCTTCATCACGCTGGATCACGAACAGGGCGACCCCGAACCGGAACTGGGCTGGTTCCTGATCCCCGAGGCGCGCGGCATCGGCCTTGCGACCGAAGGTGCCACCGCGATCCGCGATCTGGCCTTCGGCCGGCTGGCAATGCCCGCTCTGGTCAGCTATGCCGACCCGGACAACGCCCCCTCGATCGCCGTCGCCCGCCGTCTTGGCGCGACAGCCGAAGGACCGTGCGACGGTTGCGCTGTCTTGCGTCACCATCACGGGGGCGCGGCATGACCCTGACCGCCCCGACCCTGACCACCGCGCGTCTGACCCTGCGCCCGCATGTGATGGGCGATTTCGATATTTATGCCGCGCTGATGATGTCGGATCGCGCGGTCCATATGGGCGGCCCCTTCGATCTGGCAGGGGCGTGGCAGTGGTTCGCCTCGGATGTCGCACAATGGCCGTTGCGGGGCTGTGGCGCGCTGGCCGTGACCGAAACCGCCTCGGGGCGGCTGGTCGGGCAGGTCGTGCTGAACGATCTGCCGCATTTTCCCGAACGCGAATTGGGCTGGATGGCCTTTGCCGAAGGCCATGGTTTTCTGACCGAGGCCGCCGCCCGGATGCGCGATTTCGCCTTTGGCACGCTTGGCTGGCCCGCGCTGGTCAGCTATGTCGCCCCGGCCAACCGCCGCTCTGCCGCGCTGGCCGAACGGCTGGGTGCCCTGCCTGACCCCGATGCCCCGCGACCCGATCCCGCCGATCTGGTCTGGCGCCACCCGAACGGGGATGCGGCATGACCTGTATACGCCCTGTGTACAGGCTGCGCGCGCCCTGTGCATGCCCGGTGCGGGCAGAAAGGAGACCCGGATGACCAATCCCGTCGCCCGCGCCGCCGCGCTGCTGAAAGAACATCGCGACAGCATCGACCGGCTGGACGCGATCCTTGTCTATACGCTGGCCGAACGGTTCAAGCGCACCCAGGCCGTCGGCCGCCTCAAGGCCAAACACGATCTTCCGCCGTCCGATCCCTCGCGCGAGGCGCAGCAGATCGAGCGGCTGGAACGCCTCGCACGCGAGGCCGACCTGGACCCGGAATTCGCGCGTAAATTCCTGAATTTCGTGATCGCCGAGGTGATCCGCCATCACGAAAGCTATCAATCCTGACGGCGGGTATTGCCCGCCAACCCCGCCATTTCAAAGGAGAAACCCAATGGCAATGAAAATCCGTCTGGCCCGTGGCGGCAGCAAAAAGCGCCCGCATTACGCCATCGTCGCAACCGATTCGCGCATGCCGCGCGATGGCCGCTTTCTGGAAAAGCTGGGCACCTATAACCCGCTGCTGCCCAAGGACAGCGAAGATCGCGTGAAGATGGATATCGAGCGCGTGCAATACTGGCTGGGTCAGGGCGCGCAGCCGACCGACCGCATCGCCCGCTTTCTTGAGGCTGCCGGTGTCCGTGAAAAGGCCGCGCGCGCGAACATGAAAAAGGCACAGCCGGGCAAAAAGGCCCAGGACCGCGCCAAGCAGCGCGCCGCCAAGGCCGCAGCTCCGGCCGAAGAAACCGCCGCCGAATAAGCGCGCGCGCCGGAAAAGCCATGGCACAGGACCGCATCTGCGTGGGCGCCATTGCCGGGGCCTTTGGGGTCCGGGGCGAGGTGCGGCTGAAAAGCTTTTGCGCCGAACCCGCGGATATCGTCGGCTATGGCCCGCTGACGACCGAGGATGGCAAGCGCAGCTTTACCGTGAAACTGACCCGCCCCGTCACGGGCGGGTTGGGCGCGCGCCTGTCGGGCGTCGCCACGCGCGAGGATGCCGAAGGCCTGAAGGGCACGACGCTGTGGGCCCCCCGCAGCGCCCTGCCCTCGCTGCCGGACGACGAATTCTATCATGCCGATCTGATCGGACTGGAGGTCGTCGATACCGGCGGGCAGGTTCTGGGCCGGGTCCGCGCGATCTTTGACCATGGCGCGGGCGATATTCTTGAGGTGGCGGGCAAGGAATTGCTGCTGCTGCCCTTTACGCGCGCCATCGTGCCGACCGTCGATCTGGCCGCCGGTCGCATCGTCGCCGATCCGCCGGGTTCCGACGAATGACCGATACGCCCCGATCCCATGGCCGCCTGTCCATCACCCCCAGCCTGCGCCCGCGCGAGCTGATGGCCGAACCGCAGGTGAAAGGCGTCTGGACCGCGCGGGTCGTGACCCTGTTCCCCGAGGCTTTTCCCGGCATTCTTGGCCTGTCGCTGACGGGCCGGGCGCTGGCACAGGGCTTGTGGAACCTGCAAACCATCCCGCTGCGGGATTTCGGTGTGGGCAGGCATCGCAATGTCGATGACACGCCTGCCGGGGGCGGGGCGGGGATGGTGATCCGGGCCGATGTCATGGATGCCGCCCTGCGCGAGGCCCGGCAGGGCCCGCCCGCCCCGGTGATCTATATGTCGCCGCGTGGCCGCCCGCTGACACAGGCGCGCGCGCGCGCTCTTGCCGAAGGCCCCGGCGTCACGCTGATCTGCGGCCGGTTCGAGGGGGTGGACCAGCGCGTGCTGGACGCCCATGAGGTCGAGGAAATCAGCATCGGGGACTATGTCCTGACGGGGGGCGAGATCGCGGCTCAGGTCTTGATCGACGCCACTGTCCGGCTTATACCCCGCGTGCTGGGGAATCAGGGCTCTCTGGCCGAGGAATCCTTTTCCATCGGCAACCGGGGTCTGCTGGAGGCCCCCCAGTACACCAGGCCCGCCCAGTGGGACGGTCGCGGGATACCCGAGGTTCTGCTGTCGGGTCATCATGCGGCCATCGCCAGGTGGAGGGCCGATCAGGCCGAATGGCTGACAAAGGAACGCCGCCCCGACCTGTGGCGGGCATATGCCGACGCGCATATGGACCCGGCAAAGGACCGACAGCTCTCGGGCGCATCACACCAATCGCGGGACCGCCGCGAGCAGACAGAGGAAAACCCGCGATGAACCTGATCGCAGAACTGGAAGCCGAGCAGATCGCCGCGCTTGGCAAATCCATCCCCGATTTCAAGGCCGGCGATACCGTGCGCGTCGGTTACAAAGTAACCGAGGGCACCCGCACCCGCGTGCAGAACTATGAAGGCGTCTGCATCTCGCGCAAGGGCGGCAGCGGCATCGGTGCCAGCTTTACCGTGCGCAAGATCAGCTTTGGCGAGGGCGTGGAACGTGTGTTCCCCCTGTATTCGACCAATATCGAGGCGATCGAGGTCGTCCGCCGTGGCAAGGTCCGCCGCGCCAAGCTGTACTATCTGCGCGACCGCCGCGGCAAATCGGCCCGTATCGCCGAAAAGACCAATTACCGCCCCAAGAACGACGCGAAAGCCTGAGGAGGTCGCGAGATGAAAAAAGACATCCATCCCGACTATCACATGATCGAAGTCAAGATGACCGATGGCACAACCTATCAGACGCGCTCGACCTGGGGCGCCGAGGGGGACACCATGCCGCTGGACATCGACCCGAATTCCCACCCCGCCTGGACCGGCGGTTCGGCCAGGCTGATGGATACCGGCGGTCGCGTGTCGCGGTTCAAATCGAAATATGCGGGCCTCGGCTTCTAGAGCATGTTGCACACAAGCGGGCACCGGTTTTGTGCCTCTTGAACATGCATTATCAAAGGGTTAGAGCGTGTCGCGTGAATGCGAATGAACACGGCGCGCTCCGGGCCACCCGGACAGGTCACGAAAACGCCGCCCCTGCGCGGCGTTTTTTTCATGAACCGGTGCCCCCTGTCCCTTGGCGTTGTCTGGCGCTATACGCACCAGCATGACCCAGACCCTGCCCCCGTGCCCCGAATGCCGCTCTGCCTATACTTACGAGGCGGCTTCCCTGCTGATCTGCCCCGAATGCGGGCATGAATGGTCCCCCGACGCCATATCGGAGACCGGCCCCGAAACGCGTGACAGCGTCGGCAATCTGCTGGCCGATGGCGATACGGTCAGCGTGATCAAGGATCTGAAGCTGAAAGGATCGTCCAGCGTGATCAAGGTCGGCACCAGGGTCCGGGGCATCCGGCTGGTGGATGGCGACCACGACATCGACTGCAAGATCCCGGGCATCGGCCAGATCGGCCTGAAATCGCAATTCGTCAAGAAGGTCA
>NZ_JBKEBL010000093.1:0-33056 GCF_047973135.1 Paracoccus sp. (in: a-proteobacteria)
GGGCAAGCGTGTGATCGATCTTCCCGGCATCTAGGACATAGCCTTTGTCGGCGAACGGCGCTCGGTCATCATGATCATGGCGAAGTGTGCCGCGACACTGAAGCTGGTGCATTTCGAACCCGGCTGCAAGAACCGGGTGATCGTCTTTGACGATGCCGAACTGGACCGCGCCGTCGATGCCGCGACCTTAATGATCTATTCGTTGAACGGCGAACGCTGCACGTCCTCGTCGCGGCTGCTGGTGCAGGACAGCATCTATGACGATTTCACCGCCCGCGTGGCCGAGGTCGCGAAGCGCATCAAGGTCGGGCACCCTCTGGACCCGGAAACCGTGGTCGGCCCGCTGATCCATCCCGAACACGAGGCCAAGGTGCTGTCCTATTTCGACAAGGCCCGCGAACAGGGCGCGACCATTGCGGCGGGCGGAGAAAAGGCCGGCGAACAGGGCTGCTATGTCCGTCCGACGCTGTTCACGGACGCCACGAATGACATGGCCGTCGCGCAAGAGGAAATCTTTGGCCCGGTCCTGACCGCCATCCGCTTTGCCTCCGAGGACGAGGCGCTGGCCCTTGCCAATGGCGTGCAATACGGGCTGGCCGCCTATCTGTGGACCAATGACCTGAACCGCGCGATGCGGATGACCGACAATCTGGAAGCCGGGATGATGTGGGTCAATTCCGAAAACATCCGCCACCTGCCCACCCCCTTTGGCGGCGTCAAGGCCAGCGGCATCGGGCGCGACGGCGGCGACTGGTCATTCGACTTTTACATGGAAACGGTCAATGTCAGCTTTCCCCGGCAGATGCACAAGATCCCGAAACTGGGCGGCTGAAACAGGAGGAGATCATGGGAGAAATCGTTCTCGCCGCGAAATGCACGCATGTCCCGACCATGCTGATGTCCGAACAGGACGGGCCTGTCAGCGGCAAGCGTCAGGCGGCCATTGACGGCCATATCGAAATCGCCCGCCGCGCCGGAGAACTTGGTGCGGATACGGTGGTGATCTGTGATACGCATTGGGTCATCAACGCGGGTTATCACATCAATTCGAACAGCCGCTTCAAGGGGCTGTTCACCTCGAACGAATTTCCGCAGTTCATCCAGGATCTGGAATACGACTATCAGGGCAACCCCGCGCTTGGGGATGCCATCGCGCAGCAGGCGACCGATAGGAGCGTCTATACGCTGTCGCATCATCTGGACAGTCTGGAGCTGGAATATGGCAGCCTTGTGCCCATGCGCTTCATGAGCCGGGCGCACCCGATGAAGGTCGTTTCGGTCGCGGCGTGGTGTACAGTGCATGATCATCAGGAAAGCCGGGTCATCGGTCAGGCGATCCGCGCCGCCGTCGAGGCCAGCGACAGCAGGGTGCTGCTGGTTGCCTCGGGGTCGCTGTCACACAAGATCTGGGCGAACAGGGATTACGCGGCAAATAACGGAACCTTCACCATCAGTTCCGAATTCAACCGGCAGATGGACCTGCATGTGCTGGAGATGTGGAAGCGCGGCGATCATGCAACCTTCCTGAAAATGCTGCCGGAATATGCGCAGTTCTGCTGTGGCGAAGGTTCGATGCACGACACCGCCATGCTGTATGGCGCGCTTGGCTGGGACGCCTATGACCGCCCCTGCGAAATCGTCACCGATTATTTTCCGTCATCCGGCACCGGCCAGACCAATGTCGTTTTCCCGGTCAACTGACCCATCGGAGGAGAAACAATGCCAATTCCCGCCCCCAATCTGTACCCGCCCTTCAACATCATCCGCCTGTCCCACGTCGTCTTTGGCGTAAAGGATCTGGCCGCCAGCCGGGCCTTCTATGTCGATACGCTTGGCCTTCAGGTCACGGATGAGGATGACGAACACATCTTCCTGCGCGCGATGGAGGAACGCGGTCATCACTGCATGGTGCTGCGCAAATCGGACGAATCGAATATCCGCAGCCTTGCCTTCAAGGTCTTTGACGAGGGCGAACTGGACAAGGCGCATGACTGGTTCAAGGGCCAGGGCCACAAGGTCGAATGGGTCGAGCGCGCCTATCAGGGCCGCACGCTGCGCACCCATGACTGTTTCGGCATGCCGGTCGAGTTCTATTTCCGCATGGACCGCCTGCCCCCCATCCACCAGAAATACGGGCTGTACAAGGGCGTCAAGCCGCTGCGGATCGACCATTTCAACTGCTTTGCCACCGATGTGGACAAGGCGGTCGATTTCTATAACCAGATCGGCTTTCGCGTCACCGAATATACCGAGGACGAAGAAACCGGCCGTCTGTGGGCCGCATGGACGCATCGCAAGGGCGGCGTGCATGACATTGCCTTCACCAACGGCACCGGCCCGCGCCTGCATCACACCGCCTTCTGGGTGCCGACGCCCCTGAACATCATCGATCTGTGCGACCTGATGGCGACCACGGGCTATGTCGGCAATATCGAACGCGGTCCGGGACGTCACGGAATTTCGAACGCGTTCTTTTTGTATATCCTTGACCCGGACGGGCACCGGATCGAAATATATTGCTCTGACTATCAGACTGTGGACCCGGATCTGGAGCCGATCAAATGGGATCTCAAGGATCCCCAGCGACAGACCCTGTGGGGTGCGCCTGCCCCGCGGTCGTGGTTCGAACATGGCTCGGTGTTTCAGGGGATCGAGCCAGCCGAGGCAACGCTGAAGGCGACGCCGATCATCGCCCCCTGATCCGATCCGACGCGCGGGGACCGACGCGCCCCGCGCCCGACAGCCACTTAACGCCGCAGGAGGAACCATGCCCCGACAAATCCCCGCCCGCATCGCGGCTTTCCGCGCCAATGGCGCCGACCGGTACGGGGTCGTGACCGATGAAGGAATCATCGACATGACCCCGGAATTCGGCGCGCGGTTCCGTGGCCTGAAACAGGTCATCGAAGCCGGCGCGCTGGAAGAGGTCATCGCCGCTGCCGATGAGCGGACGCCCACATTCCGTCCCGACGAGGTGGAATTTCTGATCCCCGTCGCCGACCCGGAAAAGCTGATCTGCATCGGCGTGAATTTTCCCGACCGCAATGCCGAATACAAGGACGGGCAAGAGGCCCCGCCCTACCCGTCCATGTTCATCCGCTTTCCGCGCAGCTTCACCGGTCACGGACAGAACCTGATCCGCCCGCCCGAAAGCCCGCAACTGGATTACGAGGGCGAGGTGGTGATCGTCATCGGCAAGGCCGGCCGCCGCATCGCGCGCGAGGACGCCTATGACCACATCGCCGCGCTGACCCTGTGCAATGAAGGCACGATCCGCGACTGGGTGCGGCATGCCAAGTTCAACGTCACGCAGGGCAAGAACTGGGACGCCTCGGGTGCCATCGGGCCGTGGCTGGTGCCGTTCCGCGATTCGGACCAGCTTGACGACATCGAAATGACAACGCGGGTGAATGGCGAGGTGCGTCAGCACGACCGCACCAGCCGGATGATGTTCGATTTCCGCTATATCGTGAACTATGTCTCGACCTTCACGACGCTGGTGCCCGGCGATGTGATCGTCTGCGGCACACCCACCGGCGCGGGGGCGCGGTTCGATCCTCCGCGCTGGCTGGTGCCGGGCGATGTGATCGAGGTCGAGGCCGAGGGCATCGGCCTGTTGCGCAACGGGGTGGCCGACGAATGACCCTGTCCTCCGACGATATAGACCGCGCGGCAGCCGACCTGCTGCGGGCCGAGGCCGGACGCAGCCAGATCGGCCTTTTATCGCTGCGCCATCCGGGAATGACCCTGGATGACGCCTATGCCATCCAGTCCGCGCAGATGGCGCGGAAACTGGAACAGGGGCGGACCATTCTGGGCTGGAAGATCGGGCTGACATCAAAGGCGATGCAGGACGCGCTTGGTATCGACACCCCGGATTCGGGCGTGCTGTATGACGACATGAATTTCCCTGATAACGCGACCGTGCCCGCAGGCCGCTTTATCCAGCCCCGGATCGAGGCCGAGATCGCCTTTATCATGAAAGCCCCGCTGGAGGGTGAGGTGACGCGCGATCAGGTGCTGGCCGCAACCGAGGCCGTCGCCCCCGCGCTGGAAATCCTTGACACCCGCATCCTGCGCGCCGATCCCGAAACCGGCCAGACGCGCCGTATCTTCGACACTGTCGCTGACAACGCAGCCAATGCCGGGATCGTGCTGGGAACACAGCGCCACGCGCCGGACAATGTCGATCTGCGATGGATCGGGGCCATCGTCAAATCGGGCCCGCAGGTCGTGGCCACCGGCCTTGGTGCCGCCGTTCTGGACGATCCTGTCACCGGCATGGTCTGGCTGGCCCGCCGCATGGGCCAGTATGGCCAGCGGATCGAGGCCGGGCAGGTCGTGCTGTCAGGATCGTTCATCGCGCCCATCGAATGCCCCTCGGGCACTGACATCCATGCAGATTACGGCGCGTTCGGCGACGTCTCCGTTTCCTTTGAATGAGGTTCTCATGCCAGCTCCGGAAAATCGTTTCAAAAGACGCCTGAAATCGGGCGGAACACAGATCGGGCTGTGGGTCGCCCTTGGCGATCCTTCGGCGGCGGAACTTTGCGCGCAGACAGGTTTCGATTGGCTGGTGATTGATGGCGAGCATGGGCCGAACGGGCTGCGCGACGTGCTGGCGCAGTTGCGCGCCGTTGGCACGGCCAGCCATCCGGTCGTGCGCGTGCGCGACGATGACCGCGCCAATATCAAGCAGATGCTGGATATCGGCGCGCAGACAATCCTGATTCCCATGATCGAAAGCGCCGAACAGGCGCGGCAGGCAGTGCGCTCGGTCCTGTATCCCCCGCAGGGCGTGCGGGGCATCGGCGCGGCACTGGCGCGGGCATCGGCCTATAATGCCATTCCCGATTATCTGCAAACCGCAAACGACCAGATCTGCCTGCTGTTGCAAGTCGAAAGCCGCGCCGGGCTGGACGCGCTGGACGAAATTCTGGCGGTTGACGGGGTGGACGGCATCTTTATCGGCCCTGCCGACCTGGCCGCCGATCTGGGCCATCTGGGCCGTCCCGGCGACGCCCCCGTGCAAGAGGCCGTCCGCGACGCCCTGACCCGCATCCGCGCGGCGGGTCGGGCGGCAGGCATCCTGACCTCGGATCGGGCGCTGGCCAAGGGCTATGCCGATATGGGGGTCGAGTTTCTGGCCGTCGGCTCTGATGTCGGCACGCTGGTCTCTGGCCTGAAGGCGCTGTCGGATCATTTTCAGAAGTGACGGCGTCGCCCGCCCCGCCCGACAACGGTCCCCTCTCGGGATGACGGCACCGCCGGATGATTTGCGTCCCGCGATAGCCGGGGGGGCTGTGCGCCCCCCGGACCCCCTGCAAAAGCCTGCGGCGAAGGTGGCACGGCAGGTTACGGATCTGTTTCCGCGCGCAGAGCCTGACCCGGCCCTGGCGGACTGACCACACGCGAAGCGTGCCTTGGGCCGGGCGGCAGCGACGGGCCGGGCTTTGCCCGGCCCGCACCCCCTTTTCCATCCTTGAGACCGCCATCCGACCCCTCGCCAGACAGCGGCAGCGCCGTTTACTGCGGCACCTGCCCCGCCGCGCTGCGGCCCACGATAAAGCCGAAGGTCAGGGCCGGGCCCAAGGTGATGCCCGCGCCCGGATAGGCCCCCGCCATGATCGAGTTGATGTCGTTACCGCAGGCATAAAGGCCGGGGATAGGTTGGCCATCCCGATCCTTGACCCGGCCCTGCGCATCAATGGCCAGACCCATCGAGGTGCCGATATCGCCCGGAAAGATCTCGATAGCGTAGAGCGGGCCTTCAAGCGGGCGCAGGCAGGGGTTGGGCTTGTGCGCCGCGTCGCCCAGGTATCGCTGATAGCTGGTTCCGCCCTTGCCAAAGGCCGGATCCTCGCCCCGCGCCGCACCCGTATTGAAGGCGCGGATCGTCTGATCCAGCCCCGCCGCATTGATGCCGCAGGCCGCAGCCAGTTCGGCGACGCTTTGCCCGCGCTTCAGATAGCCGCTGCGCAGATGGCGGCGATAGCTGCCCGGAAAGGCGGGAACCGCCCCCAGACCATAGCGCCTGAGCGCCCGGTGGTCGCAGATCAGCCACGCGGATTTGCGGCCCCCTTCCAGCAACTTCGCCACCAGTGCCTGCACAAAATCGTGATAGCTGACGGCTTCGCTGGTAAAGCGCTGGCCATCATGGCCGACGGCGATCACGCCCGGTTTGGCGCGGTCGAGGAACAGATGCGGAAAGGGGCGATGGGTGCCGTCGGGATTGGGCAGCAGCGACACGGGCGTCCAGAAACCGGCATTGGCGTTGCTGTCGATGAACTGCGCTCCAATGGCCTCGGCCGCGGCGATGGCGCCTCCGGTGCCGCTGGCTGGTGACATGGAATAATGCGGCAGCCCCTTTTTCACATGATCGAAGGTCCGGGCGCGGCGCGCCGTGTCATGCGGAAAGCCTCCGGCAGCCAGCACTGCACCATGGGACAGGGCGATGCGCCGGTCCTGACCGTCGCGACGCAGGGTCGCGGCGGTGACGCGGCCGGTATCGTCCTGATGCAGAGCGATCAGTTCCTGACCCAGCAGCATCGGGATGTCCAGCGCAAGCACCGTCTCGGCCAGACGCCCCGCCACCGCCGCCCCAAGCACCAGATGGGTGTTGCGGCCATGCCGCGCCCGATCGCGGCCATAGCGCATCAACCGCCTGGTCGCGTGCCAGGCCGAAGCGGCGGATCGCGTCATGTTCAGAAAATGAAAGATGTCGGCGCGGCCCAGGGTCATGCCGCCCAGAATGGTGAAGTCGGGGATGGGCGGCTTCATCCGCGCCAGCATCGCACCAAGGCGGCGGCCGTCATATTCATGCGCATCCAGCACCCGCCCGCCCTCGGCCGCGCCCTCGCGGTCGGAATGGTAATCGGGTGCGACGGGGCGGTGCGACAGGGTCAGTGCAGTCTGGTCGTTGAAAAAGGCGATGGCCTCGGGTCCGGTGGCCAGAAAGGCATCGACCAGCTCGGCGTTGAACAGGTTGCCGGTCTCGGACTGGATATAGCGGCGGGCGGCAGCGATGTCGTCGGCCATGCCGGCGCGGCGCATCAGCGGGTTGTCGGGCACCCAGATCGCCCCGCCCGACACGGCGGTCGAGCCGCCCCAGACCTGCGCCTTGTCCACCAGCAGCGGGTTCAGTCCGGCATGGCGGGCCGAAATGGCGGCGGCCATGCCCGCCGCGCCGGTGCCGACGACCAGCAGGTCGCAGCGTTCCGGCAGGGGCGCGTCGGGATCGGGCAGCGGGTTAGGGGGCATCTGGAAACTCCTGTCGGGGAAAGCGGTTGGCGGACCAGCCGCCGTCTACGGCCAGAACCTGACCGGTGATGAAACCAGCCTCGTCCGAGGCCAGAAAGCGCACGGCCCGCGCCACATCATGCGGCGTTCCCGCGCGGCGCAGCGCGGTGCGGTCGATATTTAACTGTTGCTGCCTTGTACGCCCGATTGCAGGGGCGGGGTCGATCAACCCCGGCGCGACGGCGTTCACGCGGATCCCGTCGGGGCCGAAATCTGCGGCCATCTGCCGCGTCAGCCCGGTCAGCGCGGCTTTCGAGGCAGAGTGATCGCCGCTGCCGGCCAGACCGGCATGACCGACAATCGACGCTGTGTTTACGATGGCACCGCCGCCATCATTGCCGGACATCCGCGCCACCGCCCAACGCGACAGCCGGAACAGGCTTTGTACATTCACATGGAAATGCAGCAGAAAATCCTGATCCCGGCTGAAAAGCGCATGCACTCCGTCGGCAATCCCGGCATTGTTGCACAGGATATGCAGGTTGCCGCCCATCTCTTTCAGGCGGTTCCACAGCCGGTCGGTCAGCGTCGGGTCGGTGACATCGCCACGCAAAGCTGTAACGGCCCGGTTCCGCGCCGCCAGCGCGCCGATGCCGTCAGGCGTGCGGTCGATGGCCACGACCTGCGCGCCAGCCGCCGTCAGCGCCTCGACGATGGCGATACCGATGCCCTGCCCCGCGCCCGTGACAACGGCGGTGCGGCGATCCAGCGTCAGAGGGGCAAGCACCATGGCACGATCCTTCAGAACGCGGCAGTGCCACCGACCGAACGCCCGCCATCCACGATCAGCACCTGCCCGGTGATGAATGCGGCGCGCGGATCGGCAAAGAAGGCGACGGCATGGGCGATATGCTCGGGCTGGCCAAGCTTGCCACTGGGCTGCTGATCGGCCAGTTCCTGCATCCCGTCGGGGCGTGCCTTCAGCATATCGGTGACGATCACCCCCGGCGCGACGGCGTTGACGGTGATCTGGCGCGCCGCCAGTTCCAGCGACAGCGCCTTGGTAAAGCCCGCCACCCCGGCCTTGGACGCAACATAGTGCGCATAGTTGCGCGCGCCGAATGCCGCACGCGAGGCAAGGTTGATGATACGCCCGCCCTCGGGCAGCACGCGCGCCGCCTGCTGGCACAGGGTGAACATGGCGACCAGATTGACCTCGTACATCTTGCGGAAATCATCGGCGGTCAGCTCGTCAAAGGGGATCACGTTAAAAATCCCGGCGTTGTTGACCAGCACCCGCAGGTTCTCGGCCCCGTCAATCAGCGCCTGCGTCGCGGCGGGGTCGGTGATGTCCAGAACAGCAGCGCGGGCCTGGTGCCCCGCAGCGGTCATTTGCGTGACGGTGTCCTGCGCGGCGGGTTCGGCCCGGTCGGCGACAATGACGGAATATCCGTCCTCGGCCAGGCGAAAGGCAATGGCGCGGCCAATGCCCGAGCCTGCGCCGGTGACAATGGCGGTGGAAAGCGTGTGATCGTTCATGGGATGCCCATCGATTCAAGGCGTGGGAGGGGAAAAGCGGGGGGGGCCGGCGCGACAGGGGCGCCGGCCCTGAAGGGCCTCAGTTCAGGCCAAAGGTCTGGGCGTCGAGCTTTGCGAAAATCTCGTCAGTGACCAGCTTGCCGACGGCCTCGGCGTCGTTGCGATCGACATTGGCCATCAGGCCCTTCCACTTTTCGACCAGCGCGGCATATTCGGTCACGATCTCGGACGGATCGTCGATGCCGCGCACCTTGGCGGTCTCGGCGGCCAGCCCGTCGATCATGTTGGTCTGGAACGAGGTCAGCAGTTCCTGCATCTGCGGATCGGGATCCGCGATCTGGATGCCGCGTTCTTTCGAACCCTCCATCGCCTCGGTCACGCCCTGATGATAGGCGACCTGCGCGCGCGCCAGCGCCGGGCCGACCAGATCAAGGATCTTGCGGCGATCCTCGACCGGCAGATCGGCCCAGAAATCCTTGTTCACCACATAGGTGGCCCCCATCGACGCGCCCTGCGGCAGGGTGTTGATATATTTGATCACTTCCCAGAACTTGAAGCCGGTGGACAGGTTCGTCGGATCGCTGAGCGTGCAGTCGATAGAGCCACGCTCCAGCCCGGAATAGGTGTCGGTCATCGGCACGGCCACCGGAATCGCGCCAAGCGAGGCGATCCAGTTGTTCTGTGCCGTGCCCGCCGTGCGAACCTTCAGCCCCTTGACCGAGGCCGGGTCCGTGACCGGCTTCATGCACAGGAAATGATAGATCGGGGTCGAATAGCCGCCCAGAAAGATCGTGTTGTGACCGGTATATTCGGCGATCATGCGCGGGTTCGTCACCGTCAGCTCGGTCAGGGCGAAGGCGTTGGCATATTCATCCGTCGCGGTAAAGGCCATGTCGTTCACCATGCCCGACAGCGGCAGTTCCGACGGCGTATAGGCCGCCGCGACGATGCCAAGCTGCGCGACCCCGTCGCCGATGGCTTGCAGCGTGGTCGGCGCGGGAACCAGTGAGCCCGAGGAATAGACCTCGAATTCGACATTGCCGCCCGTCGCCTCGGCCACCTGCGGAACAAAGCTGCCATAGGCCACATCGTTCAGGATATGCGTCGGCGCCATCCAGTTGGTCGCCTGAAACATCTCGGCCCTGGCGGCAACAGTGCCGGTCAGCGCCAGCGCGGCAACGCCGCAAAGCAAGGTTTTGGTCTTCATGAGTACTCCTCCGGTTGGAACTTGAGTGATCAAAGTGTCAGGATTAGCTGCCCATCATCTGCGGCAGCCAAAGGGTGATGGCGGGGAACAGGACCAGCAGGGCAAGGGTCAGCAGGTCGGCAAGGATGAACCAGCTTACCCCCTGAAAGATCTGGCCCAGACTGACGCGGTCGCCCATGGATGACTTGATGACAAAGACATTCATCCCCATCGGCGGCGTGATCAGCCCGATTTCCAGCAGCTTGATCGTCAGGATGCCGAACCAGATCAGGTTGACGTCATGGGCGGCAAGGACCGGCCCCAGAATCGGCAGGGTCAGCAGCATGATAGAAATTGTTTCCAGAAACGCGCCCATTGCCAGATACAGCAGGCAGATCATCAGCAGCACGACCATCGTGGAATAGCCGTCGAACAGCCCGACCACGAAATCCGGGATCGTCGCTAGCGCGATAAAGCGCGAGAACAGCGCGGCCCCCAGCACGACGATGAAGATCTCGGACGTGCCGGACGCGGTGTCGATCAGCGACTTGCGCAGGATCGTCATGTTCAGCCGCCCGCGCAGCAGCGCCAGCATGAAGGCCAGAAAGGCACCCACGGCCCCCGCCTCGGTCGCGGTGAAGATGCCCGAAAAGATGCCGCCCATCACGCCCAGGATCAGCACCGGCAGCGGCCAGGCATCGGCGATCAGCGCGCGCTTTTCCTGCGGCGTGACGCTGACGGTCACGCGTGGGGCAAGGTTCGGGTTCAGCGAACAGCGGATGGTGATCAGGGCGATGAAGGCAACGGCGGTCAGGATGCCGGGAATGATGCCCGCCACAAACAGCGTGCTGATCGAGGTGTCCAGCAGCAGGCCATAGACAATCATCAGCACCGATGGCGGGATCAGCGCGCCAAGCGTGCCCGCAGCGGCGACCGATCCGGTGGCAAGCCCGGTATTGTATTTCGATTGCAGCATTTCCGGCACCGCAATGCGCGAGAATGCCGCCGCCGTCGCCACCGACGACCCCGAAGCCGAGGCGAACAGCGCCGATGCCACCACCGTGGACGAGGCCAACCCGCCCGGAATCCGAGCCAGCAGAATCCGCGCCGCGCCGAACAGCCCGCGCGTCAGTCCCGCCTCGACGGCGATAAAGCCCATGAACAGGAACATCGGGATGGCAGACAGGTTCCAGTCACCGATCAGGTGAAAGGGGATCGCCTTGGTGATGCCAAAGGCCGGTTTCCAGCCCATCATCGCCCAGATGCCTACAAAGGCCGTGCCACCCATGGCCGCGCCGATGGGCACGCGGATGCCGATCAGTGCCAGCAGCAGCGCAAGGCCGGCAAAACCGATTTCGATACGTTCCATCGGCTCAGGCCTCCACGTCGGGTTGTTCTGCGGCGGGGCCGGTGGCCCACAGTTTCGGTTCGGCAAAGATGCGCAGGATCAGCACCATGCAGGCCACGGCGATGCCGACGGGCAGCATGAACTTGGCTGGCCAGACGGTGACGCGCCACAGCCCGTCCACCGTTTCGTTGGTTTTCCACGCGCGCATCGCGACATCCCAGGAAAACCAGCCCAGTCCCATATAGAACACAAGCGTCCCGATCTCGCCCAGCTTGCGCATGATTCGCTGCGCACCGGGCCGGGCCGAGTCATAGATCAGATCGACCGAGATGGCGCTGCCCTTGGCCTCGACCCAGGCAAGGCTGAGGAACACGACCGCGATCATGTAATAATTCGCCACCACCTCGGCAGTGCTTGGCACCGGATAGTTAAAGACGTATTTCCCCGCCACGTCAGCCATGACGTGAAACATCATCAGGGCGACGGCCAGCCCGGCAAGCCAGGCAAGGACCGTTGTCAGTATTCTCAGGATCGCAATCATGGCGCCTCCTCGTGCTGGATTGATGCGGCATTCAGGCCCCGAATCGGGGTCACTGCATGCGATAGCCGCCATTCACATCGATCACCGAACCGGTGATATAGGCCGAATCCGGGCTCAGCAGGAACGACACCGCTCCGGCCACATCCTCGGGCGTGCCGATCCGCTTGAGCGGAATGTTCTGCGCCACCGCACCGTAATTTTCCGGCGTCAGCGACTGGTGCAGCATCGGCGCGTCGATCAGGCCGGGCGCGACACCGTTCACGGTGATACCCAGATGCGCCGACTCGCGCGCCGCAGCCTTGATCAGCCCGATCACCGCGCTTTTCGACGCGATATAGGCCGAACTGGAGCGATAGCCGCCAAGCTGCGCCGCGACCGAGGTAAAGCCGACAAACCGCCCGTTGAGAATGCTGCGCCGGTTGGCCGCGCGCAGATACTCGCGCATCAGCAGAAATGTGCCGGTGGAATTGACGCGCTGCGTCAGGTTCCAGTCGGCAAGCGTAATGTCCGTCAGGGCCGGACGGTCGCCGTTTTCAGCGAACAGCAGGATTCCCGCAGCCGCGACCACCTGATCGACGGGCTGGCCCTGCGCCTCGGCCTCGGCAAAGACGGCGGCCACCGCCGCCTCGTCCGACACATCCAGCGCCACGGGGCGATGGCCCCGGCCCACGGCGCCCTCAAGCGCGGCCTCGGCGCGCGCCTGATCCAGATCGGCGGACAGAACCGCGAATCCATCCTGCGCCAGCCGTTCGACAATAGCTTTCCCGATGCCACCGGCCGCGCCGGTGACAAGACATGTTCCTGCCACGGGATATCCCCCCAAAAAGTTTCTTGGACTAAAATGTACACATTAATGGGCGCATTGCAAGCATTTTGCTTCACATCTGCAAATAATGGATACATTATTGGAAAACACGGGCGAATTGTGCCGGAGGAACAATGACCGAGACCCATACAAACACCGAAATTGCGGCCGAGCGGCTGCGCGAGGTGATTCTGAGGGGCGAACTGCGCCCCGGCGAAAGGCTGCATCAGGATCAGCTTGCCGAGATGCTGGGCGTGTCACGCACCCCTCTGCGTACGGCGCTGACGGCCTTGGCCCAATCGGGGCTGGTCGTCTATGAAAGCAATCGCGGCTTCAGGGTTCGCGAATTCTCGCATATCGATGTTGTGGGCACCTTCGAGGTCCGCGCCGAGCTTGAGGCGACGGCGTGCCGCATCGCCGCGCGCAACATGACCGGCGATGTCGTGGCCGAGCTTGAGGCGCTGGTGGCCGAAGGCGATGCGCTGCTGTCCGCCGGGACGCTGCTACCCGAAAATCTGGGCCCCTACCGGCAGATGAACGTGGCCTTCCACGACACGGTGATCCGGGTCGCCGCGAATCCGTGGATCCGCGATTTCGTGCAGCGGCTGCATAACGTGCCCATGGCCTCGGACCGTATCATCATGTGGCGCGATTACGAAGTGATCCGCCGCTCGCATGACGACCATCATCGCATCGCGCGCGCGCTGGCGATGGGTCAGGGCGAACGCGCCGCCGCGATCATGCGCGAACATGTGACCTATGCGCTGGAACATCTGCTCAGCCATATGGGCCAGCATCCCGAAGATTTCATGCGTCTGCCTACCCGCAGCGACGAAACCCCGCGGCGCAAACGCCGCAAGTCATCGTAACCAGAGGAAAAACCCATGACGATCAGACTGTTCCACTCGCCCGCCTCGCCCTATGTGCGCAAGGTCATGGTGGCCGCGCATGAACGCGGACTGACCGACCGGATCGAAATCCTGCCCTCGGCGGCGGGGCCGGTCAAACGCGACCCGCAAATCGTCCGGCACAATTCGTCGGGCAAGGTGCCCTGCGCCCTGCTGGAAGGGGACGAGCCGGTATTCGACAGTCGCGTGATCTGCACCTATGTCGATTCGCTGGCCCCCGTGCAGGGCACACTGTACCCGCAGGACGCCACCCGCTTTCCGGTGCTGACACTAGAGGCGCTGGCCGATTCGATACTGGATGCCTGTCTGCTGTGCCGCTATGAAGAGGTGATGCGCCCGCAGGAATTGCGGTGGGAAGATTGGTATGCCGGGCAGATGGCCAAGATCGATTCCGGACTGGACGATCTGGAAGGCCGCTGGTTCGGACTGCTAAGCACGGATTTCCACGCCGGTGCCATCGCCGTGGCCTGCGTTCTGGGCTATCTGGATTTCCGCTTTCCGGACAAGGACTGGCGCGGGGCGCATCCAAAGCTGGCTGAATGGTATGCCGGGGCGCTGGCACGCCCTTCGATGCAGGCGACGATGCCGCACTGAAGGGTCTGGGCTGATCATCGCGCGGCGGCCCGGACCCCGGAGGCGGCAGGGGCTGCGTTTGTGGAAAGGGGGTCCGGGGGGTGCACAGCTCCCCCGGCCATCGCGGGACGCAAATCATCCGGCGGTGCCGCAAAACCAACGGATCCCGGCCTCAGCGCGGAATAAAGCTGGTCGGCACGACCTTGTGGATGCGTCCGGCAGGGACACCCCCGGCGCGCGCGGACAGAATATCCAGGATGCCTGCGATGATATCATCATCGCTTTGCCGGATTGATGGCAGGCGATAGCTGGGCCACGAGGCTTGCGGAATGTCATCGAAGCCGACAAAGCGAATCTTGCCCGGCACGCTGAGGCCGTGATCGAACCGGGCCGTGTCCATGGCCCCCATCGCCATCAGATCATTGGCGCAGAAAACGCAATCGGGCAGTGGGCCACGGCCCGCCAGTTGCGTAAAGGCCGCGACGCCGCTTTCATAGGAAAAATCGCCATCGGCATTGCCCGTCAGGCGCAGATCGCTGCGGGCCAGCGCCTCCAGCAGCGCGATTCTGCGCGAAGAATACGCCGATGTGGTCTGCCGCCCCGCGATGAACCACAGGGTCCGCAAGCCTTCGGCCTGAAGGTGGGCACACATCTGGTCGATGCCGCTCTGTTCATCCAGCCGCACCGAATCCACCGGGTCGCTGTGGCGGTAATTCTCGTTCAGCATGATCGGCGGCGCATAGGGGCAGTGAGGCAAGACATGCGCGGCCTCAACGGAATCGGCCGAGACGATCGCCGTGAACAGTGGAAAACGCAGGAATTGCGACAACGTCCCCGAGCCGTCATCGTCATTGCGCAGCGACAGCATCAGCGGCGTCATGCCCATGCGCACAATGGCCCGGCTGAGATTTTGGGTAAAGAACGCCTCGCGCAGGTCGTGATCGTCCCCGTTGATCAAGGCGACAATGTCGCTGGTCTGCCGTGCAAGATTCGAGGCAAGGCCGTTGGGCCGGTAGCCAAGCTTTTCCGAAGCTTCCAGAACCTTGCGGCGCGTCGCGGCCGAAATCCGGCCGTTCCCCGAGAAACAGCGCGACACAGCCGACCGGGACACGCCCGCAAGTTCGGCAACCATCTCTGCGTTGACCTTTGCCATGACGGCAATATGCACGCGCGTGTCATGATCGGCAAGTTCGGCTGATTTATCGGCATTTGCGCACACGTGTGCACAGATGTCGTCGAAAAGATGCGCTCTGGTTTGCGGGCCTTATGAAATATTTAATCTTCGCAATATACCCGTACTGCAACGGGTCTGATGAATATACCCTGCCCCGCCAGCAAGTGCCGGGCGGGATTTTGTTGACAGGAAACCGGGCACGCGATTAGCCTGATGCACAGGCTTGCGCAAATTTGCGCCTGCTCAGGAGGGGAGGATTGAACCATGAGATACCTGACATATCCGGCGCTGCTTGCCTCGACGCTGGCCGCATCGGCGGCCTTTGCGGGTCAGATCACCGTCTATTCGGCGCATGGCGATGAAATTTACGGGCCGCTTGTCGCCTCATTCGAAGAGGCGCATCCCGACATCGACGTTCAGGTGATCGTCGGCGAAACCAGCGCCCTGTTCCAGCGTGTGCAGGCAGAATCGGCCAATCCCGCGGCGGATGTGCAATGGGGCGGCGCGGTCCAAAGCTATCAGGAATTCGCCGATCTCTATCAGGCCTATGAATCGCCCGAGGCGGCAAGCCTGCGCATCCGCGACCCGAACAACAAGTGGTTTCCTTTTTCACTGTTCGCACAGCCCTTGCTTGTAAATACCAAGCTGGTGGCCGAGGCGGATTACCCAAAATCCGTGCGCGACGTGCTGGATTCGCGCTTTGACGCGGCGGGCGGTGTCGTGCTGGCCGATC
The DNA here is from genome assembly GCF_047973135.1 of Paracoccus sp. (in: a-proteobacteria). GTDB lineage: Bacteria > Pseudomonadota > Alphaproteobacteria > Rhodobacterales > Rhodobacteraceae > Paracoccus. The sequence goes on from NZ_JBKEBL010000093.1 coordinate 16,047, forward strand.
CGAACCATTCCGGCACCGGCTATTCCATTGTGTCCGGCCTTGCCGCCGGGCTGGGCTGGGATTTCATGACCGAGGTGATCAGGAAGGTCCGCGCCACCCCCGGCTCGACCCCGATGTTCGAGGCGGTCCGCGACGGCGAGGCGGCGCTTGGCTGGATCAACGAGGATCTGGGCGCGAAATGGCAGGCCGAGGGGCTGCCGGTCAAGATGATCTATCCCCCGGACGGGGTGACGGTGCAGGTTGACGGGCTGGCGATCATCAACGGCGCGCCGAACCCTGCGGATGCGCAGACCTTTGTCGATTACATCATCTCGCAACAGGGGCAGACGGTTTCGACCTCGGTGGTCAACCGCCGTTCGGTCCGGTCCGATGTCGAACCGCCGCAGGGCCTGCCGGCGCTGGACGATCTGACCCTGCTGACGGCCGAGGAACCGGCAGATGTGATCAAGGCGAAATTCACCGCGATTCTTGAAGGCAAGTGACCCTTGCGCCGCCGCCGGGCGGGTGCGGCCCGTCCGGCGGCGGCTGTTCTGCAACATTCAGCGGGGCATCATGCGCAACAGTTGGAAGATATTCTCGCTGGTCTGCCTTCTGGGCGCGGTCCTGCTGGTCGCCGTTCCCCAGCTTTGGATCGTCGTCTCGGCCTTTCGGCAGGATGGCGGGGCCTTTACCGTTCAGCTTCGCGACGGCGCGCTGAGTCTGGTGCAAGAGGATATGCTGCGCTTTGTGCCCGACGCCGGCGCGGATGACACGGTCACGCTGAATCGGCCCGACGGGTTTTCCGTCACCATCCGCAATCAGGCAGATGACCGGCTGCTGATCAGCGCGTCCGAGCCGCTGTCCATCGACCCGGCATCTGGCGGCAGCCGCATCGTCCTGACCTCGCCGACTGTATCCTTCATGGTCGAACAGACCGTACCCATGTCGATCTTTGGCACTGCGGAAACGCCGGTTTTCGCGGCCAGTCAGGCCAAGGGTGGGATCGCGCTGGCCCATGCGCCGCGCAGCTTTATCCGCTTTCACGACCGCAACCAGCATGCCAGCATCGCGAATTTCCACGAGTTTCTGACCCGCAGCACCTATCTTGAGGCGATCGGGAACAGCCTGATCGTCACCATCGTCGCGACCGTTCTGGCCAGCATCGTCGCAGTGCCACTGGCCTGGCTGGTGGCGCGGTTCGATTTCAGGGGGCGGTCGCTGGTGATCGCGCTGGTCACGATGGCCTCGATTTCGCCCCCGTTTCTGGGGGCTTATGTCTGGCGAATGCTGCTGGGATCGAACGGGTTGCTGACACAAGCCCTTGGGCTGGACTGGACCATCGTCGGTATGCACGGGGTGATCTGGGTGATCATCTGGCTGATCTATCCGCTGATTTTCCTGATGAGCCTGGACAGCTTTACCGGCATCGATCCGACCCTGCGCGAAAGCGCGCTGAGCCTTGGGGCAACGCGGCGGCGGGCCTTTCTGAATGTCGAGATCCCGACCAGCCTGCCCGGCGTGCTGACCGGGTTCTACATGGCCGCCATGGCCGCGTTTTCGGATTTCGGGACGCCCTTCATCATCTCTCTGGACCTCGTGATCCTGCCCAAGCTGGTCTATACGCAGTTCCTGAACGAGACCGGGGGCAATGTCTCGATCGCCTCGACCGGGTCAATCATCATGCTGGTCATCGCGATGATGTTTCTTGCCGTCCAGCGGCTGCTGCTGGCGGGCCGCAGCTTTGCCTCGGTCACATCACGCAAGCCGGTGCTGGAACAGCCGGGAACCGGGCTGCGGGTGCTGATCCATGTCTTTGCCACGCTGGTCATCGCCATGGCGTTTACGCCGCATGTCGTCGTCGCCGTCACCTCTTTTCTGGAATGGCGCGCAGGCACCGTCACCGCCGTGCCGACGCTGGCCAATTACGCGACGCTGTTCGGCGACCAGATGAATGCCGTCTGGGTCAGCCTGTCCACGGCCTTTGCCGCAACCATGCTGTGCATGATCTTTGGCCTGTCCATCGCCTATGTGATCGTGCGCAAGCGGTTCCGCCTGATCGGCCCGGCGCTGAATGGCCTGGTGATGGCACCCTATATCATTCCGGGCACGGTCTTTGCCATCGGCTTCATCCTGGCCTTCAATCAGGGGCCGCTGGTGCTGACCGGGACATGGTTCATCCTTGTTCTCAGCTATTTCGTCCGCATGCTGCCCTTCGCGCTGAAAACCAGCGAATCCGCGCTGTACCAGATCCATCCCGCGATGGAGGACGCCGCCATGAGTCTGGGGGCAAGGCCGGTGCGGGTCTTTACCGGCATCGTCGTCCCGATGATGCTGAGCGGGGCGATCACCGGGCTGACGCTGGTGTTCCTGCATTCCGCGACCGAGCTTAGCTCGACCATCCTGCTTTACCGCCCGCCATGGACACCGATGTCGGCGGTCATCTTTCAGAACACCATCTCACCCGGCGCCAATTTCGGCTATGCCGCCGCGATGTCGGTGCTGATGATGGTGATCCTCTATGTTCCGCTGGCCCTCGTCACCCGCTCACGAAAGAACTATCAGTCATGACACAGGCACAGGCGCGCAAGGTGAACGGCCTCGGGATCGCGATCGAGGCGCTTGAGATCAGGTTCGGCGCGTTTCAGGCGCTGCAACCGACCACGCTGAACATCCGGCCGGGCGAGCTGTTCACCCTGCTGGGACCGTCGGGTTGCGGCAAGACCACGCTGTTGCGTTGTCTGGCGGGGTTCATCAAGCCGGGCGCGGGCCGGGTGCTGTTCGACGGCAAGGATGTCAGCCGGGTCGAGCCATGGGACCGGGGCATCGGTTTCGTCTTTCAGAACTATGCGCTGTGGCCGACGAAATCCATCAGCCGAAATGTCGCCTATGGCCTTGAAATGCGCAAGGAAAGCAGGGCCGCGATTGACCGCAAGGTCCGCGACACGCTGAAACTGGTCGAACTGTCCCATGCGGCCGGGAAATATCCGGGTGAATTGTCCGGCGGCATGCAGCAGCGCGCCGCCCTTGCCCGTGCGGTGATCATTGACCCGCCCATCCTGCTGTTTGACGAACCGCTGTCGAACCTTGACGCCAAGCTGCGGGTCAAGCTGCGGCGCGACATTCGTGATCTTCAGACCCGGCTTGGCCTGACGGCGGTTTACGTGACCCACGACCAGGAAGAGGCGCTGGACATATCCGACCGGATCGCGGTCATGCGGCAGGGTCAGGTGATGCAGGTCGGCACCCCGCGCGAGATCTATGAGACCCCGGCCAATGCCGAGGTGGCCGATTTCGTTGGCAAGGCGTCCTTCCTGCGCGGCCGGGCAGAGGCCGGGGATGTGTTCCGTCTGGAATGCGGGGCCCGGATCCGGGGCGAGCTGTCCTTTCAGTCCACCCCCGAGGCGGGCGTCGCCCTGTTTTCACGCCCCGAGGCCATCGGCTTTGCCGATCCCGGCTGCGGCGATCTGGATGGCACTGTCGTCGAGGTGTCCTATCTGGGCAATCTGACCCGCTATCTGGTGGAAATCGAGGGCGGGCAGCGCATCATGGCCGAATCCCGCGCCGCCTTCCGTCTGGGCGAACGGGTCGGGCTGAGTTTTTCAGCCATGCGGGTGTTCGACGACCTGCCGCAGTTCAAATCCAGTGAAAGCGACGAATGATGTCACAATATCACAGCTATCTGCCCCTGATGGAACAGGTGGCCCGCGAGGCCGGCGCAAGGGCGCTGCGCTATTTCCGGCAAGAGGGCGCGTTGCGGGTTTCCTTCAAGGGGCAGGCCGATCTTCTGTGTCAGGCCGATGGCGAGGCCGAGCAGCTTATCTTCGACGCGCTGCGCGCCGCCCATCCCGAGATTGCCTTTTTCGGCGAGGAATACGGCACGCGCGGACCCGAAGGGGCAAAGTTGCGTTGGGTGGTCGATCCTATTGACGGCACCACCAATTTCATCAGCGGCCTGCCCTTCGCCATCTCGATCGCGCTGGCACGGGGCAATGAGCCGCTGGCCGGGGTCATCTTCGAACCGACCTGCAACGAAATGTTCTCGGCTGCCATCGGGCATGGCGCGACGCTGAACGGCCAGCCGATGGGCGTTCGCTTTGAAAGTGACCCGGCTCGCTTTGTCGTCGGCACCGGATTGCCGCTGGACGACCATGCCTTTTCCGCCGGCGCCTATGACCGGCTGCACCGCATCCGCGAGGAAGTGGCGGCGGTGCGGATCGTGGGGGCCTGCGCCCTTGGCTTTGCCTATGTCGCGGCGGGGCGGTTGGACGGGTTCTTTGAAGGACCGACCGGCTTTCTGGATTTCGCTGCCGGGGTGGTGATCGTGAAAGAGGCCGGGGGCGTTGTCACCGATTTCTGGGGCAGCGGTGCCTTTGCCGAAAATGCGACGTCCACCATTGGCGCGCCTGCCTGCCAGCGCTTCCTGCAATCGGTCACGGCGACCGCACCCAGAATCTGACATCCGCCCATGCCCCGCAGCGGGGCCAACAACAAGGAAATGACATGAGCAGTTTGCGCGTTTGCCTGATCGGCGCGGGGGAAATGGCGGAAATCCATGCCCGCAACATCGCGGCCCATGCCGGGGCCGGACTGGTCGGCGTGGTCGATCCTGACAACGCGCGCGCCCGGCATGTCGCCAGCGCCTTCGGCGGGGCAGTCATGTCCCCCGATGCCGCCTTTGCCCCCGGCACCGCCGATGCCTATGTCATCGCCAGCCCGCCGCGCAGCCATGCCGACTATCTGGAACGGGCGGCCGCAGCGACCCAAGGATATATCTTCTGCGAAAAGCCCGTCGATCACGACATTGACAGGGCGCGGCAGGTCATGTCCCTTCTGGGCGACCGGCGCGCCCGGATCCAGATGGGTTTCAACCGCCGCTTCGATCCGCATTTCGAGGCACTGAGGGCCAGCATCCGGTCCGGCGAAATCGGTCGGCTGGAACAGGTGGTCATCATCAGCCGCGACCCCGAAAACCCGCCGCTTGAAGGGTTTCAGAACTCCAGCGGCTTGCTGAAGGAAACCACGATCCATGATTTCGATCTGGTGCGCTGGCTGACCGGCGAGGAACCGGCCCAGATTTTCGTGATGGGCGGTGCGATCATCAACCCCGACTATGCCCGCATCGGCCATATCGACACCGCAACCACCACGATCCGCATGGAATCGGGGCCGCAAGTCACCATCGTCAATTCGCTGCGCGCCGCCTTTGGCTATGATCAGCGGATCGAGGTTCTGGGCACAGACGGCATGGTCTCGGTCGGCAATCTGCCGCAATCGCAGGTGGTACTGTCCGACGCATCGGGCGTCCGGGCCGGGAGGCCGCACCGGAACTATCCACAGCGCTACGCCGAGGCCTACCGGATCGAGATGGCGCGCTTTCTGGACGCGGCCATCGCGGGGGCGGCGGTCAGCCCCGATCTTGGCGACGGGCTTGCCGCCTCGGAAATGGCCGAAGCCGCGATCAGGTCACTGAACGAGGGCGCGGTCATCCAGATGGGGGGCAGGTCGTGACCCTGACATTCGCGAACGCGCCCTGTTCATGGGGTATTTTTTATCCGCAGGGCAACGCGCTGACACCCGAGGCTTATCTGGCCGCCGTCGCCCGCGCGGGGTATCGCCAGACGGAACTGGGGCCGTTGGGCTATCTGGGCGAGGATCCGGTCCGCCTGTCCGCGATGCTGGACCGTCACGGCCTGTCGGTCATCGCCGCCGCGCATGTGCATGTGTTTTCCGACCCCGCGCAGGATGACGCGCTGTTCGGCCAGTTGCGGCGGATCGCCGCGATCCTTGACCCTCTCGGCGCGCGGCACATCATCCTGATGGACGAATCCGAGGCTTATCCCAAAGATGCAATGGGTCTGCTGGCCCCCGATGCCGAGGCGCACGCCTTCGCCCTGATCGGACGCGCCGACGCCCTTTGCCGCGACGAACTGGGGATGGCGCTGCATTTTCATCCGCATGCCGGCACCTTTGTCGAGACCGAGGCCCAGATCGAACGATTGCTGCGGGCGACGGCTGTGTCGCTGTGCCTTGACACCGGGCATCACGCCCTCCTGGATCAGGATCCGCTGGCCTTTCTGGACCGGCATTTCGACCGGGTCGGGGCGGTACATCTCAAGGATGTCGATCCCGCGATACGGCGGCGCGTGCGCGACGGGACGCTTTCCATCGATGATTCTTTCGCCGCCGGGGTCATGGTCCCTCTGGGCCGGGGCGCGGTCGATATTGCGGGCATCGTCCACCTGCTGCGGCGGCGCGGCTTTGCCGGGCCGGTGGTGGTGGAACAGGATCCCCCGGACGATCCCCTCCATGATCCGCAGTCGCTTGCGGCACGGAATCTGGCCTGCCTGACCGGCATGACCGACGCCGCCGACCGCAAGCCGCTGATCTTTCCCGACCCCGATACGCTTGGCCGGGCAGTGGCCGAACGGATCGACGCGATCCTTGCCGGGGCTGGCGGGCGGCAGGTGCTGCTGGGTTGTCCCGGAGGCCGCACACCCGTGCCCGTCTATGCCGCCCTGTCGCGGCTGGTGGCGGAACGGAACCGCGACCTGTCGCAGTTGATCATTGTGATGATGGACGACTACCTTGTGCCGGCAGGGGCGGGTTTCGATCATGTGCCCGCCGACGCGCATTATTCCTGCCGCCGCTTCGCGCGGCACGAGATTCAGGCGATGCTGAACCGCAACCTGCCGGAGGAGCGGCGCATCCCTGACGAAAATCTCTGGTTTCCCGACCCGCAGGATCCGGCAGCCTATGACGCCCGTATCGAGGCGGCGGGGGGGATCGACTTTTTCATCCTGGCCAGCGGCGCGGGCGACGGGCATGTCGCCTTCAACCCGCCCGGCAGCCCGCAGGACAGCCGCACCCGGATTGTCACCCTTGCCGAACAGACCCGCCGCGACAATCTGGCAACCTTTCCCGGCTTTGACAGCCTGGACGACGTGCCCCGCCACGGCCTGACCGTCGGCATCGATACCATCGCCCGCCAGTCGCGCGACGGCGCGATGATCGTCTGGGGCAACGGAAAAAAACAGGCGTTTCGCCGCCTCGCCGACAGCGCGGACTATGACCCAGGCTGGCCCGCAACGGTCTGGACCCGGATCGCCAGCGCGCTGCTTTACGCGGATCAGGCAGCCGGAGAAAACTGATGATGGCGGTTCATGCGATAGGGGTGGATGTCGGCGGCACCAAGATCCGGGGCGCGCTGGTTGATCTTGCCAACGGCACGCTGATCGCCGTCCATCAGGTGCCGACCCCCCCGCGCGGCACAACACCCGATGCCGCGACGGTCGTGCGCGCGATGATCGCGCGGCTTGCCACAGGCCCGCAGCGGCCAGTGGGCATCGGCATCGGCCTGCCCGAACTGGTGACGAACGAGGGCAGCGTCGAAAGCGACTGGGTTCTGGACTGGCGCGGCCTCGATCCGCAAAGCCTGGCCGATGGCGGCATCCCGGTAATCCTCGACAGTGACGTGCGCTGCGGCGCAAGGGCCGAGCTGCGCTTTGGTGCGGGCCGCGCGCTTTCGTGCTTTTCCTATGTCTCCATCGGCACCGGTTGCAGCGCGGTGCAATGTATCGACGGGCGTATCCATCGCGGTGCCTGCGGCTTCGCCATCCATTTCGGGTCCAGCGATCTGGTCTCGATCCGCGACACAGGCGGGACCGGGGCGTTCAACCTTGAGGCGCGCGCGTCGGGCCAGGGCATCGGCAACCTGTTCGCGGCGCGCGGCGGCGGCCATGTCCCGACGCACGAAATCATGCGACGACGCCAGAAGGATCCGATCGCGCAACAGGTTCTGCTTGACGCGGCGCAGGCCATGGCCAGCTATCTTGGGCAGATGGTCAACCTTCTGGACCCCGAGGCGCTGATCCTCGGCGGCGGCCTCGGCCTCTCTGCCGACTACCGGCAGATGCTGATCGCCGAACTTCCCCGGTTCATCTGGGCCAGGGCGCGCCGGAATATTCCGGTTCTGGCCGCCACTACCGGCCCGGATGCCGGCGTCACAGGGGCCGCATGCCTGTTCGGCCCGGCAGCAGACACGCCCTCTGGCGGGGGCGGGTGGCAAGGGTTCGGGACAGCCCCTGCTCGTTGAAGCGGTCATTGCCGCCGATGACCCGGCCCGTCGCTGCCCCCCCGGTCGGTGGCGCGCGCTTCGCGCACGCGGGTGCCCTGCGGATGGCGGGGCATTCTCCGTCATTCGAAGACATTCGGACACAGTGCCCCCCGCGCAACCGTCGGACCAGAACCGGCACGCGCCCTTGCCCCACAGGCAGACGGCCCGCCGCAGGCTTTTGCAGGGGGTCCGGGGGGTGCAACTCCCCCGGCCATCGCGGGACGCAAATCATCCGGCGGTTCCGTCACACCAGGGTTCCCGGTCAGCGCTTGCCAACCGCCGGGTCAGCCCGTCCTTGTCATGCCGCAGCCGCCAGCCCCGCATCGATGGCCGACAGGATCGTATCGGTTTCGGCTTCGGTCACGATCAGGGGCGGGGACAGGATGATCATCGGGCCGGCGACGCGGACCAGAACACCGTTTTGATAGGCAATCTTCTGGATCGTATCCATCCGCGCAGGCCCGGCCGGAGCCCTGGTCGCCCGGTCGCTGACACATTCGATGCCGGTCATCAGCCCGTACCCGCCCCGGACATCGCCGATCAGATCATATTTCGCCATCAGCCGCTGCGCACCCTGGAACAACTGCGTCCCGCGCGCGGCGGCGTTTTCGACGACGTTCAGGCGACGGGTCTCGGCCAGAGTCGCCAGCGCGGCGGCGGCCCCGACCGGGTGGCCTGAATAGGTATAGCCGGTGCCGACAAAGCCCTCGGGGCCCTTCGCGCTTTCAAAGGCCTCGACCATCCTTTCCGACAGCATCACCCCGCCAAAGGGGAAATAGGCATTGGTGATCGCCTTGGCAAAGCAGATCATGTCGGGCTGCACCCCCCAGAGGCGCGACCCGGTCCAGGCACCGGTGCGGCCAAAGGCGGTGATGATTTCGTCCGCGATCAGCAGGATGCCGTGGCGGTCGCAGATTTCGCGGATCATCGGCATCAGGGTCGGATGCGGCGGCAGCACGCCCCCCGCGCCCAGGATCGGTTCCATGATCAGGGCGGCGATGGTGGTGGCACCGTTGAAGGCAATTTCATCCTCCAGCGCTGCGGCGATCAGTTGCGCCAGCTTCGCCGGATCGCTTTCGCCAAAGGGGTTGCGATAGGGATAGGGCGCGGGCAGGTGAATGCAGCCGGGCAGCAGAGGTTCGTAATTGCGCCGGAAATTGGCGTTGCCATTGACCGAGGCACCACCGAAATGCGTGCCGTGATAGCCCTTCTTGAACGAGATGAACTTGGTCCGCTCGCCCTCGCCCCGGATCTTGTGATACTGCCGCGCCAGCCGCAGCGATGTGTCCACGCTGTCCGATCCACCCGAGGTAAAGAACACCCGGACCAGCCCGTCATCGGCGAACCAGCTGCGCAGCTCGTGCGCCAGTTCGATGGCCGGGGCGGGCATGGTGCCGCGGAAGGTCGAATAATAGGGCAGTTCGTCAAGCTGGCGGGCGATGGCATCCTTGATCGGCTGGCAGGAATAGCCAAGATTGGCATTCCACAGCCCGCCTACCGCGTCGATCACGGTGTTGCCATCGACATCGGTGATCCGCACGCCCTCGGCGCGGGTGATGATGGTGGGCGGGTTCTGGATGCCCTCGGTCACATGGGTCATCGGTTGCAGCAGATGACGGGTATTGTTTTCCTTCAGAAAATTATTGTCTTTCACCTGATTTCTCCTCTTTACCTGTGGCGGGTCCGCCATGCGGACCCCCGCGAAGTTCGGTCAGCCGCCTTGCGGCGGCGCAGACATGCCCGACTACATTCGCACAAAGCTCGTCGGTTGCGCGGCTGGTCGGAATGGCAACCGCGACCGAGCCGCAGACCCTGCCATCCGGGCCGAAATAGGGCGCGGCGATGCCGGTCACGCCGTCCTCGTAACTGCCGGACGACATGGCAAAGCCGTTTTTGCGGATTTCCGGCAGCAGCGCCCTGATCCGCCCCGGATCGGTCAGCGTCTGCGGCGCATGGACGCGCAACTCTCGGTCCAGCAGGGCAGACAGCGCGGCTGGCTCCAGATGGGCCAGCACCACCTGCCCCGAAGACGTCGCATGGAAGGGCAGTTTTTCGCCCGGCTCGATGCTGACGCGATTGGCGCGCTTGCTTTCGACCGTGCCGATATTGGCCAGCGAATCGCCGGCAAGCAGCGCGACATGGGCGGTTTCGCGTGTCGCGATATTCAGGTCGCGCAGCACATGCCGGATCGCCTCGGCCATGGGCACCACGGCCTCGCGCAATTGCGCAAAACGCAGGAAAGCCGGGCCGATGCAATAGGTTTTCGTAGCCTCATCCTGTTCGACAAAGCCGCCGGCCTGAAGCGCGTTCAGAAAGCGCAGAGTGCTGGCCTTGTTGTAGCCCGAGGTCTTTGCGATTTCACTCAGCCCGATACGGGGCGAGCGTTCGCTGAACAAGTCCAGCAAATCCAATGCCTTGGTGATTGTCGATGCGCTTTCGGACATGAGGTCTGGCCTTCTGGTCATCCGGGATTCCCGGACCGTTCTGCAAAAATCTTGACAGAAAGCCGCCCGCTATGCAACATAAAACGAACCGATGGTCCGATATTTGAACCAACGTCGGTTTAATTTATTATGTTCAGGGAGATGAGGATGAAGTTTGCAAAAGGAATCGTCGCCGCAGTCGCGGCTGTGACCCTTGGTGCCGGCGTTGCGCTGGCCGAATATCCCGAAAAGCCGATTTCGATTGTCGTGCCGTGGCCTCCGGGCGATCTTGAGGATGTTCTCAGCCGGATGATCGCCGATGGCATCCAGGCACAGCTTGGCGTGCCCGCTGCGGTCATCAACAAGCCGGGCGGTGGTGGCGGACCGTTCCCCGGCGCGATCGATGCGGCGCATGCGCCCGCCGATGGCTATACGATCGGATCTTTCGTGTCGGCGGTGCCGGTTGTCGGCCCTGCGCTGGGGATCCCGGATCTGAACCCCTTCCCGTTCGAGCCGGTGGGCGTCTTTCTGACCTATCCCTTCGTTATCGCCGCCAGAGGCGACGCGCCCTATGACGATATCGACGGGCTGGCGGCCTATGCCAAGGACAACAAGGTCACGCTTGGCCATTTTGGCGCGCCGGGGATTCCGACGCGGGCGACAATGGCGATGGCCGCGAAAAAGGGCTTTGGCTGGGGTTCGGATGCCGCTTTCGACGCACTGGACTGCAACACGCTGGCTTCGGGCGATGCGGATGTGATCAACACGACGCTGCAACTGATCCTGCCCTGCCTGAACGACGTCAAGATTCTGGCCACCGTCACGGATGAGCGCATCCCCCTGATCCCCGATGTGCCCACACTGGCCGAGATCGACCCCAGCCTTGGCATCTCGCTGTGGAACGGGCTGTTCGTGCATAAGGACGTGCCGCAGGACGTGCGCGACAAGATCGCGGGCGTCGCGAAAGAGATCGTTCTGGGCGAGGCCGCGCAGAAGCTGTCGCAGGAAACCGGTGCCGGGATCTATTGGATGGACGCCGCCGAATCCGCGCAGCGCATTCAGGATGACATCGCCAAACTGGGCGGGTTCTGATCCCGATATGCCGCAATACATGCCGGACGCGCCCTGCCGCGTCCGGCCTTTCCGCCATCAGGGACCGGGGCGCCAAACATGACAACTGACGCGAAACTGCCTGAACTGCCGACCGTTGCGCGACGGACAGGGGACACGGCCTTCAATGCCGTCTGCCTGCTTGTCTCGCTGTTTCTCTTTTCTCAGATGTGGAGCCAGACCACATGGGCGCCGGGGCAAATCTTTGCCGCGCAGCCGGGTTTCTGGCCACGCCTTGCCGTGATTGGCATGGTACTGTTTTCGGCGCTGAACCTTTACGGATCCATCCGCGATCCGCATGCCGACGCAAGGCTGACCGCCCTTGGCGAAGAGGTGCTGCTGTGGCTGCGCTCGGTCGAGTTCGGGCTGTGGTTCATGGCCTATGTCTTTGCCACGCCGGTAATCGGCTATCTGCCCGCCTCGGTGCTGTTCGCGATCGCACTGACTCTGCGCGTCGGCTATCGCTCGGGTCAGGCGCTGGTCTGGGCTGCGGTGGCCGCAGCCGCGACAGTGCTGCTGTTCAAGTCCTTCCTTCAGGTCAAGATCCCCGGCGGCGCGGTCTATCAGACCCTGCCGGACGGTCTGCGCAACCTGTTCGTGCTTTATCTGTAGGGGGCGGGTATGGAGACCTTTCTTTCGGGACTGCAATTCATCGCGCGCCTTGACGTTCTGGTCGCGCTGCTGATCGGATCGGTGGGCGGGGTGATCATCGGGTCCATTCCCGGCGTCGGCCCGGCCGTGGCCATCGCCATCCTGCTGCCCGCGACCTTTGCCTTCGATCCCATTGTCGGGCTGACGCTGCTGCTGGGGATCTATGGATCGTCCATGTATGGCGGGGCGATTCCGGCGATCCTGATCAACACGCCGGGCACGGCTGCGAATGCGCTGACCACCTATGACGGCTATCCGATGACCCAGCAGGGCCAGCCGCACCGCGCGCTGTCGCTGGCCTATTGGGCATCGTTCTGCGGCGGCATCTTCTCGGTCATCTGCCTGATCCTGCTGACCCCGGTTCTGGCAAAGGTCGCGCCGATGTTCGGATCGCGCGAGATTTTTCTGGCCGCGCTGCTGGGGATCGTGCTGGTCATCGTCACCCATCGCGGGCAGGCGCTGGCGGCCGGGTTTCTGGTCAGCTTTGGCATCTTCATCAACACCATCGGGCTGGAGCCGATCCGCTATACCCAACGCTTCACCTTCGGGCAAAGCTGGCTGTCCTCGGGCGTCAACCTGATTGTGGTGGTGCTGGGGCTGTTCGCCATCAGTCAGGCCTATTCGCTGCTGATCGACCGCGACGAATCGCCGGAAATGCCCGAACTGACCGGCTCGATGTTCTCGGGGTTGCGCGAATTGTGGCAGCACAAGCGCGTGGCGCTGTTTTCGTCCGGATCGGGGGTAACGATGGGCATCATCCCCGGCGTGGGCGAGTTTCTGGCCCAGTTCATGTCCTATACCTATGCCTCGAACACGTCGAAACATCCCGAGAAATTCGGCAATGGCGCCCCCGAGGGGCTGATCGCCTCAGAGGCGGCAAACAACGCCGTGCCAGGTGCGGCGATGATCCCGCTTCTGGCCCTGGGTATTCCCGGCGAGGCGCTGACCGCGATGATGCTGTCGGTGTTCTATGTCCACAACGTCGTGCCGGGGCCGCAACTGTTCCAGAATCAGCCGGATTTCATCGTCGGCCTGTATCTGGTGCTGCTGATCCTGAATATCGTGGTACTGGGCTTTCTGATCGTAGCCACGCGCGGCATCCTGCAAGTCATCCGCATCCCGACGCGGTTTCTGGGCGTCGTGGTGCTGACGCTCAGCTTCGTGGGGGTTTACAGCCTGCGCAACTCGGCCACGGATTGCGCACTGGCGGCAAGCTTTGGCGTGCTGGGATATATCCTGAAGCGGCTGAACCTGCCGGTGGTGCCGATCATCCTTGGCATGGTGCTGGGGGGGATCATGGAAACCCGCCTGCGCACCGCCATGGCCAATATCGACAGCCCTCTGGATTTCATCAATCGCCCGATTGCGGCCATCCTGTTCGGCCTGATCGTTCTTGTGTTGGGGCTGCACATCAAAAACCAGCTTGCACCCAAAAGGAAAGTCGCCTGAATGCTTGACCAATCCGCCATTGACGGCCTGCGCGCGCAGGCGCTTTCACCCCGCAATCTGCTGATCGGTGGCCAGTGGCGCGCCGCTTCTGACGGCGCGACCCGCCCGGTGATCAGCCCCATCGACGGCCAGCAACTGACCACGCTGGCCGAGGCGACGGCGCAGGATGTCGATGCCGCCGTTGCTGCCGCCCGCACGGCATTCGAGGATGGCCGCTGGTCGCGCATGGCACCTGCGGCCCGCAAGGCGGTGCTGCACCGCTTTGCCGATCTGGTCCGCGATCACGCGCTGGAACTGGCGGTTCTGGGCGTGCGCGACAACGGAACCGAGATCGGCATGGCCATCAACGCCGAACCCGGTTCCGCCGCCGCGACCATCCGTTACTATGCCGAGGCCGTTGACAAGATCGGCGGTGAGATTCCGCCAACGCCCGACGGCACTCTGGCGCTGATCCAGCGCGAGCCTGCGGGCGTGGTCGGGGCCATCGTGCCGTGGAACTTTCCGCTGATGATCGGCGCATGGAAGATCGCGCCTGCGCTGGCGGCGGGCAATTCGGTCGTGCTGAAACCAGGCGAGACCGCGTCCCTGTCGCTGCTGCGTCTGGCCGAGCTGGCGCAAGAGGCGGGGCTGCCTGACGGGGTGCTGAACGTTGTGACCGGCGCGGGTGCCGTGGTGGGCGAGGCGATCGGCCTGCACCCCGACATCGACGTGCTGACCTTTACCGGCTCGGGCGCGACGGGGCGGCGGCTGCTGGAATATTCCGCCCGTTCGAACATGAAGCGCTGCTACCTGGAACTGGGCGGCAAATCCCCGAATGTCGTCTTTGCCGACGCTCCAAATCTGGAAGAGGCCGCACAGGTCGCCGCGAACGGCATTTTCCGCAATTCCGGTCAGGTCTGCGTTGCCGCCTCGCGGCTGGTCGTACAGGACAGCATTCACAGCGATTTCGTTGCCCGCGTGGTCGAGATCGCGGAATCGCTGCGCGTGGGCGATCCGTTGCGGGTGGATACCCATATCGGCGCGGTCCATTCCGAAACCCAGTTGCAGGGCAATTTGCGCTTTGTCGAAACCGCCCGCGCCGAAGGCGGCGAGGTGCTGACCGGCGGCGACCGGATCCTTGCCGAAACCGGCGGCTGGTACATGGCCCCGACCGTTGTGGACGGTGTCACACCGGATGCTACGCTGGCCCGCAAAGAGGTGTTCGGCCCGGTTCTGGCCGTCACCACTTTCACCGATGCCGATGATGCGATCCGCATCGCCAACGCCACGGATTTCGGGCTGGCCGGCGCTGTCTGGACCTCGAATGTCTCGACGGCGCACCGTGTGACGCGTGGGATCAAGGCCGGGGTGATGCATGTCAACACCTATGGCGGGGCCGATGTCACCGTGCCGCTGGCGGGGATGAAGCAATCCGGCAATGGTGTGGACAAGTCCCTGCACGCGCTGGAGAAATATACCGATCTCAAGACCGTCTGGATGAAACTGTAAAGGGTAGGGAAAGCCATGCCGCTGAAGAACGTCCTTGTCGCGCTTGATGGCGCGCCGCAATCCGAAACCGCCTTGCGGGCCGGAATCGCGATCCAGAAAAGTTATGACGCGCATCTGACCGGCATTGTGTCCGGCGGAGACGGCATCGCGCCATCGGCGGCCGAAAACACCTGGATCCCCGCCGCGATCATGGCGTCGCTGCGCAAGACCCAAAACGACGCCATCAGCCAGATCGAGGCAAAGTTCCGGCAGGCGACGGCGGGGCTGGATGCATCGCATGTGCATCTGGTCCAGGGGGGGCAAAGCAGCGTGGCCGAGGCTTCGCGGTTTTTCGATGCCACGCTGATAGGCATTCCCGAACGCGGTGCCGGCGGCTCGGGTCTGCATCCCGACCGCATCGCCCTGCTGAGCGGCCGCCCCGTCATTGCCTTTCCCGCCGGTGTCGATGCCGACCGCGTCGCCTCGAAGGTGATGATCGCCTGGGATGGCAGCCGGGCCGCGGCGCGGTCGCTGTCCAGCGCCTTCCGGCTGCTGGACACCAAGGATGACATCACCATCGTGACCGTGGGCGGGCCGGGAACGGCACGGCCCGACGAGGCGGGGCTGGATCCACAAAGCTCGCTCAGACGGCAGGGGCTGCGCGCTTCCTGGATCGACACGCCCCGGGCCTCGGGCGGCATCGCCGCAACGCTGCTGGCGCAGGCGGACCGGCTGGGGGCCGACCTGATCGTCATGGGTGCCTTTGAACATTCGAAATTCCGCGAGGATCTGTTCGGCGGCGTCACCCATGACGTGATGGCGCAGACCCGGATTCCGGTGTTTCTGGCGCATTGATACCAACGGCCGTAGGATTTGACCGCTCTTGCGTAGTCTCGGTGAGCGATTGAATTGACGCGACCGGGGTCGTTTGCAATGAAATTCCATGCATCGCAGCATCGGGCGACGATGTCATCATAAGTGTCAAAGACGGAAATGGCGAGGCGGTTCGCCCGCAGACAGGCCCAGATGTTTTCGACGGGGTTCAGTTCCGGCACATAGGGCGGAAGCGTCACGATAGTGATGTTGTCAGGAACGCGCAGAGCGTTTGCGCCACGCCACCCGGCACCATCCATCGCAAGAATGGCATGAGAGCCTGGTGCCACGGTCTTCGCGATTTCGGCAAGGTGCGCGTTCATGGCCCCGGTGTTGGCAAAGGGCATGACCAGCGCGGCAGTCGTCCTGCGGCCTGGGCAGACGGCACCGAATATGCAGGCTCATTGCCTTCGGTGGAATGACCGCGCTCGCGCCCCGCGCGTCCAACTCGGCAAGCAGCCAATCGGCATCGAAGGCCTTGTCCGCCAGAAGCGCATCGAAGGCCACGTTTTCGATTAATGGAGCGACGCCCTTCAAGTCGTGGGCCTGCCCCGGCAGAAGCACAAAGTCGAACAGGTTCCCGAGGGCATCCACCAGCGCCACGATCTTGGTGGTCAATCCGCCGCGCGAGCGCCCGATGGCCTGATCCTGAGCCCCCCTTTTGCGCCGCTCGCCTTCTGGTGAGCCTGAACGATGGTTCCGTCGATCAGCGCGTATTCGAAATCGGGTTCTCCACGTATCTCTTTGAACAGGCGCTCGAAAACACCCCCCTTGGCCCATCTTCGGAAACGCCGGAACACGCTGTTCCAGTTCCCGAATTCCACCGGCAGATCTCGCCAGGGCAAACCGGTGCGCACCCGCCAAAGGACGGCCTCCAGAAACAGGCGATTGTCCCTGCCCGTCACGCCGCTATCGCTCTTCTTGCCGGGAAGATGGGGTTCGAGA
>NZ_JBKEBL010000197.1:0-19830 GCF_047973135.1 Paracoccus sp. (in: a-proteobacteria)
CTGCTGATGATGGTCACGGGGCAGCGGGTCTTTGGAGCAATCGGCTTTGTCGCAGTGGTGGCGGCGCTGCTGATGTGGGGGCCGGGCGGCACGGATATGGGCTTTTCGGCGGTGATGAAGGTGATGCGCTGGAACGCGTTGCTGACCCTGCCGATGTTCGTCTTTATGGGCTATGTCATGTCGGAATCGCGGCTGGCTGAAGATTTATACCGGATGTTTCATGTCTGGTTCGGGCCGATGCCGGGCGGGCTGGCCGTGGGCACGATCCTGCTGATGGTGATGATCTCGGCCATGAACGGGCTGTCGGTGGCGGGAATGGCCATCGGCGCGACCATCGCCCTGCCGGAACTGGTCCGGCATAATTACGACAAGCCGATGATCTCGGGCGTGATTCAGGCGGGTTCCAGCCTTGGGATCCTGATCCCGCCCTCGGTCGTACTGGTCCTGTATTCGCTGATCGCGCGTCAGCCGGTCAGCCAGCTTTGGCTGGCCGGAATCGGACCAGGGCTGCTGATGGCGGCGCTGTTTATCGCCTATATCCTGATCCGCACCCGGCTGAACCCCGCTCTGGCCCCGCCCATGCCAGCGGCGGAACGCGCCGCGATCACCTGGCCGCAGCGGTTGCGCCTGCTGCGCGCGGGCATCCTGCCTCTGGTGATCTTTGCGGCGATGATGGTACCCTTCGTCAAGGGCTGGACCTCGCTGACCGAAAGCAGCGTGATCGGCGCGCTGGCCTCGGTGGCGGCGGCGGTGATCAAGCGCCGCTTCACCCGCGAGGTGTTCGAGGTCGCCACCCGGCAAACTCTGGCCATTACCTGCATGTTCATGCTGATCATCACCGCCGCGCTGTCCTTTGGCGCGGTTTTCGACGGGCTTGGCGCGGGCCGCGCGATCGAGACCCTGTTCCTGCGCGAGATGGCGCTGAGCCCGTTGCAGGTGCTGCTGCTGATGCAGGGCTCGTTCCTGATCATGGGCATGTTTCTGGACGATACGGCGATGCTTGTCATCGTCGCGCCAATCTATGTCACGCTGGCGCGCAGCCTTGGCTTTGATCTGGTCTGGTACGGGGTTCTTTACACCATCACCTGCCAGATTGCGTATCTGACGCCGCCTTTCGGCTATAACCTGTTCCTGATGCGGGCGATGGCACCGCGCGATTTCACGATGGGGGTGATCTATCGCTCGGTCCTGCCCTTCGTGCTGATCATGGCGCTGACCCTTGCGCTGGTGATCGCCTTTCCACAGGTCGCCATGTGGCTGCCACAGCAGATTTATCGGTAACGACCAACACGGGAGACGACCATGACCACGACAAGACGCAAGTTCCTGACTTCGGGCGCGCTGGCCGCTGGTGCCGGTGCGCTGGCCGCCCCGGCGGTTGCCCAGGGCGCGCCGCTGACATGGCGGATGCAGACCTATGCGGGCGCGGCGCTTGGCGCGCATGTCTGCAAACCCGCCATCGACGCCTTCAACAAGATCGCCAATGGCCAGATGCAGATCGAGCTGTTCTATGCCGATCAGCTTGTCCCCACGCCCGAATTGTTCCGCGCCATGCAGAACGGCACCATCGACGCGGTGCAATCCGATGATGACAGCATGGCCAGTCCGACCGAAGTAACGGTCTTTGGCGGCTATTTTCCCTTTGCGCTGCGCTATTCGCTGGACGTGCCCGCGCTGTTCAACCACCACGGGCTGGATGAAATCTGGAAAGAAGAATACGGCAAGCTGGGTATTCAGCATATCTCGGCCGGGTCGTGGGATCCGTGCAACTTTGCCACCAAACAACCGATCAACAGCCTTGCCGACCTTCAGGGCAAGCGCGTTTTCACTTTTCCGACCGCCGGGCGCTTTCTG
This sequence comes from Paracoccus sp. (in: a-proteobacteria), assembly GCF_047973135.1. Classification (GTDB taxonomy): domain Bacteria; phylum Pseudomonadota; class Alphaproteobacteria; order Rhodobacterales; family Rhodobacteraceae; genus Paracoccus. Next base: position 1,855 of record NZ_JBKEBL010000197.1, read on the forward strand.
GCGAAATTCGGCGTCATCCCCGTCACCCTGCCGTGGGAGGATATCGAGGTCGCGCTGCAAACCGGCGAACTGGACGGTGTCGCATGGTCGGGCATCACCGAGGATTATACCGTCGGCTGGGCCGAGGCGACCGGCAATTTCCTGACCAACAGCATCTCGGGCGCGTGGATCGGGCATTTCTTTGCCAATCAGGACCGCTGGAACGAGGTGCCCGAACATCTTCGGGAACTGATGCGCGCGGTGTTCGATCAGTCGCATTACTATCGCCAGCACTGGTACTGGAACGGCGAGGCGGATCTGCGCGTCAATGGCGACAAGATGACCCTGACCACCATCCCGGCCGCGGAATGGGATCAGGTCGAAGAGGCCGCCAAGGAATTCTGGGACGAAATTGCCGCCGAATCCGAGATCAAGGCAAAGGTCGTGGACAAGATTCGCGAATATAACGACGCAATGCGCAGGGCGGGCCCGCCCTATCGTTATTCGTAACCATCGCTTTTTTCCGGGCGCACGGGCGAATGCGCCCGCCCAAAACCAAAGGTATGCCATGCCCGCCAATCTCAGCTTCGACGCCCTTGCGGCCGCTGTCCGCAGCGGCGAAATCGACACCGTCAGCGTGGCCTTTCCCGATATGCAGGGCCGGTTGATGGGCAAGCGGTTTCACGCCGCGCATTTCCTTGAAAATCCGCAGGAAACCCATTGCTGCAACTATCTGCTGGCGACGGACCTGGAAATGCACACCGTGCCCGGCTATGCTGCGGCAAGCTGGGCGGCGGGCTATGGCGATTACACGATGAAGCCCGATCTGACGACGCTGCGCCGCATTCCATGGGCACCGGGCACCGCGCTGGTTCTGGCCGATCTTGTTGACCATCACACCCATGCCCCTGTTCCCCACGCCCCGCGCGAGGTGCTGCGACGTCAGGTGCGGCGGGCCGGGGCGATGGGCCTGACGCCGATGATGGCGACCGAGCTGGAGTTTTTCCTGTTCGCGCAGGACTACAAGACGCTGTTCGATGCCGGCTATCGCGACCCTGTGCCAACGGCGCGCCATAATGTCGATTACGCCATCAGCGGCACATTCGCCGACGAACCGGTGATGCGCACGCTGCGCAACGGGCTTTATGGCGCGGGCATCCCGGTCGAAAACTCCAAGGGCGAGGCCGAGGCCGGACAGCACGAGATCAACGTGAAATATTCCGACGCGATGGACACGGCGGACATGCATGTACTGGTCAAGGCCGCCACGAAGGAAATCGCGCAGGTGCATGGCCAGTCGGCGACCTTCATGGCAAAATATTCGCATCACCGCGCCGGATCCTCCAGCCATGTGCATCAATCGATGTTCCGGGACGGCAAGAACGCCTTTCACGACCCGGATGCGGATCGCGGCATGTCAGCGCTGATGCGGTCCTTTCTGGCGGGGCAACTGGCCCATGCCGGGGCGCTGACATATTTCCTTGCGCCCTATGTCAACAGCTACAAGCGGTTCGTGACCGGGCTTTTCGCGCCCACACGGGCGATCTGGTCGATGGACAACCGCACCGCAGGTTTCCGCATCTGCGGCGAGGGGGGCGGGGCGATCCGGGTTGAATGCCGTATTGGCGGGGCCGACCTGAACCCCTATCTGGCCTGCGCGGCACTGCTGGCTGCCGGGCTGGACGGAATCGAACGGGGCATGACGCTGGAACCGGAGTTTAGCGGCGACGCCTATGCCGCCCGCAATGCGCGCGGGATCCCGGCGACGCTGTCCGGGGCGGCACAGGCGCTTGAGGGTTCCGCAATGCTGCGCACCGCCTTTGGCGGGGATGTGATCGACCACTATGTCCGCGCCGCCCGGTGGGAGATCGAGGAACAGAACCGAGTCGTCACCGACTGGGAAATCGCGCGCGGCTTTGAACGCGCGTAACACCGACAACCGACAAAGGTAAGCCATGACCCTGCATGCAAACTGGTCCTATCCCACCGCCATCAGATTCGGGGCGGGCCGCATCGCCGAACTGGGCGAACATTGCCGCGCCTCGGGCATCGCCCGCCCGCTGCTTGTGACCGACAGGGCGCTGGCCAGACTGCCGATCACCGCGCGGGCGCTGGATATTCTGGATGCGGCAGGACTTGGCCGGGCGGTGTTTTCCGATGTCGATCCCAATCCGGACGAAAGGAACATGGCGGCGGGCATCGCCGCTTTTCGCGCCGGGGGGCATGACGGCGTGGTCTGCTTTGGCGGCGGGTCGGCGCTGGATCTGGGCAAGATGATCGCCCTGATGGTTCGGCAGACCATCCCGGTCTGGGATCTTGAGGATATCGGCGACTGGTGGACCCGCGCCGACGCGCAGGCCATTGCCCCGATCATCGCCGTGCCAACCACCGCCGGAACCGGGTCCGAGGTGGGGCGCGCTGGCGTGCTGACCAATTCCGAAACCCACCGGAAAAAGATCATCTTCCACCCCCGGCTGATGCCCTCGGTAACGATCTGCGACCCCGAACTGACCTTGGGTATGCCCCGCTTGATCACGGCGGGCACCGGCATGGACGCGCTTGCCCATTGCCTTGAGGCCTATTGCAGCCCGCATTACCACCCGATGAGCCAGGGCATCGCGCTGGAGGGGATGCGGCTGGTCAACGAATACCTGCCGCGTGCATACGCCACCCCCGACGATCTGGAGGCCCGCGCGATGATGATGAGCGCGGCGGCCATGGGTGCCGTTGCCTTTCAAAAGGGACTGGGCGCGATCCATTCGCTGTCCCATCCGGTCGGCGCGGTCCATGGCACTCATCACGGCACCACGAATGCCGTGGTCATGCCGATGGTGCTGGATTTCAACCGCCCGGCCATTCAGGACCGGATGGCGCGGGCGGCGGATTATCTGGGCATTCCGGGCGGGTTCGACGGCTTTCGCGCGCGGGTGATGGATCTGCGCGCCGAACTGGACATCCCGCCGAACCTGACCGCAATGGGCGTCACCCCGGACCGGCTGGACGAACTGACCCGTATGGCGCTGGAAGACCCGTCCTGTGGCGGCAACCCGGTCAAGATGACCCCGGAAAATACCCGCGCTCTGTATGAAAGCTGCATGTAGCCGCCTGCCCGGACGGGTCAGGACAGGCGGCTTGCGCCCCGCGGTCAGCGTGCGTTGGCGCGGCGGAAGGGCAATTCGACTTCGGGCGCGATCGGGCAGACATAGGGGGTCGTGGCGATGCGGTCGCGAAATTCCTGTTGCGCGCGATCCAGCAGGGCCGGGTTTTCGAACAGGCTGATGGCACTGCCCGCCATTGTCTTGGCGGCAAAGACCATGCCGCGATGCGCCGCGCCGGACTTGCCCTGCGCCACCAGTTGCCAGCTATGGAACGGCGTGCCAAGCGAGTGGCAGGCGGTCATGACCTGTGCCGTCGGCACCTGCCAGCTTACATCGCCCACATCGGTCGAGCCGGGCAGCATCAGTTCCGGCCTTGGGCCGGGCAGGACATGCCCCGCCAGCACCGGCATCGCGGCCTTCATCTCGACCCCGAACATCTTGCAGGCCGCGCCGATATCGCTTTGGGTCAGCGTCTTTCGGATCGCCGTGGCATAAGTCAGGTCGTCGTCGTCAAACTCGGTTCCGCCGATACGTTCCATCTGGGCCTGCATCAGTTCGTCCAGCGTGTTGTTGCGCAGCAGGTTGGAACAGGCCTTGTCCACCTCGACCTCGCCCGTGGTCTCGGTCATCATGGCGGCACCTGCGGCGACCTTTTTGACCCGCTCGAACAGTTCCAGCGCCTCGCTGACCTGAGGCGAGCGGATCAGATACAGCGCCTCGGCGCTGTCCTGCACCACATTCGGAGAAATCCCGCCAGTATTGGTAATGGCGCTGTGGATGCGCGCCTTTTCGGGCATGTGTTCGCGCAGGTACTGCACGCCCACGCTCATCAGTTCCAGCGCGTCCAGCGCCGAGCGCCCCAGTTCCGGCGAGGCGGCGGCATGGGCCGCGCGGCCGGAAAAGCGGAAATAGGCCTGCACATTGGCCAGCGAACTTGACGGAATCAGCGTATTGAACGAGGCTGGATGCCAGCAGAAGGCGGCATTCAGACCGTCGAACACGCCCCCGCGGGCCATGAAGGTCTTGCCCGATCCGCCCTCTTCTGCGGGGCAGCCGTAATAGCGCACACGCCCCGGCATGCCCTTGGCGGCCAGCCAGTCGCGCGTGGCCACCGAAGCCAGCATCGCCCCCGCGCCCAACAGGTTATGCCCGCAGCCATGGCCGTTGCCGCCTTCGTCCACAGGCTGCTTTTCGGCGATGCCCGCCTGTTGCGACAGGCCCGCAAGCGCGTCGAATTCGCCCAGAAAGCCGATCACCGGCCCGCCCTCGCCCGCCTCGGCCATGAAGGCGGTGGGGATCCCGGCAACGTCGCGGGTGACGCGGAACCCCGCGTCCTCGATCATCTCGATCTGGGCGGCGACCGACCGGCTTTCCTGATAGCGCAGTTCCGCCATATCCCAGATGCGGTCGCTGAGATCAATGTAACCGGGTTTCAGATCCTCGACCAGACGGTCGGTCTCGATCATCGCGTTCATGGCGCGTCTCCCTTTATTCACCAGCAACAGGCTGACGGCCCCGCATCAGCGAAGTTGCCAGTACACCCACGATCGACGCCGCCAGCAGCGACACGCCGATCATCGTCAGGGCGGATGGCCCCGACGCCGCGCTTGCGTTCACCATGATCGGGATCAGGATAAAGCCGACCACGGTATTCATCGAATAGGCCAGCGAACCGTCGCGCATCGCCGCTGTCTTGAAATCCGGGTCGCAGATTTTCAACAGCAGCAACCCGGTCAGGAACACGCCGGTGCCGGTACCAAAGATCAGCATCGCGCGTTCATAGGGTGCCGAGGAAAACAGTCGGCGCGCAAGGCCCATGCACAGCACGACCGTGCCGACAAAGCCGATTGCAGCGGAAATCAGGATCGGCGTGGCAAAGGTCAGCACGCCCTGCACCGGCATCGAGACCAGCGCGGCGACGATGGCGAAATCGGTCAGGGTCGAGGCGATCTTGCCCTTGACGCCCGGATCGACCAGCCACGCGATCTTCAGCTTGTTCATCGCGATCCAGACCAGCCACATCACGATGATCGCATAGGCCCAGACCGGCACCGCCTTGATCAGCGGCAGGTCCAGCGCCCGCACCCAGCCGCGCAGCAGGATTGCCAGCCCCGAGCCCGCAAGGATCAGCGCGAGGTTGAAGCCGATCACGTCGATCGAGGTCGAAACCGTCGTCTCGCGCCCGGCGATGCGCTGCTTTTCGGGGTCGGGCTCAAGCCCGGTCAGCCAGGATTTCGGCAGGCTGTCGGAATCGGCGGAACCGTCCAGCATCCTGCGGGTGCTCAGCCATTTGATGATGGCGATGCCAGAGATGATGCCGCCCAGCAGGCCGATCGTGGCATAGGTCACTGCGACGCCCTGCGCGATCTCCCAGTATTCCAGGCCCATTCCGTTCAGCATGTTCCCGATCACGCCGGCCGTGCCATGCCCGCCCGAAAAGCCCAGGGGCATTTCCAGCCCGAAGGTGTTGTAGATGCCCAGATCCGGCATCGAGGTGGCAAAAAACGCGCCAACCGCGCCGCCGACCGCAAGCTGAAAGGCGAACAGCGCCAGCATCAGGAAGAACATGTTGAACACATTGCGCGCGGCCCCGGCGGAACTGTCCTTTTGTGAAAGCTGGATCCCCAGCGGCACCGAGGCCACGACCGGAATGATCAGCACGCCCGGCAGCAGGCTGTACATCTTGATCCAGTCCGCCGGGTATTGCACCGGGGTCAGACTGCCCCAGATCTGCGGCCCGATCAACAACCCGACCGAGCCGCCGACCACCGAGGCCGGTATGAACAGTTTCTGCAACCAGCCAAGCCTGGCCCGCAACAATGTCCCGATCAGCAAGAACAGGCCCAGCAGCGCAAAGGCCTGCAGGACGCTTGTCATAGAGGCTCCGGTCATCGCACTCTCCCTCATTAAGATCTTCAGGCCCGTTCGGGCTCTGACCGGGAAGTCTAGATAACCCGCCATGTTAAAAAACTTGCTATTTATGCTGCTTGGTATAGCATTTTGATTATATCGGAGTGTTTTCAACGGATTAATCAAGGTGAACGTGTCGGAATTCGTTCGCAGGCGCCTGAAATTCAGGCATCTGCATGTGCTGCTGGCGCTGGATGAGACGCTGAATGTCAGCCGGGCCGCTGAAAAGCTGAACATCACACAGGCATCCGTGTCGCGGACCCTTTCGGAAATCGAGGATGGTTTCGGACTGACCCTGTTCGAAAGGCACCCACGCGGATTGCGCCGAACCGGGCCGGGCAACGATCTGATCCACGCCGCCCGCAAGGTGGTCAGCAATATCCTTGCGCTGGAGGATGTCAGCGAACAGTTCAGCACGCTGGGGCGCGGCGAAATCCTGGTCGGGCTGCACAATTATTCGCTGCTGGGACAGGTGGCGTCGCTGATGGCGGGGTTCAAATCGCGCTATCCGAATGTCACCATCCGCTTGCGCGACGGATTGCTGCCCGATCTTCTGGACGATCTGGAATATGGACGGCTGGACATGGTCTTTGGCCGCCTTGGACCCGAGCTGGATCAGACCGGCTTTGGAACGATCCCGCTGGCGCGGACGCAGACGGTCATCGTCGCGCGCGCGGGCGTGCCGCCGCCGCCCGACGACCCGGTCGAACTGGTGGCGCAGCGCTGGACGATCCCTCTGCCCGGCACGCCGATGCGGCAGGATTTCGACCGTTTCCGCGCCGAACACGGCCTGCGCCAGCCCGCCGATTGCATCGAGACGAACAACGCCACCCTGATTACTGAATTGCTGCTGCAACAGGACCGTTACGGGCTGTTTCCGGCATTTGTCGGGGATCAGGCACCGATGGCGGCGGGCGTGCAGGCGAATCCTCTGCTGCGCAGCTATTGCTATCCGTTCAAGGCGTGCCACGACCGGATCGGCATGATCTATTCAGGATCAAACGCCCAGACCCCGGCCGCCGCCGCCCTCATCCGCGAGATGCTGGCAGACATTCCGGGACAGACCGGGCAGGGCTGACCCTGTCCTTTCGTCTGCCTTGACAGAAACAAGGCCCTTCAGATAACAATTTTCCGTTATAACGATTAATGGTCGCTATAACGGAAAACATAGCCATGCTGCTGACGCATGGTGTCTACAGCGGAGAATACAGAATGCGTAAGGTCCCATTTGTGGCGGCAGCGGTCATGGCACTGGCGGCGGCGCCGGTCATGGCGCAGCAGGCCACCAGCAAATTGCAAGAGGTGCTGGATCGCGGATATCTGATCCTCGGTTCGGGCTCGACCAACCCGCCCTGGCATTTCATCGATTCCGAGAACAAGCTGACCGGCTTTGACATCGACATGGGCCGTCTGGTCGCCAAGGCGCTGTTCGGGGATCCCGACAAGATCGAATATGTGCAGCAATCCGGCGACGCCCGGATCCCGAACCTTGTCACCAACAAGGTCGATCTGACCTGCCAGTTCATGACAGTCACGGCCGAGCGCGCGCAACAGGTCGAATTCACCGTCCCCTATTACCGCGAGGGCGTGGGCCTGCTGCTGATGGCAAACGGCAAATATGCCGATTACGACGCGCTGAAGGCGGCCGGGTCGGATGTGACGGTGGCGGTTCTGCAAAACGTCTATGCCGAGGAAATGGTCCGTGCCGCACTGCCCGAGGCGAAGGTCGATCAGTATGACAGCGTCGATCTGATGTATCAGGCGCTGAATTCCGGACGTGCCGCCGCCGCCGCGACCGATCAGTCTGCGCTGCGCTGGTTCATGGTCCAGAACCCCGACCGCTACAAGGATGCGGGCTATGCCTGGAATCCGCAAACCTATTCCTGCGCGGTCAAGCCGGGCGATCAGCGCTGGCTGAACTTTGTCAACACTGCGCTGGAACAGGGCATGACCGGCGTCGAGTTCCAGTTCTATGCCGACAGCTTCCAGAAATGGTTCGGCTCTACCCTGCCCACACCGCAAATCGGTTTCCCGGTTGAGTACAAGTAACAACGACGACATCCGGGAATGCCGCCTTGGACTATGATTTCAACTTTGCCGTCGTCTGGCGCAACTGGGACGTTCTGGCGCAGGGGCTTGGCCTCGGCCTTGTTCTGGCGATCATCTCGATCGCCATCGGATGCGGAATCGGACTGATTGCGGCGTTCGGGATGTTGTCGCGGCACAGGCCGGTGCGATGGATCGCACTGGCCTATGTCTCGCTGATCCGCAACACGCCGATCCTCGTCCTGATCCTGCTGACCTATTTCGCGCTGCCGCAAATGGGGCTGGCGCTGGACAAGATCACCTCGTTCATCCTGACGCTGTCGATCTATGCCGGGGCCTATCTGGCCGAGGTGTTCCGCTCGGGTCTGATGGCGCTGCCCAAGGGGCTGCGCGAGGCCGGGCTGGCCATCGGGCTGACGGAACTGAAGATCAAGCTGCATATCATCATTCCGGTGATGCTGCGCAACGTGCTGCCATCGCTGTCGAACAACTTCATCTCGTTGTTCAAGGACACGTCGCTGGCCGCCGCCATCGCGGTGCCCGAACTGACCTACTATGCCCGCAAGATCAACGTCGAAAGCTTTCGCGTGATCGAGACATGGATGATCACTTCGTTGGTCTATGTCCTTGCCTGCTATGTCATCGCCAGCCTGCTGCGCCGGGTCGAAACCCGCCTTGCCCTGCCGCGCTGAGAAGGAAGAAACATGAATTTCTCCGTCTTTCTGACCGAGTTGTGGGCCGCGCGCCTCAGCCTGTTATCCGGGCTTGGCGAAACGGTGCTGATTTCGGTCTGCGCCATCGTGCTGGGAACGCTGCTGGGGGTTCTGGTCGGGCTGGCGCTGACCTATGGCCACCCGGTCCTGCGGTTTCTTGTGCGGGTCTATACCGATTTCCTGCGCGGAACGCCGGTTTTCGTGCTGATCCTGGCCTGTTACTATATCCTGTCCACCATCGGACTGGATCTCAGCGCGTTTCAGGCGGGGGTGCTGGCGCTGATGATGTTCTGTTCGTCCCATGTGGGCGAGATCGTTCGCGGCGCGCTGAATGCCATCCCGAAAGGCCAGACCGAAGCCGCCAAATCCATCGGCCTGACCTTTGTGCAGACCTTCACCTCGGTGCTGATGCCGCAGGCCCTGCGGCAGATCCTGCCGACCTGGGTGAATACCGCGACCGAGATCGTCAAGGCCTCGACCCTGCTGTCGATCATCGGCGTGGTCGAGCTGTTGCTGGCGACGCAGCAGGTCATATCCCGTACCTATCTCAGCCTCGAATTCTATCTGTTTGCGGGGCTGGTCTATTTCCTTCTGAACTTCGTGATCGAACTTGCGGGCCGCGCCGTCGAACGCCGCATTTCGATCCCACGCTGAGGCTGACATGACACCGGTTCTGAAAATATCCGATCTTCACAAGCGTTTCGGCGATGTCGAGGTGCTGAAGGGGATCGACCTGACCATGGCCAAGGGCGATGTGGTCTCGCTGATCGGGTCATCCGGCTCGGGAAAGACGACGCTGCTGCGCTGCGTCAACCTGCTGGAGGATTTCGAAAAGGGCAGCGTCCAGATCGCAGGCCAGACCATCGGCTATCACGACGGGGGCGGAAAGCGCCGCCGCCTGACCGAACGCCAGATCGCCGCGCAGCGGGCAATGACCGGCATGGCCTTTCAGCAGTTCAACCTGTTTCCGCATATGACCGCGCTTCGCAACGTCATGCTGGGGCTGGTGAAAACCAAGAAGATGCCCAAGGACGAGGCGCGCGCCGTCGCGGAAACCTGGCTTGACCGCGTAGGCATGGGGCAACGCAAGGATCACTATCCCGGCCAGTTGTCGGGTGGCCAGCAACAGCGGGTCGCCATCGCCCGCGCCATCGCGATGAGCCCGCAACTGATGCTGTTCGACGAGATCACCTCGGCCCTTGATCCCGAACTGGTGAACGAGGTTCTTGCCGTGGTCCGCGATCTGGCGGCGGACGGGATGACGATGCTGCTGGTCACGCATGAGATGCGCTTTGCGCGCGATGTCTCAAGCAAGGTCGTCTTCATGCATCAGGGCCGCATCCACGAGGAAGGCACGCCCGATCAGATCTTTGGCGCTCCGCAATCCGAGCGTCTGCAAGGTTTCCTCTCGAAAACCGAGTTTTAACAGGAGAAAACGGAATGACTATCAAAAGGCACGGGGTCGGTGACAGCAAGGGCAACGGCCAGAAGGCCCTGCCCTTCGCCAAGGCGACCCAGGCTGATGGCTGGCTGTATGTGTCGGGCCAGACCCCGATGCGCGATGGCGAGGTCGCGGGTAACGGCATTGTCGAGCAGTCCCATATCGCCATCCAGAACATGCTGAAGATCGTCGAGGATGCCGGTTATGGCGTCGAAGACATCATGCGCGTCGGTGTCTGGCTGGACGATGCCCGCGATTTCTGGAGCTTTAACGGCGTCTTTGAAAGCTATTTCAGCGGGAACCCGCCCGCGCGGGCCTGTGTTCAATCTTCCATGGTGGTCGATTGCAAGGTAGAAGTGGACTGCATCGCTTATCGCAAGGCCTGATCTTCGCATCCGGCCGCAATCAACGGCCGGCTGTAGTAAGGAGTGCGCGATGAAGGACGGACATGAACGGAAACGCGCGCGCGGCATCGATCGAGCGTTCGACATTCTGGATCATCTGCGGGCCGTAAAGGCACCGCAACGTCCGGCCGACATCGCCACCGCACTGGGTGCACCCCGATCAACCGTTTACGATCTGGTCGGGGTGCTGCTGAATCACGGCATGCTGGAAGAAATGAATGAGGGCGGCGCAGTCTTTCTGGGCCGCCGTCTGTATTTTCTGGGCCTCGCCTATCGCGATCATTTCGACCTGACCCGCAAGGCCGAAACCATCCTGCGCGAAGTGACCGAAAAGACCAGCGAAACCTCGCAACTCTGCATGCTGGACGGCAATAAATACACCGTCGCCATCCAGCAAGAGGGCAACCGCCCCTTCCGTATCAGCACCGATGTGGGCGAGCATACGCCCATTCCCTGGACCGCATCGGGCAGGCTGCTGTTGGGTGGCCTCAGCGACCGGGACATTCTGGACCTGATCCCGCCCGAGGATTTCGTCCTGCCGGGCGGGCGGCGGCTGGACCCGGACACATTCCTCGCAGAAGTCCGGCAAGCCCGATCTGACCGGTTCTTCTCGTTCGACAGCGCTGTCGATACCTTTACCCATTGCTTCGCCGCGCCGACCTTTGACAGCGCGGGCCGATGCATCGCGACGGTCTGCATCCTTGCGCCAAAAGACGACGCGAGCCGGAATTACGACAGCTACCGCGCGACGCTGATGGATGCCGGACAACGTCTGTCGCAATTCGTGCCATAAGCGCGCCTGCCGACGGGGCGGCGGCTGAACAGCAGGCCCGGCCCGGAATCGAGACACATCGCGCCCTCTGGCCAGCCTTCTGGGCCGTCAGCTATTTCAGCCCGCCTTGCCAGCGCCGGGGGTGCGGCCGAAATCGGGTGCCTCGGTATCCTGTCCGGCCTCGATGATGCCCCGGCGAATGGCACGGGTGCGAGTGAAATAGTCGAACAGCGCCTGCCCGTCGCCCATCCGGATTGCGCGCTGAAGGACGAACAGTTCCTCGGTAAAGCGGCCAAGGATGTCCAGCGTCGCCTCTTTGTTGTGCAGAAACACGTCTCGCCACATGGTCGGATCGCTGGCGGCGATCCGGGTAAAGTCGCGAAAACCGGCGGCGGAATACTGGATCACCTCTTCATCCGTGACGCGGCGCAGGTGATCGGCGACACCGACCATCGTATAAGCGATCAGATGCGGCGCGTGGCTGGTGACGGCCAGAACCAGATCGTGATGCTGCGCATCCATGCTGTCGGTCTTGGCCCCCATCGCGCGAAGCAGATCGGCCAGCCGCGTTTCTGCCGCCGGGTCGGTGCCGGAAAGGGGGGTCAGCAGCCACCAGCGGTTGCGGAAAAGCGAGGCGAAACCGGCGCGCGGGCCGGAATGCTCGGTCCCGGCAAGGGGGTGGCCGGGGATGAAATGCACTCCGTCAGGGATATACGGGCCAACCGTGTCGATCACCGCCTGCTTGACGGAACCGACATCCGTGACCGTCGCGCCGGGTTTCAGATGGGGCGCAATTTCGGCAGCGACCGTTCCCATCGCGCCCACGGGCACGGCCAGCACCACCAGATCCGCCCCTGCAACCGCCTGCGCCGCGCTGTCGCAAATGCGGTCGCACAGCCCGATCCCGCGCGCGGTCTCGCGCGTCGCGGCAGAGCGGGCAAAGCCCACCACCTCGCCCGCAAGCCCGCCCTCGCGCATGGCATGTGCCATCGACCCCGCGATCAGCCCCAACCCGATCAGCGCCACCCGGTCATAGATCACCGTCATTCTCTGCCCCTTCTGCTGGCCATGAAGCGGCCAAGGGAATCGACGATCCGGCGGCATCCGGCCTCGTCGCCCACGGTGATGCGCAGCGCCTCGGGCAGGCCGTAACCCGCCACGCGCCGCACCAGAATGCCATCCAGACGCAGCGCGGCATCGGCGGCTGCGGCAGTGTCCGGGCTGTCAAAGCGGACCAACAGGAAATTCGCGAAACTGGGGTCGCAGCCAATGCCCGTCTGCACCAGCGCATCCCGCATCCAGCGCCGCCAGCGGTCGTTTTCGGCAGCGCAATGCGCGGTGAAATCGGTGTCGCGGATGGCGGCCTCGGCGGCGGCCAGTTGTGCATTCGACAGGTTGAAGGGCTGGCGCAACCGGTTCAGCACGTCGATGACCTCGCGCCGGGCATAGCCCCATCCGATGCGCAGCCCCCCCAGCCCGTGAATTTTGGAAAAGGTCCGCGTCATCACCACATTCGGCCAGCGTTCGACCAGCGACACCCCACCGTCAAAGCCGCCCGCAAATTCCGTATAGGCACCGTCATGAACCAGCACCACATGGCCCGGCAACCCCGAGGCCAGACGCTCCAGTTCCGTATCCTCCAGCATGGTGCCGGTCGGATTGGCGGGGTTGGCGATAAAGACGATCCGTGTCCGGCCGGTCACGGCAGAAAGGATCGCGTCAACATCGATCCGCCGCCCGGCCTCGGGAACCGTCACCGGCGTCGCGCCCACCATGCGCGCAAGGATCGGATACATGGAAAAGCCGTGCTCGGTCGTGATCACCTCATCCCCCTGGCCCGCATAGGCATGGGTCACGAATTGCAGCACCTCGTCCGAGCCGGCGCCGCAGATGATGCGGTCCGGGTCCAGCCCATGCACCCCGGCAATCGCCTGTCGCAGCGCGGCATGATCGGTCGGGGGATAGCGGTGCAGGTTTCCCGCCGCCTGTCCGAACGCCGCCTGCGCTGCCGGGCTGCACCCCAAGGGGTTCTCGTTCGAGGACAGTTTCAGCACATCGTCGCGACCGGCCAGCCTGCTTTCGCCGCTGACATAAAGCGCGATCTCCATGATGCCGGGTTTCGGGGTGATCTGGGTCATGGCCAATTTCCTTTGCGCGCCCGGTTTAGTCGCCGCGCCGCAGCTTTGGAAGTGGCGAATTTGCCGCCCGCTTTTACCCGCAACGAAAAAGACCGCGCCCGGTGGCGCGGTCCCTTCGAAGAGGCGATCCCAGGGGATCAGTTCTTGGCGTAATATTCGACGACCAGGTTCGGTTCCATCTGAACCGCATAAGGCACATCGCCCAAGGCCGGGGTGCGCACGAAGCTGGCCGTCATCTTGTTGTGGTCCACTTCCAGATAGTCTGGCACGTCGCGTTCTGCCAAGGCGACGGCTTCCAGCACGATGGCCAGTTGGCGCGAACGCTCGCGGATCGAGATGACATCGCCTTCCCGGACGCGATAGGACGCAATGTTCACGCGCTTGCCGTTCACCTCGATATGGCCGTGGTTCACGAACTGGCGGGCGGCAAAGATGGTGGGCACGAATTTTGCGCGATAGACGACGGCGTCCAGACGACGCTCCAGCAGGCCGATCAGGTTTTCGCCGGTGTCGCCCTTCAGGCGTTCAGCCTCGGCATAGATGCGGCGGAACTGCTTTTCGGTCAGGTCGCCGTAATGACCCTTGAGTTTTTGCTTGGCGCGCAACTGGGTGCCGAAATCGGACAGCTTGCCCTTGCGGCGCTGGCCGTGCTGACCGGGACCATAATCGCGGCGGTTAACCGGGGACTTGGCGCGACCCCAGATGTTTTCGCCCATGCGGCGGTCGATCTTGTACTTGGCAGACGTGCGTTTGGTCACGGCTGATCTCCTTCGTTTAATTGCGTTCGAAGGGCGTTGTCCTCTGGCTTGCGCCTGACAGGCATCCCCTTGCGAGGGCCACCAACACCAGTGAAGTGCGCGCTTATAAAGGCCCGCTGGCCGGTGTCAAGCGCGGATCGCCGTGTCCTGGTCGGCAAGAAACCGCATCAGGTACCAGGCGAGGCACGAACAGATCAGAGTTGCGGCGACCACCGGCCGGGCTGTGCCGTCATAGATCAGCCCGACCGGTGCCGCGATCAGCGTCGAGGCCACGGTCGAGATCGCCGCAACGATCGAAGCCGCCATCCCGGCGATATGGCCCATTGGTTGCAGGGCCAGCGCGTTCAGATTGCCGAAGGTGACGCCCGCCATGAAGAACACGCTGACCATCCACAGAAAGAACGCGGGAAACTGCATCGCGCCGGGCAGCAGATTCAGCGCGAACAGACCCAGCACAACAGCGCTGACACAGGTTTGCATGATATAGGCCCATTTCGCGATTCGCCGCATGCCGTATCGGGTCACGAAGGTCGCGTTCAGCACGGCGCTTGTGCCCGACAGCAGGGCCACTGCCGCAAACCAGACCGGAAAGCTGTCACCCCGGCCAAAGGTCTCGGCGAAAAGCTGTTGTGACGAGGACAGTAGCGCGAACATCTGGGCAAAGCCAAGTGTCAGGATCACCGTGCACAGCATCACATGGCGGCTGCCCAGAACCTCGGCCGCCGCTTCGCGCAGCGGGCCAAGGCGCAGCGGGCGGCGGCGCGCGGGCGGCAGGGTTTCGCCCTGCCGCAGGTTCAGCCATGTGCAGCCGATCACCGCAAAGACCAGAAAACCGGCAAAAACCCCCTGCCAGCCCGCCAGCCAGATCATCCCCGAGCCGATCAGCGGGGCCAGCGCCGGAATGATGATAAAGATCATCATCACCAGACTGGTGATGCGCGCCATCTCTCGTCCCGAATAAAGATCGCGTACCATGGCCAGCCCGACGATCCGGGGCCCCGATGCCCCAAGCCCCTGCACAAAACGCGCAGCCAGAAGCATTTCGATCGAATCGGCAAGAATGGCCGCGATGGCTGCGAGGAAATAGATGGCAAAGCCGATCGTGATCGTCGGTTTGCGTCCGATGGCGTCCGAGATGGGGCCGACGAAAAGCGTGCCGCATCCCATTCCGGCGACAAAGGCCGTCAGGATCAGTTGCGCGCGGTTGACATTGCCGGGGGTCAGATCTGCGGCGATCTGGGGCAGCGCGGGCAGCATCGCGTCGATGGAAAAGGCGACGATGGCGAACAGACAGGCCAGCATCGCGGCGAATTCGGGCAGGGGCAGACGCCGGGCGGGCGCCTGTGTAGACAGGATCGATTGGCTCACGGGGGGCACCTTTCTGAGGGTCAGGGAATATCTAAAATTTGCAGTTTGTGCAAGGTGCGGGGCCAAAGTCTGAAGGCCCGGACAAACGGAGAAAATTCAGGTGCGGTGCCTGACCGTGACAAAGCGCGGGCGCAACGGATGGTCAGAGCTGATTCGGGAAAGCCTGGCAAACGCAAAAGGTCGGGCCGCCGCCGCGCCCTGCCGGCGGCCCTGGTCCAGCGGCACCGCCGGATGATTTGCGTCCCGCGATAGCCGGGGGAGCTGTGCGCCCCCCGGACCCCCTGCAAAAGCCTGCGGCGAACCGTCCGTCTGTTGGCGGGCTTTGCCCCCTGCCCCCCCGCCCACCATAATTCAAGAAGTGACGGCAAAGGCAGGCAGGGACGGTTGTTCCAGGTCTCTGGCGGTCAGGTTTCAGGACGGGCGGACAATTCGTCGATCACGTTTTGCCACAGCCGCGCGGGTTGTGCGCCGCTGACGACATGGCGGTCGGCGACGATGAAGGTCGGCACGGCGGTGATGCCGCGCTGGCGGGCGTGTGCCTCGCGCGTGGCGATTTCGTCGCGGTCGGCATCGCCGTCCAGAAGCTGCGCGATCATGGCACGGTCCAGCCCGACCGCACCCGCGATTGCCGCCAGCTCGGCCTTGTCGCCGATGTCGCGCGCCTCTTGCCAATGGGCGCGCAGCAGCCCCGACATGACGCGGCTTTGCGCGCCCTCGACGCCAGCCCAGTGCAGCAGGCGGTGGGCGTCGGCCGTGTCAGGTTCGCGAGCCGAAGGGTTCAGCGTCAGGCCCAGTTGCGCGGCGCGCGCAGCGACGGCACGCGCAGCCTCTTGCGCGCGGTCGCCCAGCTTGGCGCAGAGATATTCGGCGCGGTCCATGCCCTCGGGCGGCATCTCGGGGTTCAGGCGGAACGGGTGCCAGGCGATGTCGAAGGGATGGCCAGGGCGGCTTTCCAAAGCGCGGTCCAGCTCCAGCTTGGCGATCAGGCACCACGGGCAGACGGGATCGGCAAAGATGTCAAGGCGGATCATGGTGTATCCTTCCGGTGCGCTTCGCGCAGGGCGCGGCGATTGATCTTGCCGGTAGGGGTGCGGGGCAGCGCCTCGACGCGGATATAGTCGCGGGGCTGCTTGTAGCGGGCAAGGCTGCTTTCCGCCAGCGCACGCAGGTCTGCGGCCCCGGCTTCGCCGGTCCAGAAAGCGGCGATGATGCTGCTGCCGGGGCCGACGGCCAGTTCCGCCACCGCCACATCCCCGGCAAGCGGATGGCTGGCCAGAACCTCTTCGATTTCGGGCGGCGCGACGCGAAAGCCACCCGCGTTCATGATGTCATCGGCCCGGCCCAGCAGGGTGATCGCGCCGCCGTCATCCATTTGTGCCTGATCGCCGGTCAGGAACCAGTCGCCGTGAAACCGCGCCGCCGTTTCATCGGGCTGGCCCAGATAGCCCAGGAACAAACCCGGATCGTCGCGCCGCACGGCAAGAGCGCCGGGCTGGCCCGCTGGCAGGGGCTGGCCGTCATCGGACAGCACCGCGATTGCCCTGCCGGGCTGGGGGAAACCGGCGGTACCGGCGGGCGCGGGGCGGGCGGGGCTGCCCGAGATGAAGGTCGAGATCTCGGACGCGCCCATCGCCTCGTGCAGGTCGGTGCCGGTGCGGGTCTGCCAGCCCTCGCGCAGGCCGGGGTCCAGCCGCTCGCCCGCAGCAAGGCCGTGGCGCAGGCTTTCGATGTGCTGCCATTCGGCGCGCAGCAGGCGACGAAACACGCCGGGCGCACCCGCAAGGATCGTGGCACCGTGGCGCGAGGCCAGCAGCGGGATCTGTTCCAGCGCGGTGCCCCCGGCAGGGATCAGCGCGGTGGCACCCATGGTCCAGGGGTCCATCAGCCCGGTGCCAAGCGTGAAGGTCCAGTTGAAGGCCCCGGCATGCATCATCCGGTCGCTGTCACGCAGGTCGTACCAGCCGCCGAACATCGCCTTGCGCGCAAGAATCGCGCGATGGGCATGCATCACCGCGCGCGGCTGGCCCGAACTGCCCGAGGTATAAATGATATAGGCCAGCCGGTCGGGATCGCCCGTCGTAAACGGGGCGGCAGGCAGGTCGGCGAATGAGGCAAGGTCGGCCTCGGTCAGGACCGGCGCGGTGTGGTCAGGCAACGGGATGCCATCGCCCGCGACCAGCATCCGGGGGGCGATTTCCGCCGCAATCTTGCCGATTTCACGCGCCGTCAGCATGGCCGAGGTCGGGACGGGCACGATCCCCGCCGTGATCGCGCCCAGATAGGCGACGGGAAAGGCGGGCGTATTGCCCAGCCGCATCAGCAGCCGGTCGCCGGGCCGCAACCCCGCCC
>NZ_JBKEBL010000208.1:0-1581 GCF_047973135.1 Paracoccus sp. (in: a-proteobacteria)
CTGTCCTTGATCGCATCCCAGACCTGTTCCAGACGCGCTTTGTCCTGCGTGACAGTGAAATCCAGCAACTGCTACAACGTCATGCCATCCTCGGCATAGACCTCCAGCAATGAGGGCGCGACCGAAGCCAGACGCAGGCGCTGCTTGACCACCTTGGGGTCAACGAATACGGCCGCGGCGAGCTCCTCCTCGCCCATGCCCTTGTCGCGCAGGGTCTGGAAGGCGCGGAACTGAACGAGCGGATGCAGCGGCGCCCGTTCGATATTCTCGGCGAGCGAGACCTCGTCGATCAGCACATCGCCCGCCTCCGAGACCACACAGGGCACCGGCGCGGTCTTGTTCAGACGCTTCTGATTGACCAGCAGTTCCAGCGCCCGGAATCGCCGACCGCCGGCGGGCACCTCGAAAAACCCGGTCTCCTTGCCTTCGGCGTCCAGCACGTGCCGAACATGCAGCGACTGGATCAGCCCGCGACGGGCGATGGAATCGGCCAGTTCCTCGACCGAGATCCCGGCCTTGATGCGCCGGACATTGGACTGGCTCAGCACCAGCTTGTTGAAGGGAATATCGCGCGCGGACGCGAGGGTGATTTTCTGAATGGCAGTGGCCATGGGATTGCTCCGCGACGGGCGCCGAAAGCCTCTCTCTCGGCAACCAACCCGTCACGACGCACAGCGCCGCCCTCTTCCTCGAAAGAGAGCGGCGCTGGATCACGGGGCAACGATTGAAGATCAGACCCTCCCGTCTTCTTCATCGGAAGGTCTTTGACCGGCGCGGGCGTAGAGCAACTGCTCAGCGCCCCGGATGCTGCCGGTTTTCCGTGCGGCCTCGGCCCAGATCGAGATCGGCAGGTCGCTGGTGAAATGCAGATCGCGCTCGATCCCCATGCCGAAGGGCAAGCGAATGGACCGCAACTCGCCAAAGGACCAGGAACCCAATTCGGGATAGCCGAGATCGGCAAGGCCGAACATGATATCGCCGTCCACATCAAGTTCTGTGACCAGCCAGACGCCCGCACCGAAGGGGTTGAAGAATTTCACCAACGGGGCGTGATCGGCGTCAGGTTCCCGGCCATTGGCGAGAAGACGGTCACGGTGTTGGGATGTCAGGAGGATCATGCCGCAGCCCTCCCATCCGTAGCTGCGCTATCCGCCTCGGGCAGATGCGCCAGCAGCCAATCCGCCGCCTTGCTGGCCTGCGACGCGGCGCGGATGATGGCGCGGTTGTCCTCTCGAAGGCATTCCAGCCAGGACCCAATGTAATCCGCATGGCGGACGGTCGGCACGATGCCGAGCGAGGCGCAGCAGAAGGCGGCGATCAGTTCGGCTGTGATTTCTTCCACCGAATAAAGCTTTGAGCCGAAAGAACCAGACAGGTTGCGACCCAGCCGATGGGCTGCGCCGCTTGCGTGACCAAGTTCATGCAGCGCTGTTCTGTGCCAGTTGATCGGCTCGAAATAGGCCTGCGGCGGTGGCACCTGCACATAGTCATGAGCAGGAACATAGAAAGCCCTATTACCGCCGATGCGGAAATCGATGCCGGTGGCTTTGATAAGCGCCTCGACCTGCGGCTCGATCATGC
>NZ_JBKEBL010000010.1:0-20603 GCF_047973135.1 Paracoccus sp. (in: a-proteobacteria)
GGAAGTCCGCCCGGACCACCAACGCCATCGAGCGCCTGAACGAGGAATTCCGCCGCCGCATCAAGACCCAGACCGTGCTGCCCTGCGCCGAGACCGTGCCGATGCTGCTCTGGGCGCTGCTCGCCTCCGGCCAGATCCAGATGCGCAAGGTCGACGGCTGGGAAACCCTCTCTCAGCCCCTCAAGCCGATGCCTCTTGACCTCGCCGCCTGAATAACCGAGCCCTCACATGCCCGGAGCGCGCCGCCAGACAATTTCCACAGCATGCGCGACACGGCCTTCTTTCTCGTGTGGACTATACTCCGAGGGAGCTTGTGGGCGGCGGTCCGGGCCTTGATTTCGACGCGTCACCAACACCCTTGGCCGCATTATTGTATACGATTATGGCATATATTGTCAGATTTCTTGAATTATTTGACAGTGCTGGATACAATTCAGATGTAAACCGAATCGCCTGACCTGGTGCGCAACAAAGGGCGCCGGGGAGGGCGACTGGCACCGTCACGGCCGGAAATGCGATGCGCATCCCTCTGGCCCCGCAGGTTGGAGGTTGTCGGCATGCATCAGCCCTCGCTTGAAAAGCGGTTTTCGGTTTTCTACGATTACGAGATCTTTCCCCTCCTCCGGCCGCCCGAGATGGAGGACGCTTCGCTGGACAAACCGGTTGCCATCGTCGGGGCGGGACCGGTCGGCATGGTGCTGGCGTTGCTGTTGGCGAAGCAAGGCATCGCGTCGACGCTGATTGAAAGCAAGGCGCAGGTTTCCAACGGCAGCCGGGCTGTAGCGCTCACCCGCCGGTCGGTCGAGATCCTGCAACAGGCCGGCGCCGAGAAACCTTTCGTCGCCAACGGTTTCGGCTGGAACTCCGGTGTCTCGTTCTTCAGGGGCGAGAGAGTTTTCGAGATGAAGCTGCCGCAGGATCCCGATGATCGTTTTCCGCCGATCCTGAACAATTCCCAGCAATGCTGGGGGGAATGTCTGGTCGATGCCTGCGCACGCGACCCACTGATTGATCTGCGCTGGCAGACCAAGTTGATCCGCATCACGGATGGAGAGGGCGGTGTCGCCCTGGGTCTTGACACGCCCGACGGCCCCTATGACCTGCGCGCCAATTGGGCGGTCGCCTGCGATGGCGGCCGCTCGGCGGTGCGCAAAGAGATGGGGCTGCGCATGGTCGGCACGGCCTGTGACGGCAAGTTCGTCATCACCGATTTCCGGGCGCCGGATCTTGACCTGCCGGTGCAGCGCTATTGCTATTTCGACAGCCCGTGGAATTCAGGAACCAACGTTCTGGTGCATCGTCAGCCCAATGATATCTGGCGTTTCGACTATCGCTTGCCCGATGATGAAAGCCGCGAATACGCCCTCGCGCCAGTAACCATTGCCACCCGCACACGCCGGATCATGGAGATGATCGGTCAGGTGGTAGAGTGGGAACCGGACTGGGCCACCATCTGTTCGCCCAACGCCCTGACGCTGCCGGATTTCCGCAGAGGCCATGTGCTTTTCTCCGGCGATGCGGCGCATATGCTGCCCATCTTCGGTATTCGCGGCACCAATACCGGTTTTCAGGATGCCGAGAACCTTGCCTGGAAGCTGGCCGCCGTCGTCAAGGGCGAGGGAACGCTTGCCCTGCTGGACAGCTATTCGTCGGAACGGGTGCGTGCCGCGCACGAGATCTGCGACGAGGCCGACAAGAGCACGCGCCTGATGGATCCGCCAACGCGCGGCTATCGCGTCATGAGCGAGGCGATCCTGCAATTCGCGCTTACCGAGCCTTTTACCCGCGAGATGCTGCATTGGCGGACCTCGCGGCCGCATGAATACACCCGTTCACCGCTGAACGCCGCCGGCGATGACGATGCTGCCTTTGCTGGCGGGAGTGCCCATGGCGTCGTCGGGCGAAACCTGCGTCTGGGTGATGACGACTTCCTGTTCGATCATTTCGCCTTTGGGCCGCAGCTTCTGGTTTTCAACCCCGAAGGCGCGGCGCTGGATGTCTCTGATCTGGCCGGGCGGCACGGGCTGCGGGTGCTGGCGTTTGGCTCCCGCGTGTCAGCTGCGACCGAGGAATTGTCGGTCAGCGACGCGATTCTTGCGCGTTTCGGCCTGACGGGGCCAGAGACGCATACCTGCTGTGGTCGGACATGCATGTCGCGGGGCGCTGGCAGGGCTTTGATCCCGGCCGGATTGCCGCCGCGCTCCACGCCGCCCGCAAGAACATCCGAGCGGAGCGGGACATGTTGAGCGGCGTCAGGATCATCGAAATCGAGGGCATTGGTCCCGGTCCCTTCACCGGGATGCTGCTGGCAGATCTGGGGGCCGAGGTGATCGTCGCCCATCGCAAGGGCGGCGCTGCCATTCCGGGGGCGCCCGACAGGTCGCTGCTGGATCGCGGCAAGCGGTCGATCGACATCGACCTGAAGGATCCCGCCGATGTGGAGATCGTTCGCCGCCTGATCGAAAGGGCCGATGGTCTGATCGAAGGGTTCCGGCCAGGAGTGATGGAACGTCTGGGTCTGGGTCCGGATCCCTGCCACCGGCTGAATCCGGCACTGGTCTATGGCCGGATCACTGGCTGGGGGCAGGATGGGGTGCTCAGCGGTGCCGCCGGACATGACCTCAATTATATCGCCATGTCGGGGGCGGCCTGGTACGCGTCCAATCCCGGCGAGGCTCCTTTCGCTCCCCCGACTCTGCTGGGCGATATTGGCGGCGGCGCGATGTATCTGGCTGTCGGCATGCTGGCGGGTCTGCTGCGCGCCCGTGCCAGCGGCGAAGGGACGGTCGTGGATGCTGCGATCTATGACGGGTCAGCCCATCTGATGAACCTGCTGATGATGATGCGACAATCGGGCCAGCTTGCCATGACGCGGGGGGAAAGCATGCTTGATGGCCCGCATTGGAGCCGCTGCTATGCGACCTCTGACGGCGGGCATATGAGCGTTCAATGTATAGAGCAAAAATTCTATTTTATGTTTCTGAAGAAGCTCGGCCTGTCGGAGGATGCCGACTTTCAGCGACAGTTCGACCGCACGCTCTGGCCTGAGCTGACCCAGCGGCTTGCGGCGATCTTTCGAGGCCGCACGTTGGCGGAATGGGCAGAGGTTTTCCTCGGTTCGGATGCCTGCGTCGCGCCGGTCCTTAGTCCGGAGCAGGCGTTAAGAAGTCCAATAAATACTGAGCGAAAGACGTGGCGAGAGGATGGCGGGGTGCTGCAAGCTGCCGCCGCCCCCCGCTTTGCAGGTGCCGCGCCATGGGTTGCTCCGCCCATTCCCGCGCGAGGAGAGCACCGTGAAGAAATCCTGCTCGACCTTGCCGGGGCCGGGCCGAAAGGAAAGGCGCTTCCTTAGGGTGGTCGCGCCACCCACGCCCGGCGTTGGTTTAATGGATTAATCAATTTATTTTTTGACAGAACCGGAAGCTCTTGCTAGGAAATACGGGTGGGGCACCGGCATCAGGGTCCGCGAATTGGGGAGGGGCAGCAACATGTTTCAATCAGTCCGCAGGCCGGATGGTGTGGTCGAGGTCCGGATCGACCGGCCGGATATGGACCACAACGTCCTTGATCAGGCCGCCGTCGCCGCGCTGGATGCGCTGATCGACACGCTTGCCGCCGACGATGTGCGCGCCATAATCATGTGTTCGGCCAAGAATACCTTCGTCGCCGGCGGCGATATCCGCGAGCTTCTTGCCGCCGACACGCCCGAAGCGGCGCGGGCATTGGTGTCTCGTAACCGCGCCTGCCTTCGCCGGCTGGAAACCCTCGGCAAGCCGGTCATCGCGCTGATCGAGGGGCCGGCGCTTGGCGGCGGGCTGGAAATGGCGATGGCCTGCACCTATCGCATCGCGGCGGACTCGGCCGGAGTCGCGCTGGGGCTGCCAGAGGTCGGGCTGGGCCTGATGCCGGGCGCAGGCGGCACGCAGCGGCTGCCCTATCTGGTTGGAACCGGGGCAGCGCTGAAGCTGGCGCTTGGTGGCAAGCCGGTCAAGGCGGCCGAGGCGCTGGCAATGGGGCTGGTCGATGAACTGGCCCCGCCGGGCAAGCTGGTCGAGGCGGCGCTGGCCGCGATCGAACGCGCCGCCGCCCCCTCGGTTCAGCCCTGGGATCAGGGTTCTTTCGATGGCGTGATCCCTGACACCGGGACCGAGGCCGGTCGCGCCGTGCTGGGCCCGTTTCTGCGGCAGGTCAGCGGTCGTGCGGCGCAGAACGAACCCTCGCCCGCCGCCATTGTCGGCGCGATGAAAGCGGGCCTGGCCACCGGCATGGACGCCGCGCTGGCGATCGAAGAGGATCATTTCGCCCGGATCGCCAGCGGCCCGGTGGCCAAGGCCAAGATTCGCACCTTGTTCTTCGGGGTGAAAGACGCCCGGTCGATGGCTATGCGGCCAAAGGATGTGCCGGGATACGAGGTGCGCCATGTCGGCGTGATCGGTGCCGGGCAGATGGGCCATGGCATCGCCCATGCCGCCGCGCGCAGCGGCGCCGAAGTGGCGTTGATCGACATTTCAGACGAGGCTGCCGCCAAGGGCAAGGCCGCCATCGCGGCCGCGCTGGAGCGCGATGTTTCCAAGGGGCGGATGAGCCGGGACACGGCCGATACCCTGTTGGCCCGGATCACGCCGGGTGCCGATTACGCGGCGCTGGCAGATGCCGATATCGTCGTCGAGGCGGTCTCGGAAATCGTCGCGCTGAAGCACAAGGTTCTGGCCATGGCGGCGGCGGCGATCCGTCCCGGCGTGCCGCTGGCCAGCAATACCTCGACCTTGCCGATTTCGGGCCTTGCCAGCGCGACGCCCCGGCCGGATGATGTGATCGGGCTGCATTTCTTTGCCCCCGTCGACCGGATGCCCTTTGTCGAGGTAATCCGGGGTGACAGGACGTCGGACCGGACACTTGCCCGCGCGCTGGATTTTCTCAAGACCATGCGCAAGTCGGTCGTCGTGGTGGGCGACGGGCTGGGCTTTTTTACCAGCCGGGTCGTGGCGGCCTATACCGGCGAGGCGCTGACCCTGCTGGCCGAGGGAATCGATCCCGCAGTGATCGACAAGGCCGCGCTGGCGGCAGGGATGCCGCTGGGGCCGCTGGCCATGGCCGACATGACATCGCTGACGCTGCTGCGCGACATCTTCCGCTCGATCAGCGGCGATGGCAGTCGGCAGGGCCTGAAGGGGATGCGTGCCAACGAGGCGCTTGAGCGCATGACCGATAAATTCGGCCGCAGCGGAAAGGCTGGCAGCGGTGGTGTCTATGACTATCCCGACGGCAAGCCCGCCCCCTGGCCGGGTCTGGCCGGGTGCTTCCCACCGATGGCCGCGCCACTTTCGCCCGAGGTGATCGAGCAGCGGCTGATGTATGCGCAGGCGCTGGAGGCCGCGCGACTGATCGAGGAAGGCGTGGTCGCGACACCGCGCGACGCCGATGTCGGCTCGGTGCTGGCCTGGGCTTTCCCGTCCTGGACGGGCGGGGTGGCAAGTTATGTGGACATGATCGGCCGCAAGACCTTCGTGGCCGAGGCCGAAAGGCTGGCAGCGCGGTTTGGCGGGCGGTTCGTGCCGCCGCAATCGCTGCGGGCACCGGCAGGCAGGGGGGCAGCATGATGGACCATCTGAACGAGGCCCGCAGCGCGCTGATCGGCAGTCTGGATCCCGGCACCGGGCAGGTCTATTTCCCGCCCCGTCCGCTGGCAGCGGATGGTTCGATGCGCGCGACCGAAACGGTCGAGCTTTCGACCGGAGGGCTGCTATATTCCTGGACCGCGCTCGGCCCGGTTCATTACGGGCAGATCGACCTGCCCGAGGGCGTGCGCCTGCAATGCGAGATCGTGCCGGGCGAGCATCAGATCGGCACCCGCTATGTGCTTGAGGCGTCGGGCGACGAGGGATGGAGGTTCCGCCGTGCGTGAGATTTTCGTTGCCGGATGCGGCACGGTTCAGGTGGGCAAGCACCCGCTTGGCTCGGGCCGCGAACTTGCGCGACAGGCTGGCGTCGCGGCACTGGCAGATGCCGGCGCCACCTATCACGACATGGATGCGTTTTATGCCGGTGTTGCCATGCCGACCTCGCCGGCTGCCGTGTTGGTGGGCAAGGAATTCGGCCTGACCGGCATCCCGGTGGTGCAGATCACCAATGCCTCGGCCAGCGGCCTTGCTGCCGCGCATGAGGCCTGCCTGGCGATGGAGGCGGGCACTGCCGATCTGGTGCTGGTCATCGGCTATGACGTGCCCACCAATACCGACAACCCTATCGCCGCGCAGGGCTATCTGCCGCCGATGGCCCTGTTTGCCATGTGGGCGCGCCGACGCATGCACGAGGTCGGTACCACCCGCGAACATCTGGCCATGGTCGCCGCCAAGAACTGGAACGCGGCGCGTTCCATCCCCTTTGCCGCGCGGCGCTCGGATCACGAGGTCACGGTCGAAGAGGTTCTGGCCAGCCGCGAGGTCGCCTCGCCGCTGACCGCGATGATGTGTACCCCCTGGGTCTATGGTGCCGCCGCCGTGGTGCTTGCCACGCGCGAGGGGCTGAAAAAGCTGAAGAACGCGCGCTGGCCGATGGCCCGCATCGCCTCGTCCGAGTTCCAGTCCGAAGTTTATGGCGATCATCACATCATCGAGGGCGCCATCGTCGGCCCGGCCGAGATCAGCCGGACCACGGTGTCCGCCGCGCTGGACAAGGCGGGGCTTGGCCCGAAAGACGTGGATATCGTTCAGGTGCATGACGGCTTTGCCATTGAGGAGTTGGTCTATTGCGAGTTGTTCGGCTTTACCGAGCCGGGCGAGACCGAGAAGATGCTGGAAAAGGGCGCTTTCGGTCCCGGCTCGCGCAAGCGCTTTGGGTTGCCCGAGGTTTCGACCGATGGCGGGCTGATCGGGCGCGGCCATCCGGGCGGGCCCTCGGGCGTATTCCAGCTTATCGAAACGCAGCGCCGCTTCCGTGATGTCGGTGACAGGGTGGGGCTTTGCCATCTTCTAGGCGCGGGCTCGACCTGCATCACCCAGATACTGACACGCACCGACGGTTAGGCGTCGGCGGGCCGGGCAATCTCGATGGCCGGGAGGAGCCGGTAGGGGAGGAAAAAATGTTCGCACAGGCCTTGGCACGGTCGTTCCGCCTGCATCGCAGCGGGATCGCCCTGATACATGACAAGCAGGAAGTCGGCTGGGAGGCGCTGGGGCGCTCGGTCGCCGGCGTGGCGGGTGCCTTGCGCAAGGCGGGCATCCGGCTCGGGGACCGGGTGGCGGTGTTGGCCGACAATTCGCCCGCCCATGCCACGGCGATGTATGCCATCGCCTGGGCTGGCGCGGTGCTGGTGCCGCTCAATACCCGCCTTTCGGTCAGCGAAATGGCGCAAATCCTTGCCGAATCCGGGGCTGTGGCGCTGTTTTCCGATGCCGCCAATGCCAGCGCGGCACAGCAATTGCGGCGCGATCTGCCGCTGAAAAGCTATGGGCTTGGCGCAGGCGCCTCCGGTCAGGACTGGGCGGCAAGCTGCGGCCACGCGGCGGTGGATGCCGCCACCTGCCCGATGACCGAGCTTGCCGCCATCTATTATACCGGCGGTACCACCGGCGCGCCCAAGGGGGTGATGCTGTCGGATGGCGCGCTGCTGATGCAGGGAATGACACTGTGCGACGAGTTGTCGATCAGGCGGCAATCGATCGTCCATCAGGCGCCGCCACTGTTTCATCTTGCCGGCGCGGGGGTAGCCCATGCCTGCGTGCTGGCCGGCGCAACACAGATCTATGCCGGCCATTTCGATGCGGCGGGTCTGCTGCGCACGGTAGCGGAACGGCGGGCCACGCATGTCAGCGTGGTGCCGACCATGCTTTCGGTGATGATGGAACTCGACGGGGTGAGCGACGCTTTCAGATCTGTCGAGCGGATGATCTACGGCACCTCATCGATCACCGAGGCAGCCCTGCGCAAGGTGATCGCTGCCTGTCCCAATGCCGAGATGACCCAGATCTACGGCCAGACCGAATGCGCCGGTGCCTGCCTGTTCTTGCCACCGGAAGATCACGCGCTGGATGGCCCGCGCCGGGCGCGGCTGGTGACTGCCGGGCGCCCCAATATTTTCAGCGAAGTCCGGTTGGTCGATGCCGCTGATCAGCCGGTCGCGCCGGGCACACCGGGCGAGATCACCATTCGCGGTCCTTCGGTCATGCTGGGCTATTGGCAGAAACCCGATGTCACCGCCGATGCGCTGCGCGGCGGCTGGCTGCATACGGGCGATGTCGGGCTGGAGGACGAAGCGGGCTATATCCGCATCGTCGACCGGATCAAGGACATGATCGTGTCAGGCGGCGAGAATGTCTTCTGCGCCGAGGTCGAGAACGCCATTGCCACCCATGCCGAGGTATCCTTCTGCGCCGTTGTCGGCCTGCCCGACGCGCGTTGGGGTGAGCGCGTCCACGCCGTGATCGGTCGGACGGCGGGCAGCGCATTGGGCGAAGCGGCGGTCATCGCCCATTGCCGGGCCCTCATCGCCCATTACAAATGCCCCAAGACGGTATCGTTCACCACCGAACCGCTTCCGCTCAGCCCGGTCGGCAAGGTTCGCAAGGACTTGCTCCGCGCGCGTCTCATCCAGAAAACCGGAGCCGTCCAATGATCCACGATCCCCTGCCGCGACCGATCTTTTCAGAAGACCACGCGATGTTTCGCGAACAGGTCCGCCGCTTTTTCGAAAAGGAGGTCACACCGTTCCATGCCGGTTGGGATGAGGAAGGCATCGTGCCACGCGCGATCTGGACCGCCGCCGGCGAGGCTGGCATCCTCTGCCCGACCGTCGCCGAAGCAGATGGCGGCGCGGGTGCCGATTACCTTTACAGCGCCATCGTCATCGAGGAACAGAGTCGTGCCTGGGCCTCGGGCCCCGGATTCTTCATCCATTCGGAAATGGCCGCGCCCTATGTCAGCAATTTCGGCAGCGCGGCGCAGAAACAGGAATGGCTGCCCCGGCTGGTCGCGGGCGACGCGATCATCGGGGTCGCCATGTCCGAGCCCGAGGCGGGAAGCGATCTGCGCGGGATGCGCACCCGAGCGACCGAAACAGGGGAGGGTTGGTTGCTGAAGGGGCAGAAGGTCTTCATCTCCAACGGGCAGATGGGCGATGTCTTCGTGGTTGCCGCCAGGACCGGCAGCGAACGTGACGCGGACGCGATCTCGCTGTTTCTCGTCGATGCGACGCTGCCGGGCTTTCGCCGGGGCGCGAATCTGAAGAAGCTGGGCGCCCACGCGCAGGACACTTCGGAATTGTTCTTCGACGATGTGCCGCTGCCGCGCACGGCGCTTCTGGGCGCAGAGACCGGGTCGGGCTTCAGGCAACTGATGCAGGGGCTGAACCGGGAACGGCTGTCGATCGCAATTTCCTGCGTTGCCAAGGCCGAAGGAGCGCTGGAGATGACGCTTGCCTATGCGGCGCAGCGCAAGCTGTTCGGCAAGACGCTGGTGGATTACCAGAACACCCAGTTCGTTCTGGCTGGGATCCGCGCCGACATTACCGTCGGTCGGGCCATGGTCGATCACCTGCTGGGGCTTTATCTTGCAGGCCAGCTTGACGCCAATGCTGCGGCCTCGGCCAAGCTGTGGACGACCGAGATGGTCGGCCGGGCGGTGGATGCGTGCCTGCAACTGTATGGCGGATGGGGTTACATGTCGGAATATCCGATCTCGCGCGCCTATGCCGACGCCCGCGCCGAGAGGATCGCCGGCGGCACGTCGGAGGTGATGAAGTCGATCATTGCCAAGTCGCTGTTCCGCGAACATGGCATCCGCGCCGATTTCGGCTGAAGCCGCTCAGGTGCCGTCGGTCCCCAGGGTCAGGCCGCGCATCAGCATCTCCAGCCCGGTGTCGACCGCAAGTTCGCGCTGCACCGGGTTGGTGATATCGACCCCATAGCTGTTGCGGATCATCGGCGCGACCGAGAACACCACCGCGCCGGCGGCGTAGATCAGGTTCGTCAGCAGATAATTCGGAGCCGGGCCGATGATCCCCCGCGCGCGGGCGGCGTCGAGCACCCGGTCGAAATGACGGAAGGTTCCCTGAAAATAGGCATCGCTCAACCAGGCAAGCCGCTCGGTGTCGAAAGAACCTTCGATGATTACCAGCCGCGCGATCTCGGGATAGACGCTGGCAACCTGCATGTGGCGGTGGATCACATGGCGCAGAACCTCCCTGAGGTCGGCATCTTCGCTGGTGTCGATCATCAGCGGGAATTCCCGGTTGGCCCGCTTGAAAAGATCGGCGACCGTGGCTTGCCAGAGCAGTTCCTTGGTCTTGAAATGGTAGTGCAGCACCGACTGCGCGATGCCGGCCCGCGCCGCGACCGCGACCGTGGTCGTGGCATCGAAGCCGCGGGTCGAGAAGTGATGCAGCGCCGCGCGGAGAATCAGTTCGGTGGTCGCGTCGCGGTTTTCCAGATCCGCCAGGCGCGGCCGTCCACGCCCGCGTGCGAGTGTTGTCTTTTTCATCCTGCACCTTCCGTCACAAGGCCGGATCCGGCCCGCGCTGTGCCGAACATACAGGGCAGGGGCGGCAGAGGAAACAGCGGTAACGGGGGGCCAAAGGGCGTCAGGGCTGCCCGTCCTTGACGATTTCGGTCCAGGGGCGGGCCTTCAGGTCGCGATACTTGGATGTCGCAGCCAAGGGCAGGACGGTTTCATCCCAGATCCCGATGACCACGCCGACACCGCGCATCTTGACCCGCATCGCCGCGAACTGTGTCGGCGACATGGTCGTGCGTTGTGCCGGACGGCGTGCCCAGGCGAACAGTCTGTCATACATGCGCGTGACAATCGCGGCATGTTCGGGGCTGGTGCCAAGATCGACCAGCTCGTCAGGGTCGTTCGTCAGGTCGAACAGCAGCGGCGGATCGCCGGTTTCGAAATGGATCAGCTTCCAGTTCCTGTCGGCGATCATGAAGCCGATGCATTGCTGCGTCGTCGCCTGCAACGCGTCGGCAAAGACAGCACCGGAATAATCGACCTCGCAGATCACATGGTCGCGCGGGGTCTGGTCAGCCTTGCCGTGCAGGACGGGCAGCAGGCTGTGCCCCTCCAGCACATGCGAGGCGATCTCGCCGCCGGCGACATCGACGAAGGTCGGGACCAGGTCGATCGCCTCGACCAAGGCATCGCTTACCGTGCCACGCGTGCCATCGGCCTCGGGCGAGGGGTCGTAGATGATCAGTGGAACTCGGGTCGAGACATCGTGGAAGAACATCTTCTCGCCCAGCCAGTGATCGCCCAGAAAATCGCCATGGTCCGAGGTCAGCACGATCATGGTGTCCTTCATCCGCCCGGTCTTTTCCAGCCAGTCCAGCAGCACCCCAAGCTGATCGTCGCATTGCCTGATCAGCCCCATATAGGCCGGGATCACCGCCTCGCGAACCTCCTGCTTCGAGAAGGTCGTGCCGATCACCCCTGTCATCATGGTCTTGAGCACGCGATTGGCGTTCTCGAATTCCGCGTCGCTGCGGATTGGCGGCAGGACATGCTCGGGCCCATACATCGAGGCATAGGGTTCGGGCACGATATAGGGCCAGTGCGGCTTGATATAGGACAGATGGCAGCACCATGGCCCCTCGGCGCGGGCGATGAACTTGATGGCGCGGCGGGTGAGGTAGGGGGTTTCGCTGTCCTCCTCGGCCACATTGGCGGCACGGGCCGAATTTTGCAGAAACCAGCCCGACAGCACGTTGCCCCCGGCGTCGATGGCCGAATTGGCATAATCGTGCCACGGGTTCTCGCCCGGATAGCCACGCGCGTTCAGATAGGCATTGTAATGTCTCGCGGCCGAATAGTCGTAGCGACCTGCCGGCCCTTCGGGGTTGACGCCATCGTCGCGTTCGACCACGTCGAAGCCGCATTCGGTCACGCGGGCACCGACCCGGCTGTCGCGGGGGATGCCCAACCGTGCCATGCCGTCCTCATCGGCGACCATATGGGTCTTGCCCAGCAGGTAGCAGTTCATCCCGGCCTTGCGCAGGTGATCGCCCATTGTCGGCTCGCCAACGTTCAGCGGCACACCGTTCCAGCCGGCGCCGTGCGAATGGACATAACGCCCGGTATAGGTGGACATGCGCGACGCGCCGCAGACCGGCGCTTGCACATAGGCGCGGTCGAACCGTACGCCGCGCGCCGCCAGCCGGTCCATGTTTGGCGTTTGCAGATGCGGATGGCCATAGCAGGACAGGAAATCGCGCCGAAGCTGGTCATACATGATGAAAAGGATGTTCCGGGGGCATGACATGACGGGCTCCTCAACGGGTGCGATATCGGCGCGAAGCGCCATTTCTGCCGGGCGTTACTTCGTGTTCCGGTGCGCGGCTTCGGCGCTGGCGAGGATGTGCGAGCGCATGATGGCCGAGGCCCAGTCCGCATCGCCGGCTTCCAGCGCATCGACGATCTCGCGGTGATGGTCCATCGAACGCTTCAAGCGGGTGGGGGAAAATCCCGAGAACCGCCGCTGCACCAGCAGCGGATGGGCGAGGTTTCCGATCACCTCGGCCAGACGGCTGTTGCCCGACGCCTCGATGATCGTCATGTGAAAGCGGCTGTTCAGCCCGGTGATCGCCTCCAGCGCCTTGCCGGTCCCCAGTGAGGCCGCCGCCTCCATCTCTGCTGCCAGCGCGCGCAGGGCGGCAATGTCGGCTGGGGTGGCCTTGCGTGCCGCGATGCCGGCACCAAAACCTTCCAGAAGCGCGCGCATCTGGGTGATCTCGTCCAGATCCTGCGAGCTCCAGTCCGCGACACGGGCACCGGAATTGTGCAGCGTCTCGACGAAACCCTGAGCGGTCAGCTTCTGGATGGCATGGCGGATCGGCGTCCGGCTGACCCCGATCTGCTCGGCGATCAGTTCTTCCTTGATCCGGTCACCGGCCTTCAGCGTGCCTGTCATGATCGCGGCTTTGATGGCGTCATAGGCAAGGTCGGTGCTGCTGGCCAATTCTGTTCTCCGTTCCGTGCGGGTCGGGACGCCTCGCCTCGCCGTTCTGTCCGGGCCTGTTTACAGGGATACCGCCGACGGAACCAGTTCGTCCAGACCGACCGCAGAGTTGTATTCCCCAAAGCGAAGCCGCGTCGCATTCTCGGGCAGGTGGCCGGCCTTCAGCATAGCCGCATAGGTCTGCTGCAAGCTGTGTGCCACCACCAGAAGCGACGAAACCGGATAGAGCGCCAGCGCGAAGCCCAATGATTGCAGATCTTTCACCGGCAGATAGGGGGTGCGCCCGTCCTCGACCATATTGGCGACCAGTTTCGCGCCCTTGAACGTCTCGGCAACCAGGCGAAGCTCTTCCATCGACTGCGGCGCTTCGATGAACAGAAGATCTGCGCCTGCGTTCAGAAACGCCTCGCCGCGACGCAGCGCCTCGTCCATGCCGATGACGGCACGCGAATCGGTGCGCGCCATGATCAGGAAGTCGGGCGAATCGCGGGTTGCGACGGCGGTGGCGATCTTGAGGGCGGCTTCTGCGGTGCCGATCACCTCTTTGGAGGCCATGTGCCCGCAACGCTTGGGAAACACCTGATCCTCAAGCTGGATACAGGCGACGCCCACCTGTTCGTACATGCGCACGATACGCGACACGTTCAATTCGCTGCCATGCCCGTTATCGCCGTCGGCGATCATCGGCACGGCACCGGCGGCTTCGGTCAGGGCGCGCGCGCGCTCGGCCATCTCGGTCGCGGTCATCAGGCCGATATCCGGCATTCCAAGCGCCGAGCCCGACACGCCGAAGCCGGTCATATAGACCGCCTCGAACCCCGCCTGACCGGCCAGTCTGGCGGAAAGGCCGTC
Organism: Paracoccus sp. (in: a-proteobacteria); assembly: GCF_047973135.1. Classification (GTDB taxonomy): domain Bacteria; phylum Pseudomonadota; class Alphaproteobacteria; order Rhodobacterales; family Rhodobacteraceae; genus Paracoccus. The sequence goes on from NZ_JBKEBL010000010.1 coordinate 13,805, forward strand.
ATAGACGCCGGGTGCCATCAGTGTGGGAGCCTGTTCCAGACGGGTTCTCAACATACGGCGATCATTCATCTTTTTCTGCCCCTGATTCGCTCTCTTGGGCCATATTGTATCCAATAATTGAAAATTTTGAAAGTTTTGTTTGCAAAAATTGCATAATGGGATACAATTTTGGACATCAGCATGGAATCACCTGATGGAGGAGCAGATGGCGACGGGAATCAGCGGGCTGCATCATGCGGCGTATCGGTGCAAGGACGCCAAGGAGACGGTCGAGTTCTACCGGAAATATCTTGACCTCGATTTCAACATCGCCGTGGCCGAGAACTATGTGCCTTCCACCGGCGAATGGTCGCCGCATATCCACATCTTCCTGCAGATGGCCGATGGCAGCTTCGTCGCCTTCTTCGAACTGCCCGAGGACAAGGGCAACATCCTCGACGACGAGACCCCGAAATGGGTGCAGCATCTGGCCCTGAAGGTGCCGGACATGAAGACGCTGGAGGCCTACAAGGCCCGCCTCGTGGCCGGTGGCGTGGATGTGCTTGGACCGACCGATCATACGATCTGCCAGTCGATCTACTTCTTCGATCCCTCGGGCCACCGGCTGGAACTCGCCATCGACACGACCAGTGCCGAGATGGGGGCGAAGCTGCGCGAAGCCGCCCCGGCCACGCTGGAGGAATGGTCGCGCACCAAGCGTGCGCCGGATGTCGATCCGATGCACGCCAACGCCCGCAACTGAGCCGCCGAAAGCCTGTCGTGATGCGATCCTTTCCCCTGAAACGGGAGCCGATCATCATCGGCTTCGAAGAAAAGGCCGCGTTCACCGAGACCTATGGTTTCGTCGGTTCGCAGGGTCATGTCTTTCTCGAAGGGCAGCGCCTGCTGCCCGACGGGCAAGACAGCGACACGGTGCTGATCTTCATGCACCCGGCCAGCACGCTGAACCTGATGCCGTTGCCCGCCGCGCTGGCACGGGCCGGTCATCATGTGATCTGCGCCGGATCGCGCTATGCCAAGAACGACACCGCGCTGATCATGGAAAAGGTTGCCGTCGATCTTGGCGCCTATGTTCGGCACGCGCGCGAGGAACTGGGCTACCGGAACGTGGTTCTGGCCGGTTGGTCGGGCGGCGGATCGCTGGCGACCTTCTATCAGTCACAGGCCGAGAAGCCGACCGTGACCGAAACCGCCGCAGGCGAGACTTACGACCTGCAACGGGCCGGGCTGATGTCGGCCGATGCCCTGATGTTCATCGCCGCCCATACCGGGCGGGCGCGGATACTGGCCGAGTGGATCGACCCTTCGGTCACTGACGAATTGAACCCGGATGCCTGCGATCCGGCGCTGAACCTTTATGGCGCGGGAATCGCCCCGCCCTATTCGACCGAATTCGTCGCCGGCTTTCGTGACGCCCAGATCAGGCGCGTTCGTCGGATCACCGACCGTGCGCTGGAGACCCTGGACATGCTGCGCAAGCGTGGCGGGGCCGAGTTGGAGCGTCCTTTTCTGGTGCATCGTACCATGGCCGATCCGCGCTTTCTCGACCCGTCGCAGGAGCCGAACGACCGCCAGCCCGGCTGGTGCTATCTCGGCAATCCAGAGACGGTGAACAACGGCCCGGCGGGGCTTGCGCGGTTCACCACGCTGCGGGCCTGGCTCAGCCAGTGGTCGCCCGATCATTCGCGCGCCGATGCCGAAGCCTGCATCCGCGACGTGACGGTGCCGCTCCTGGTGGTCGAGAACTCTGCCGACGATGCCGTTCCCACGGCGCATCCACGCTGTGTCTACGCAGCCGCGACTATGGCCGACCGCAGCTATGCGCGGATCGACGGGGCGACGCATTATTACAAGGAACAACCCGAGCACCTGATCCGGGCCGTCGGGTTGCTAACGGACTGGCTTGCCGAACGCGGGTTCTAGGCCCGGCTCGGGGCCGCCCGACGGTGTGTGGCGAAAGGCCGCAGGACAGCCGCGGCTTTCGCTGTGGTGCAGGATAAAGACAAGGGCCGGGGACACATGGCGCCCCGCGAATGTATACAATCAACCCAGGGAGGAGTGACCATGAAAAGAAGAACCCTGCTCGGCGGCGGCCTGTCGCTTGCGGCAATCTCGGCCACCGGGATCATGCGACCGCGCGCCGCCTCGGCCAAAACGGTCAACCTGCGCGTGGCCTCGTATGCCCCGGCCGGAAACTTCGTCAATGACGAGATCATCGCGGGCTTTCTGGACGCGGTCGTCGCCGACAGCGAGGGGACGCTGGCCTATCAGATCTTCCCGGGCGGCACGCTGGGTCGCAACCCGACAGAACAGCTGCGGCTGGTGCAGGATGGCGTTGCCGATATCGCGCTGATCCTGCCCTCATTCACCCCCGGCGCGCTCGATACCTATGGGGTGATCGAAATTCCCGGCCTGATCAACGACCCTTACGAAGGCTCAATCGCCCTGGGCGAGGCCCTGACCGCCGGCCTTCTGCCCACGCCCGAGCGCACTCGGATGCTGGGCGTCTTCAGCACTGATGTGAACATCCTCAGCCTGACCGCGCCCGTTGCCAGTCTCGATGAACTGAAATCGAAGCGTATCCGCGTCGTCGGCCGTCCGCAGGTCGAAGCGATCAAGTTCCTCGGCGCCGTTCCGACAAGCGGCATCACCTCGCCCGAGACCGCCGAGGCGATCAATCGCGGAACCGTCGATGGCGCGGTGATGGGGCCGGGCGCTCTGGTTGCCTATCGGGTCAGCGAGGTCGTCAGGCAGCATATTCCGCTGCCGATGGGGGCGCCGACCATGATGCTGCCGATGAACGCAGCCAGTTGGGACCGCCTGTCCGAGCCGGCGCAGGCTGCCTTTGTCAAGCATGGCGGCGAGCCCTTCTCGAAATTCGCGGGCGAGATCTTCAAGCGCCAGGCCCAGCATTTCCTTGAACAGAATCTGGATATGGAAGGCCATTCGGTTCTGGAAATCGATGATGCTACCATGGCCCGCTTCACCGAAGGCACCGCGCCCATTGCCGACAGTTTCGCCGCCCGGGGGCCGGAATTCGCCGCCGTGCTGGAAAGCATGACCGCCAGCCTGGAGCGTATTCGTGCCCAATGATCGTTTCACGGCAACTGATGATGACCCGCGAACCACGGGCCGCGCCTATTTTACCGAGACCTGCAATCTTCTGGCGCAGATCCTGGCGATCACCTCGATGGGGCTGGTCTTCGTCTATGTGCTGATGATCTGCGCCAATGTGGTCATGCGCTATTTTCTCAACGCGCCGATGGGTTGGGTCAGCGACATGGGCGCGATTTTCGTGCCCCTTGCCATGGCACCCTGTCTGGCTGTGGCTGCGGCGCGCGGGATGCTGGTCGTGGTGAGCATGGTGGGCGAGAAACTGCCGCTCCCCCTGCGCCGTTTCTTCGTGCTGCTTGCGCACACCGGCACCGCAGTGGTGTTGGCGGTGATCGCCTGGCAGGTCTTCGGCTACGCGATGGACACCTTTCATGAAGGCCGGTCGACCATGCTTGTCGGCATTCCCACCGCGCCGGTCTGGTTTGCCGTCGCCGCCTCTTTCGCCCTGGCGGTGCCGCTGTCGCTGGCTCCACAAATCATGCGAGACCCGGAGGTCTGAATGGTCGGCAATCCGATTCTGTGGCTGGCGGGTGCCTTCGTCAGTATGCTGGTGCTGATCTTCGTCGAGGTGCCCATCGGCATTGCCATGGCCATCGTCGGAGTCATCGGCGTAGCGCTTCTCATCGGGCTCGACCCTGCGCTGACCCTGCTGGCGGTCGAGCCGGTAAGCGCGGTCAACAGCGCCGAGCTCGCGACCATCCCGATGTTCCTGCTGATGGGCAATCTCGCCACTTCGGCGGGTATTTCCGGCGACATCTTCCGGGTGGCACAGGCGTTTCTGGGCCATCGCCGTGGCGGCATGGCCATGGCGACGGTGCTGGGCTGCGCGGGCTACGGCGCCATCTGCGGCTCGTCCGCCGCGACGACCGCAGCCATGACCCGTATTGCATTGCCAGAGATGGAATCGCGCCGCTATGGCGGCGGGTTCGCAGCGGCGACCATCGCCACAGGGGGCGGGTTGGGCATGCTCATTCCACCTTCGATCATCATGGTGCTTTATGCGGTTCTGACCGAACAATTCGTGTTGCAGCTTTTTGCGGCGGCCATCGTTCCGGGCTTGTTGAGCGTCAGCCTTTATCTGATCGCCATCACCTATATCGCCCGCCGCGACCCGGAGAACGCGCCACCGACCGACCGCGCCGTCTGGGCCGAACGCTGGCGGGTCACTCTGCAGGGCTGGCGTGCCTATGTGACGATCCTGCTGGTCGTGGTCGGCATCTATTCGGGCGTGTTCACCGTGCTTGAGGCCGCAGCCGTCGGGGTTTTCGTCACCGGCACGTTCTGGATATTCTCGCCGGCGCGCGGCTGGACCGAACTGAAATCGCTCGTCCTGGAGGCGGCATCGCTGACCGGCATGATGGTGACGATGGTCATCGGCGCGTCGGCAATGGGCTATCTGCTGACGCTGACCAATGCGCCGTTGCAGATCGTGGGTGCGGTCGAGAACATGGGCCTGTCGCCGCTGATGGTGCTTATTCTGCTGCTGGTGATGTATATCCTGCTCGGCATGGTATTCGATTCCATTGCCGCACTGGTTCTGACGACGCCCTTCGTCTTTCCGCTGGTGGTCAGCCTTGGCTACGATCCGGTCTGGTGGGGCATCATCAATGTCATGATCATCGAGATCGCACTGGTCACTCCGCCCGTCGGCATGAACGTGTTCATCGTGCAGGCACTGGCACCGCACCTGAAACTGGGCATGATCTTCCGTGCATTGGGGCCGTTCATCGTTGCCAATATCGTCTGGTTGGCACTGATGATCGCCTTCCCGATCATCGCGATGTGGCTGCCGGGGGTCATCGCCTCGTCGTATTGATCCAAACGCTTGCAGAAGCCGTTTTCGATGAGGTGGCGCCCTGTGTACATCTCGGCATCAAGTGGCATGGGTATGGCGCGGCGCGGATGCTGAAATACGGCGATCTTCGCGCCGCGCTTGTCGAGATCGGCGATGACGGCGCCGAACTCAACACATGTGACATGGGGGGCGACGCCAATGCCGCCGAAGCCCGCAGTATCGCAACCGCCGCGAGGCCGGGGCGGTGATGCAGACGGACTGTGCCGGCCACACGATCCCCGTCATCAACCCTGGCACCGACTGCGCGCACAGCGTGCAGGTCTTTGTCGCTGTTCTGGGGGCATCGAACTACACCTTCGCCTGTGCCAGCCTTAGTCAGAAGTTGCCGGACTGGATCGAGGCGCAGGTCAGGGCGCCGAAGTTCATGGGCGGCGTGCCCAAGGCGCGCAGACTTTCCTCGGGGCGTTCCTCGAACAACAGGTGCCCGGCACCGGGAACATAGGCGATGCGGGCATCGGGCAGCAGATGCTGCCAGTGCGGCGCCTGCGCTACCGGGATCAGCCGATCCTCCGCCCCCCAAAGCAGCAGGGTGGGCATCGTGATCCGGTGGCCCCAGCGGGTCAGGATCGGGTCACCGTCAGGCGCGGCTTCCAGCGCGCGGCCGAAGGCCTGCATCTCGCGGCTCAGTTGGGCATCGAAGCCAGGATCGGGGGTCTTGGGGAAATAGCTCGCCGCGACTATCGGATCATGGGTCAGGTAGGCCGGCACCTCCTGCGGTGCCAGTGCAAAGAGGTTGGCGGGCGGTGCCGCGTCCACCTGTAATCCGGCCGGGGCGGCCAGCACCAGCCTGGTGATGCGTTGTGGTTGACGGATGGCAAAGGCTGCCGCCAGCCAGCCCCCGAAGGAAAAGCCCGACAGCGCAAACCGGTCAAGGCCGAGCCGGTCGAACAGGTCCATGTAATGCAGCACATGATCCTCGACCGATGCGATGGCGGAGTTGTCGCCGGATTCGCCGAAGTTGGCGTGGAAGGGGATGAGGACACGATGGGTCCGCGCCAGATCCGTGGCGAAGGCAAAGCCGGGGAAGGTGCCGGTGCCGTGCAGGAAGACCAGCACGGGTCCGCTTCCACCGGCCAGCAGCACGGTTTTGGTGCCGTTGATGTCATGCGTCTCGCGGGTGAAGCCTGAGGGTGTCGGAACAACGGGGGGCATGGGGCGATCCTCGGTCAGGGGTTGGCCCGCGTCGCCGGGCGCAGGGTAAGGGCCGCGAATTGTGCGGTTGCATTGGCAATACGTGCGGCGAGCAAGCCGGAAGGCGCCCTGCCAGCCACGATTTCCTCGGTGCAGGCGTAGATATAGCCAAGCGACCTTAAACTGATTATTTGTGTGTCATGACGTATTCACTTGATTTCCGCCGCCACGTTTTGTCCGTTCGGGAGAAGGAAGGGCTGACCTTTGCCGAGACCGCCACGCGGTTTTCGGTCGGGATTGCGAGTCTGACCCGATGGGCGAAGTCGCCTGAGCCCAAGGCGACACGCGAGGGGCGCCCCCGCAAGGTCGATCCGGAGAAGCTGGCGCAGGACGTTCGGGACCACCCCGACGCTTACCAATATGAACGGGCGGCGCGGTTCGGTGTCACACCGAAGGCGATCTGGAACGGGCTGAGGGCGCTCGGCGTCACATATAAAAAAATCCCTGACGCACCCGAAGGCGGACGAAGCCGCGCGGCATGTCTTCCGCGAGAAGATTGCGCAATATCAGAGTGATGGACGGCCCATCGTTTATCTGGACGAAAGCGGATTTGCCGCCGACATGCCCCGCACGCATGGCTATTCGGCGCGAGGACACCGCTGCCCCGGCACGCATGACTGGCAGGCGCGGGGCCGGACC
>NZ_JBKEBL010000028.1:0-107958 GCF_047973135.1 Paracoccus sp. (in: a-proteobacteria)
CTTGGCGATGGCGATGACAGCTGCGGCGGCCAATGCCGCAGTCACCTTTTCGGCCAGGGATTGCGGCGATGGCGACCCCATGGCCGAATTGAAAGGAGTATGCAGCCATACCGCAAACACGGCGTATATGATCGACGTCCTGTTCGACGCAACTGATGCTCTTGGGGGGGACGCCACCAAGATTTGGGGGCTGGAATTTTCCATTGCCGATACGGATGAAATCCTGAAGGGCAGCAAAACTTTCAGCTTCAGGCATTCTGCCTTTGTCGTGCCCGAGGGCAACGCTGCGGGTGCCCAAAAACTCGGCTTCCGCTATCGCCCGCTGGCCAATCTTGCAGGTGGAAATCTGATTGGCACCCTGTCCTTCACGACGGGGAAAACTCTGGTCAATGACGGCAAGGCCGACATCACGATGGAAGGTTGGGGAAACAACAGAAGGTTCTTCATGCCGACGATAGCGGTAGGCGAATTCGAGGTTCAGCCGAACAACCTTTCGACAATCCCCGTACCCGCACCGGCCCTGCTGATGCTGAGCGGCATGGCGGCCTTCGCCGGTGTCAGGCGCAAGCGCCGGACGTGATCGCAAAGGATGAGGGCGGGCCACAACGTGAAAGCGCAGCGGCCCGCTTTTTCACGTCCTCCGCTGTCCGGATGAGAATGGCCGTGGCATCCGAGGTCTCAAGGGAAAATATAACAATTTCAACATATTAAGGAACCTCGCTTTTTTCCGCTTTCGACTGCTCGGGGGCAGTTTGACGGCCTGACGCCTGCGGGAAGCGGTAACCGTCCGATTTCTCTTTCAATTACCCACAAGTTGTGATGTCCGCGCCGAGTGCGATATCGGCCAGTCTACTCCATCCCCTCCAGATGACCATGTTGCCTGGTGGCGGGTCGCTTTTCCTTGCGAGATATCCGCCGAGGCGGGCGATCACGAGCAGGTAATCGGCCAGCGAGCCACGCCATCACCTCGGGCGTCTTATACGTGGCGTAGTTGTCGAGAACGAGGTGGATGTCGCGCGGCTTGCTGACGGCGCGGTCGATGCGGCGCAGGAACGACAGGAGCTCCTTTGCGCGGTGGCGCGGCATGCAGTCGCCGATGACCGGGCCCGACTCGACGTCGAGCGCGGCGAACAGCGTGGTGGTGCCGTGGCGCTTGCAATCGTGCGCTACTGGAACGTCGAGAAAGAACCGCTGTGGAGTGAGGACAGGCCGACGAACGACACGTCTATGCCGTCGCCGTCGAATGTCAGTGTGTTGTTGCGATATGACCAGCCGGCATCTGCCGCGTTCACATAGCCGTCGCCATTCGTGTCGGGGTTCGTCAGGCGTTGACCGGACGCATAATTCAGTCCCCACATGTCGATCCGGTCGATCTCTCGTTCGAAATCCACGACCATATCGACATCGCCGCCGGTCGAGTTCCTGAAGATGAACAGGTCGCTGCCCGCGCCGCCCTTCAAGGTGTCCGAGCCCGCATCGCCGATCAGCGTGTCGTTGCCTGCGCCGCCATCCATCAGGTCGTTCCCCTCGCGTCCCGAAAAGCGGTTGCCGGCCCCGTCGCCGTAGAAAAGGTCGTTGATTTTTGTGCCGTTGATATTCTCGATGCCGTTGATCCGGTCCACGATACCGTCGTAATAGGGCGCCTTGCTGACATAGCCCAGATCCAGCCGGGCATAGATGCCATAGGACACCGCCATGTAGCCGGCTGGGGCGTTCAGGGCGCCGTAGTCGATCGTATCGACTCCCGCGCCGCCCTCGATCGTGTCATAGGCCCACAGAAGATGCTGTTGGAACGTATCGTTGCCGTCCCCGCCGCGCAGCGTGTCGTTGCCCTCGCCACCGATCAGGACGTCATTGCCCGCCCCGCCATCCAGCAGGTCGTTCCCCGCGCGCCCGTCAAGCCGGTTGCCGATCGCGTCGCCATAGATGTGATCGGTGATGGCCGTTCCGTTGATATGTTCGATCCCGGTCACCGAATCCTTGATACCGCCGTAATAGGGCGCCTTCACGATATAGCCCAGATCCAGCCGGGCATAGATGCCATAGGACACTGCCATGTAGCCGGACGGTTCATTGATCTGGCCATAATCCAGCGTGTCGCCACCAGCGCCGCCGTCGATGCTGTCCACCTCCCAGGACAAGTTCTGCAGGATCACGTCATTGCCACCGCCGCCAAGGATGGTGTCGTTGCCCGTGCCGCCCAGCAATGTATCCCAGCTTGCCCCGCCGTCGATCAGATCGTTGCCGCCCCGGCCCTCGATCCGGTCCCTGCCGTTCTGGCCGACGATGCGGTTGCCGCCATCGTCGCCAAGCAGGTAATCCGCCGTCTCGGAACCACGGATATTCTCGATGGACCGAAGGCTGCTGACATACCGGCCATCGTTGATGCGACCTGCGCCCAGATCGACAGTGATGCCGGTCGTGGTTTCGGCGAAATCGACCCAGTCCGATCCCGTACCGCCATCCAGCGTGTCGTTCCCCGACCCCGAGACCAGCGTGTCGTCGCCATTGCCACCGTAGAGGCCGTCATTGCCGGTCCCGCCATTCAGAAAATCGTTTCCGTTCTCGCCGAAAAGCCGGTCGTCGCTGCCGGTTCCGTGGATGGTGTCGTTGCCGCCAGCCGCGTAGATCGTGGGCCCTGCCCAGCTGTAAATCAGGTCGCCGTAATTGGTCGCCGTGATCACCTCGATCTCCGAATACCGGAAGAGGCCGGCGGCCGAGACCCCTATTTTCGTCGCAGCGTACAGCGTGATTCCGCTGGTCATTTCGGACAAATTCAGCCAATCGATCCCCGCGCCGCCGTTGAACACGCCATAACCATCGGAATCGAACAACTGGTCATTGCCATCGCCGCCATTCAGCCAGTCATAGCCTGCGCCGCCGAAAATCTGGTCGTTGCCAGCATTGCCGTTCAGGACATTGTTGGCCTGATTACCCCTGATGACATCATGACCCGAGCCGCCATTGGCATTCTCGATCAACGAGCGCGCGTCGCCCTTATACTGCAACGCGTTGTAGACATGGCCCCTTGCATAGGTGAACTGCCGCGTTGCAGCGTCATAGGCCAGGATCATCTTGTGTGTGGCGCCGCCGACATCAAGGTCGCTGTAACCGCCCGGTGTCAGGTCGATCGCCAGATTGGTGCCGAAATTCGAGAAATCGTAGGTATCCGTTCCGTTTCCGTCCCAGATCGTGCGAAAGATCGTGCCATCCCTGAGAATCGAGGCATTCGTGTGGCCGGTTCCGACACCGTTCACGGACATTTCGCCGGTTTCGGTTGAAAACGAATAGACCGTATGACCGCTATTATAGTCGAAATTGGCACCATACATGTGCTGAAGACCGGCGATATCCGCAATCATGAAGCTATGCGCATAAAGCGATTGGGTATGACCGCCGCCCGGTGTCGAATTATAGGTCATTATCGAATATTCGGCGCTGTCGTGATTGCCCTGCAGTGCCATATAGCTGCCGGTCGTTGCGTGGCCATGTTTCAGCCCAAGCGCGTGTCCAAGCTCGTGCCCGAGAACGAACATGTCCCAGTTGCCAAGCGAGGGCGCGGCGTAGAAATCTCCGATAAAGACATCGCCACCGGACGGATAGGGGTTCGGCAGGGTCGTGATACCGCCAACGGGGAAGTACATGTTGGCGAATTTCAGCGTCGCTTCCTGGTCTGCGGTCAGCGATCCCTCGGGTCCATCCAGTTCCCGGAAGGTCAGGCCGCTGACGCTGGCGGCCTGATCCAGCCAATAGCGCATCCAGTATTTCTGGGCGGCGTTCATTTCGGCCAGGCCTTCGATGGTTCCCGCAGCATTCGGTCCGTAATCGGCATCTGAATCGGGGAAGCTGTAGGTCAGGTTCGGACTGACCCATGCCAAACTGCTCAGCGTGCCGTCGATCAGATCGTTACCCGTCGGCCCGTCCAGATATCGGAACGGCGTGGCACCGTAATCGATGACGTAATCCTCAAGAAGGGGCCCGCCATCGGCAAGAGCCGCAGTGCCAAGTGCCGCGTATTGCAGGGACTGATAGCTGCCGGTCGCGGTGACGCGACCCGACTGATCCAGATACTGCTCTACCCACAGATTATGCGCGCCATTAAGAAGATTAACAGGAGAGGTTTGGCACATGATGCACATATCAAATCCTTATTTTTACTTGCCTTTTAATTTCAAAAGTCAAATTTTTTGTGCAAGTCAAGCCACTTCCAGCGCACATGGCCAAAAGGACAGTATAGTTAATATTTATGAATTTCCAGGTCAGGCTGACAAATGGCGGGTCCATAGTCTGATGCCGACGAGATCGCGGAAGCCAAGGAAGCTTTCGGCGGTTTTGTCGTAACGGGTGGCCAATCGACGGCTGTTTTTGGGCTTGTCGAAGCAGCGCCCGATCATGTGGGGTCTGATGCCGGAGAGTGCAGAAGCCTATCCTTGCGCAGTTCCGTCTGGTTGTCCTTGACCGGCAGAAGGAAATCGCCGCCATGCCCGGTGATCCTGGCCGCGACCACCCGCGTGCAGAACAGCGCGTCGTCGGTGACGACCTGCCCCGCAAGGTCAATCCGGTCCAGCAACCGCAGCGCATCGGGAAGCTCGAAGCCGCTGCCACGCGACGCCTCATGCCCGAGCGTGGCCTGAAGAGCGGTGCAGAAGGCCGAGACCACATGGAGAGAGGTGGTCCTGTTTTTTTCGACCAGAATGCAGCTCGGTTAAGGTGGATCAGGGTTCCACATCAGGCTGCCATTTTCATGAGTTCCGTTTTGCTGGCATAGATCTCGTCGGGGATCAAGATGCCGTGGGTCGAGTGCGGTCGATCGGCGTTGTATAGCCTGACGACTTTCTTTTGATTATGTTGTCAGGCTATAACCATTTGATTTTACGCTGATGCTGCGCCAATTTGATGATCAAATTGGCTTCCGTCAGCTATAATAGGCCAGCCATTGACCGATACCCTTCCGGGCTTGTGACCCGGTCTCGAAGCCACGCAAGTAGACGCATTCGTATTTCAGCGACCGCCAGAGGCGCTTGATCATGCGATTGTCAATCCAGCGGCCCTTGCCATCCATCGATATCTTCACCTTGGCCTCGTTGAGCTCATCGATCCAATAGCTATACCCATCAGCAAAGCCACGAGACAGAGGCCGTGCGGAGCAGACGACCACAGGCGGCAATATCGTTCATCGGTTTCTCCTCCGCAGCCGGCTTTCCGCAGATTGATCCGTTGATTACCATACTATACATATATCATAATATAGAGTACTAATTACGGACAAGGCCGCGACCGGTCGTCATGACGGTGAAAAAGGGGAAGCGCATGAACCGTGAGGAAGCGATCCGCATGTTGCGCGACGACATAGACGACGACCCGCCGGCGGGCTTTGCCCCGCTGCCGACGGGAACCGGGTTCAACCTCTGGCTCGGCCCGGTCTACGGAAAGATCGAGGATGGCCGCCTGCGCCTGGGGATGCGGATCGGCCGACGGCATCTGAACCCGCATCAGACGACCCATGGCGGCATCATCGCCTCTTTCGCCGATCTCCAGATCTATGCCAGCCAGATGCAGGACCGGGATCTGCGCCACCGGCTGATGCCGACCATCCAGCTTGCCATCGACTATCTGTCGCCTGCGGTCCTGGGCGAATGGCTGGTCGGAGACACAACCCTGCTGAACGCCACCCGCTCGACCCTGTTCCAGCAGACTATCGCCTCGGTCGGCGACCGGCTGGTGTTCCGCTCCAGTGCCATTCACCGGATCACGAAACACAGCGCCCCGGTGGGCAGCAGGGTGGGGGATCTGTTCCCGGCGGCATGACGCCCCGCCGCCGACCGTTGGACAGCGGCGCCAAATCGTGCGACGACAGCTTTCGATGCAACTGGGTGCGAAGGCGACATGGTGCAAGCAAGGACAGCCAAGCCGGCGACTCGACGTCTGCCGCGGGATCAGCGGGTCGCGACGATCCTTCAGGCGGCGCGCGGCGTGCTGCGCGCCCGCGGATCGGAGCAATTCACCACCGCCGAGGTGGCTGAGCATTGCGGCACCTCGGAGGGCACGATCTACAAGTATTTTCCGACCCGCCGCGACCTGCTGTTGCAGGTCGCCGAAAGCTGGTTCGAGGAGTTCCTGGCCGAGGATTATCCCGCGCGCAAGGATGGCCCTATCGGCGAACGGCTGTATCATGTGATCTGGTGGGCGCTGTCGATCATCCGCAGGGAGCCGGCGCTGACGCGGCTTGTCCTGATGGAACTGCGCGCCGATCCCGGCTATCGCGACATGGGCATCTACCAGCAGAACCGGCAGGTGGTGGACCGGGTCATGCAGGTGGTGATGGAAGGGCAGGAGTCCGGCGCGTTTCGCGCCGAGGTCAATCGCAAGCTTGTCCGCGACCTGATCTTCGGCGCGATCGAGCACCAGACCTGGGCCTATCTGCGCGGTCAGGGCGATTTCTCGGTCGATTCTGCGGCAGCCGGCATCACCGAGATCGTGATGCGCGGCCTGCAGGTGGGCGCGCCTGGGGCCGATCCGGTCGCGACGCTGCTGACCCGGTTCGAACGGGTGGCCGACCGGCTGGAGGCGCGGCTGGACAGGGAATGACGATCATGCCCCCGACGCGATCACGCCGGCCTCGGCCAAGGCCGAGATCCTGTCAGCGGCGATGCCCCAGTCCAGCAGGGCGGGCGCGGTCGTGATCCGGGCATCCGGCGGCGGCCCCTGCACCCGTCCCTGCGTGCGGCTGAAGCGCGGTGCCGGGCTGGGTTCGATCACGCCATCGGCTTCGAGATGGGTGTTGCGGGCCCTGGCCGAAAGGTGGTGCGGCGCTTCGTCCATGTCCAGAACCGGCGTCACGCAGGCATCCGTTCCGGCAAAGACCGCCTCCCATTCATCTCGGGTCCGTTCCGCGAAACGCCGGGCGATGGCCGTTCTGAGTTCGTCCCATCGCTGGCGGTCGTTCTGCGGCGGCAGATCCGCCGCATCGAGCCCCAGAAGGGCGATGAAGGTGGCATAGAAGCGCGCCTCCACCGCGCCGACGGCCATCCATCTGTTGTCGCCGGTCTTATAGGTCGTATACCAGGGCGCCCCGCCATCCACGGCATTCGTGCCGCGTTCGAGCGACCAGAAGCGCGCCTGGCGATAGCCCGACAGCATGGACAGCAGGCTGGACACCCCGTCGACCATCGCTGCATCGACGACCTGCCCCCGGCCGGAACCACGGGCCTCGACCAGGGCGGCAAGCAGGCCCATGGCGAGGTAAAGCGAGCCGCCGCCGAAATCGCCGACGAGGTTTAGCGGAACCGTCGGGGCTCCGCCTCTGGGGCCGATCGCTGCAAGGGCGCCGGTCATCGAGATGTAATTGATGTCATGCCCGGCCATGGATGCCATCGGGCCATCCTGCCCCCAACCCGTCATTCGCCCGTAGATCAGCTTTGGGTTGATCGCGTGGCAAATGTCTGGGCCAAGCCCGAGCCGTTCCATCACGCCGGGGCGGAAGCCCTCGATCAGCAGATCCGCCCCGGCGATGAGATCGAGCGTCAGCCCGATCCCCTCGTCGGATTTCAGATCGACGCCGACCGCCCGCTTGGAGCGGTTAAGAAAATCGAACCGGGAATCGATGGCGAAGCCCAGATCGCTGGCGGCAAGCCGCTGCACGCTGATCACATCCGCCCCCATGTCGGCCAGCAGCATCGCGCTGAACGGCGCCGGCCCGATATTCGACATCTCGACGATTCTCACACCTGAAAGCGGTCCCATGATTTTCCCTTGTTGAGTCTAACTTATTATTTCTGCCCCCGGAGATGACCGGTGGCCCAATCTCACGGTATTTCCCTAAAAATTCTCTATAAAAATAGTGCCTTTGCCGGAGGCAGTCAAATACAAATGCTAGCGCACTATCTCGGTTGACTGCTTTATTTAATGAGTTATACTTATTAGTGGCTTCGACATTGCGTGGCCAAGCACGCGGGAGGGGAAATTGGACAAGGAACAGATTATCGGAACCTTCGCTGCGGCGGCTGGCGACCCGTTGGGCTACGCTGCGGCCTGGAAGGCCCGCACCGGAAGGAAGGTGATCGGATCCTTCCCAATGAATTTCCCAGGCGAGCTGGCCCATGCCGCCGACACCCTGCCGATGATCCTTCAGGAAAGCGACGAGGCTATCACCGTCGGTCACGGTGTGCTTTTCCCGTTCTACTGCGGCTATACGCGCTCGATGGTCGATCAGGCGGCGCGGGGGCGCTTCGATGGACTCGACGCCATCATGTTTGGCGACCACTGCGTGCAGCTGCTGGGCATGGCCGACGCGATCCGCATGAAACTGCCGGATACGCGGGTGATCTTCTTTCAGCTGATTTCGTCGATGTGCGATCCCTGGACCCAGGGCCGTTCCGAGGAGACCTTCGCCAAGCTGCGCGAAGAGCTGGAGGATTTCATTGGTGCGCCGGTCCGGGACGACGCCCTCAATGCCTCGATCCGGCTGTTCAACCGCAATCGCCAGCTTCTGCGCAAGCTTTATGACATGCGCCGGACCGGCAGGGCGACGCTGAGCTCGGTCGAGATGCAGCATGTGGTCAAGTCGTCGATGATCATGGACAAGGCCGAACATACCGAACTGGCCGAGGCTCTGGTGCGGCATTTCGAAACCGCATCGGCCGCACCCTCGCGAGAGGTGCGACTGCATCTTTCGGGGCATTTCTGCCAGGCGCCAAAGCCGGAACTGCTGGAGATGATCGAGGAATGCGGAGTCACCATCGTCGGCGACGATCTCTATCACGGCTTGCGCTACATCTCGACCGACGTGCCCCAGGGCGCAAACCCGATTGCCAGTCTGGCCCGCTGGTATCTCGACCGCAATACCGGCGTGCCCTGCCCTACCCGCGTCCAGAACAATGTCGACTGGGACGCCTATCTGCTGAACGCCATGCGCGAGGAGCAAGCCGCCGGCATGATCGTGCTGATGGCCAAGTTCTGCGAACCGCACATGTATTATTACCCCGAGGTCAAGGAGGCCTTCGAAAAGGCCGGGATGCCGCATCTGCTGATCGAGACCGAGCATGAGGGCATGGCGCTGGAAAGCCTCAAGACCCGGGTCGAAACCTTCGTCGAAATCGTCAAGCGCCGCGAAGCCGCCTGAGCCATACCGCGAGAACAGGAGACATGTCATGAACATCGCCGTGCAGCCGACCGAAGGCAAGAAAGCCAACAAGCTGAAATCGACCCGGATCGCGGGCAAGCTCGTCAACGATTACTGGGAAATGGTCTGGCGCGCCAAGAAAGAGGGCAAGCTGATCTGCTGGTACGAGGGATCGGCCATAAACCCCTTCCTCGAAGCCGCCGACATCTGCTGGGTGCATGGCGAGGCCTATTCGGCCATGCTCGCCGCCCGCCACCAAGAGGTGAAGGCGCAGCAGGTGGCCGAGGAACGCGGCTACATGCGCGAACTTTGCTCCTACGCCCGGACGCATCTCGGCTGCGCGGTCTCCAACCAGCGGCTGAAGGGCGACAACGGCGCGGCGGTGCCGGATGACGACGACCTGACCTGGAAACTGCCCGAGCCGGACATGATCATCTCGGCCTATGCCTATTGCTCGACCGGCCAGCAGTGGGACGAGATGACCAGCCGGGTCTTCGGCAAGAAGGTTCCCATCTTCAACGTCTCGATCCCGTGGATCTGGGGCTCGAAGCCCGATGCCGCCTATCTCCAGGGGCAGGAATGGGAAGAGACCTCGGACTACGTGACGCGCCAGCTTCACGACATGATCAGGTTCATCGAGGAGCAGACCGGCAAGCCCTATCCGTGGGACCGTCTCTATGCGCTGATGGCCGACATCAAACGCGCCTCGGAACTGCGTCTGGAGGCGATGGAGCTTTGCACCGCGCAGCCCGCGCCCGCGAGCTTTTTCGACTGGGTCGTCTCGATTGCCCCCATCAACAACCTGCCGGTGGCCGGGGTGAAGGACTATTTCGAGACCGTGCTCGACGAGGTGAAGGGCCGTGTCGCCAGCGGCGAGGGCTGCGTCCCGGACGAAAAGTACCGGCTGTTCTTCGACGGGATCATGAACTGGAACAAGGTCGGCTGGCTGGCCAACAAATTCGCCAATTACGACGCAGCCGTGATTGCCGGGCGCTATACCCACATGGCGTTCTGGCAGGAGCCCGGGCTGATCGACCCCAATGCACCGCTGCGGGGCATGGCGCAGAATTTCCTGATCTGCCCGAACAATCACGCTTCTCCCATCCTGATCAGGCTGATCATGGATCTGTGCCGCAAGTTCCAGGTCGACGGCATGGTGATCCATGCCTCACGCACCTGCCGGGCCTTCACGAACCCGCAATTCCTGATCGCCGAAACCGCGCAGACGGAACTGGGTATCCCGGTCTCGATGTTCGAGGGCGATGTGACCGACGAAAGCTTCTACAAGGACGAGATTCTGAACAGTCGCGTCGAGGCCATGCTGGAGGCAATCGACTCGCGGCGCATGGCGGGTGCCGCCTAGCCACGCGAAAGGAGGAACGGAACATGAAACGCTTTGTCATGGGGGTCGACTTCGGCTCTACCACCGCCAAGACCGTGATCCTCGATCTGGAGGGCCGGCTGGTGGCGCAGTCCGTGGCGCATATGGGCGCGGTCTCGGGCGATGGCGTCAAGGCATCGATCGCCAGCGCGCTTGATCAGGCCGGGCTTGCCCAGGAGGACATGGGGCGCACGGTGTCAACCGGATACGGTCGGCGCATGCTCGACAATGCTGACAAGAACTATACCGAGATCACCTGCCACGCCCGCGGTGCCGTCGCCATGGTGCCCGGTGCCCGGCTGGTCATCGATATCGGCGGGCAGGACAGCAAGGTGATCGCGGTGGACGGAAACGGCCTGGTGGCGCAATTCGCCATGAACGACCGTTGCGCAGCCGGCACCGGCAAGTTTCTCGAAGTCCTGGCACGGGCGGTCGAGGTGGATCTCGACGATCTTGGCGATCTGGCGCTGGAGGCCCAGGAAAAGCTGAAGATTTCGTCGATGTGCGCGACCTTTGCCGAGACCGAGGTGATTTCCCTGCTGGCGGAGGGGCATCCCAAATCCGATGTCATGGGCGCGGTTCATGTCGCAATCGCGGCGCGGACGCTGGGTCTGGTCGGTCGGGTCGGGAAAAAGGGCCCGGTCGTCATGACCGGAGGCGTGGCGCGCAACCCGGCGGCGGTCCACTATATCGAGCAGGCCTTGGAAATGCCGCTGATTTTGCCTGATCGTCCCCAGATCGCGGGCGCGCTTGGCGCGGCGCTGATCGGCCTCGACGATTTCCGTTCCGAGAATCGCCAGATGCTGATCTCGGAAAAGGAGGATATGGCCCGCGAGGAACAGATGCGCGAGGACAAGGCCTGTATCCCCGGTTGCCGCGGCGTTCCCGAACTGGCGGTCGATCCCCGCGAGACGCAGCCTGCGCCGCGCAAGGGTGGCCTGCGGTCGCTGCTGAGCACCCTGCAGAGCAACCTCTGAGGCCGGACATGGAGCGTTTCCCGGCCTTGCGCCTGATCCTGAGGCTGGGGCGGCTTGGTGCCGCAGCCATGGCCTTTGCGATCACCGGGTTGTTCCTCTGCCTGGTCCCTGCCGGGCTGGGCTGGTGGGCGCTGGTCCCTGCGCCCCTGATTCTTGCGGCAAGCTATTTCCTGTTCAAGAGCTATGTCGAGATCATCCAGATAATCACCGAAATGGTGCATTGATCCCGCCCTGCCGCCGACAGGGCGGGAAGGACATTCCATTGCAGGGCCGGTGCGCGGACCGCTGCCGGTCGCGCGCCGCGCCGGATCGCGGATCTTCCTGACGACCGGTCCGGTCTTCATCCCCGCCCATCGCCCCTTTTCCGGACCGGCCGGTATCCTCGGCGGAAGATGTGATTTTTCTTGTTCGCAACAAAATAGTAATGTAACGTATTGAAAGCAGTCATACCGAATGGTACCTGTTAAAATTATCGACCGGGACGCGGGAGACGTCCCGGAATCCAACGGGAGGAACATGATGGGAAAGCTGAGACACTCCGCCTGCGGACTGGCCCTTGCGGTTGCACTGGGCGCCGGCCAGGCCTATGCCGCGCCCCTCGACCTCGTGGTCTGCGATGTCGATGACCGCTCGGGCTCGGCGGCCGATACCGGCATCGAAAGTCTTAATGGCCTGAACATGGTGCTTGAGCCAGTCAATGCCGCGGGCGGCGTCAATGGTCAGCAGATCCGGCTTGTCACTTATGACAGCAAGACCGACCCGCAGCTTGCCGCCAATTTCGGAACGCGCTGCGCCGAGGACGACAAGGCGCTGATCATCATCGGCGGCAGCCCGTCGGCGGTCGCGAACTCGCTGGTGACGGTTGCCAACCAGAACCGGATCCCGCTTTATATCCTCTCTGCCGCCTCGCCGGGCCTGACCGACGATGCGCAGTATCAGTTCCGCTTCGGCCCCAAGGTGACGCAGGATGCGATCGCGGTGGCCGAAGCCCTGGCCCAAGAGGGCGTGAAGAAGGTCGCCATCATCAACAATTCGGTTCCGTTCGGTATCGAGGGCGCGGCCTCGGTGATCGAGGCGCTTGGCGAAAAGGGAATCGCGATCACCACGCAGCAGACCTATGACATCACCGCAGCCGATGTCACGCCGCAGGTGATCAACGTGATGCAGTCCGATCCCGAAGTCGTCCTGATCTACCCCTATCCCGCCGATGGCGCCCGTGTCGTCCGGACCATCCGCCAACTCGGGTTGAGCCAGCCGATCATCATGCCGCGCGTCGGGTTGATGAAGGCGTTTCGCGAACTGGCGGCCAATGCAGGTAACGGCGTCATGGTCCCGTCATCGGTCGATCCCTCGCGCGAGGACGTGACGGCGTTCTTCGATGACTACACCGCAAAGTTCGGTCCGCTTGCGTTGTCGCCCTCGCCGCCCCAGGGGCACGATGCCGGGACGCTTCTGGTCGATATCCTGAAAGACGCCATGGTCCAGGAAAAGATCCAGGCCGGCGACCTTCAGGGCGCGCGCGATGCGATCATCGAGGCGACCCGGCGGCTGGGCAGCTTTGCCGGCCTGCAGGGTCAAAAGGGTGTCAGCTACAACTTTGCGGCGGCTCATCACGGCCCGCCGGATGGCGGCTTCTTTGTCATTGTCGAGGTCGCCAATGACGGCCAAGACCTCGTTCCCGCAGATATCTCGAAGCTTGCTGAATGAGATCGACGGCGGCTGGCGCGCGGCCGTGCCCGCCGCCGGACCGTTGACCCTGGTAGAGATCGGAGTCCGCCCATGTTGATGAAACTCAGCTAT
Organism: Paracoccus sp. (in: a-proteobacteria); assembly: GCF_047973135.1. Taxonomy (GTDB): domain Bacteria; phylum Pseudomonadota; class Alphaproteobacteria; order Rhodobacterales; family Rhodobacteraceae; genus Paracoccus. The sequence continues at coordinate 13,280 of NZ_JBKEBL010000028.1, forward strand.
CTTCTGCTGGCTGGCCTGACCAACGGCAGCGTCTACGGGCTTATCGCCCTGTCCCTTTCGGTCATCTATGGCGCCTCGCGCGTCATCAATTTCGCCCAAGGCGAGTTCGTGATGCTCGGGGCGATGAGCGCGGTGCTGTTTCTGGTCACGCTGGCCTTGCCCTGGCAGGTCGCGGTGCCCGGCATCCTCGCGCTGGTGGCGGTCGTGGCTCTGGGTGTCGACTATGGTATCTACCGCCCAATGATGAAGCGCCGGGCCGAACCCATGACCATCATGATCGGCACGCTCGCGGGCGCGATCATCATCTACGGGGTCTCGTTTCTGGCCTGGGGGCCGGATCAGCAATTCGTTCCGCCGCTGCTGCCGCTGGTGCCGCTGAAGTTCGGCTTCGTCATCACCAACCTTCAGCAGCTTTCGCTGATCGCGATGTTTGCCGTCTTCCTGCTGCTGACCTGGTATATCCTCTATCGGACCCGCTTTGGCCTTTCGGTCCGGGCAACCGGGGTCGATCCCAAGGTATCGCTTCTCATGGGCATCCGCTCGGAACGGATCGTCCAGTTCACCTTCGTCTATTCCGCCGCCATTTCGGGCATGGCCGGCCTGATGGTCGGCCCGCTGCTGGGCGCCAGCGTCGGCATGGGCCTGCTGCTGACGGTGAAGGGCTTCATGGCCGCGATTCTCGGCGGGCTGGGTTCCCCCTTCGCCGCAGCCGCCGGCGGGCTTGCCATCGGGATGATGGAGGCGCTGATGGCGGGGTTCGGAACCTCGCTTTACGCCGAACCCGCCATCTTCGTCGTGATTCTTCTGGTGCTGATCGTTCGGCCCTACGGCTTGCTGGGCGATTACGAGGCGGAGCGGCGTTGAGATGAGCGAACAGAGCATTCCCGAGGCCCCAAAAGCGCCGTCCCTGCTGCCGGTCATTTTCCTGATCGTGATCGGGGCAGTGGTCCCCCTGCTGCTAAGCAGCGGCTTCCATGTCCGGCTGGCAATGCTGGTCTGGATCTACGCGATCCTCTGCATGGGCTTCAACCTGCAATACGGGTTTTCCGGCCAGATCTCGATGGGTCTGCCAGCATTCTATTCGATCGGCGCCTACGGCTATGCGATGCTGCAATCCATGGCCGGCTGGCCCGCAATCCTGGCCCTGTTCGGCGCGCTTGCCATCGTGGCGGTGATCGCCTTGCTGGTCGCCCTGCCGTTCCTGCGCCTGCGGACGCATTACCTGGCCATGGCCACGCTGGCCTTCATGCTGATCGAGAATGGCGTGGCGAACCGCTGGATCGGCTTCACCGGCGGGCAGAGCGGCGTTGCGGTGCCGCCCCTGCAATGGGGCGGCGAGGATATCGGCCGGACCGGCCTCTACTATGTCGTTCTCGGCATGGCGGTCTGCGTCCTGCTGCTGCACGATTTCCTCGCCCGGTCGCATATCGGCCGCGCCATGCAGGCGATCCGCGACGATGAAACCGCCGCGCAGGCGCTTGGCGTGAGGGTCATCCGGCTGAAGCTGCGCATTCTGGTGCTGTCGGCGGTCATCGCCGCAGTTGCAGGCATCTGTTTCGGCCTGACGTCACTGCGGGTTGACCCTTCGCTGTCCGAATTCCACGTCCTGGTGTCGGTTCTGACCATATCGGTGATGGGGGGCCTCGGAACACGGTTCGGACCCATCATCGGATCGGTGATCGTGGTCCTGCTGCCTCAATTCCTGACCGGCTTCGGCGAGCTGGAAACGGTGATCTATGGCGTGTTCATACTTGTCTTCCTGCTGTTCCTTCCGCACGGCCTGTCGGGCCTGATCGAACGGCAGGACCGACAGCGGTGGCGCGGAAACCAGGGTGCAGCGCCGAGTCGCAGCCAAGAGATCAACGGAGCAACCCGATGACATCCACGCGAGGGACCGGCGGGCCGCTTCCGCTGCTGCAACTGGACGGCGTCGTTCAGAGATTCGGCGGGCTGGTGGCTGTGAACAACGTCTCGTTCATGATCGCGCCCGGCGAGGTGAAGGGCCTGATCGGCCCCAATGGCGCGGGCAAGTCCACGACCTTTGATCTGGTCACGGGCGTCCGCCCCCCCACTTCCGGGGAAATCCACTTCAAGGGCGCGCGGATCACCCAGCAGCCGGCCTATACCCGCAGCCCCATGGGCATGGCCCGCACCTTCCAGATCGTCCGCCTGTTCCGCGGTCTGACGGTTCTGGAAAACGTGCAGATGGGCATGCATCCGGACTTTTCGGACCGGATCGTGCCGTCGATCCTTGGCAATGCGCGACGTCGCGCGACCGAAGCGGAAAGCCGCAAGCGCGGCATGAAACTGCTCGATTTCGTCGGCCTGGCCGACCGGGCGGACGAGCGGATCGAGGCGCTGACGCTGGGACAGATCCGGCTGGTGGATATCGCGCGGGCGCTGGCATCAGGCCCCGAACTGCTGATGCTGGACGAGCCGGCCGCCGGACTCAACGATGTCGAAACCCGCAATCTAGCGGAAATGCTGGCCCTGCTGAAAAAGCGCGGAATGAGCATGCTGCTGGTCGAGCACGACATCGACTTCATCATGTCCACCTGCGACACGATCGTGGTCATGGATCACGGCACCAAGATCGCCGATGGCACGCCGGCCGAGGTCAGCCAGAACCGCGAGGTGATCGCGGCTTATATCGGACAGAGGGCCGCAGATGCTACGCTTTGACAAGATTACCGCCGGATACCATTCCTCCATCGCCCTCGACGCCGTGACGCTTGCGGTACCCAAGGGCAGGATCGTGTCGATCGTGGGGGCCAATGGCGCCGGAAAATCGACGACGATCAATACCATCTCAAGGCTGGTGACGACCTATTCGGGAAGCATCTGGTTCGAGGATCGCGACATCACCCGCCTGAAACCGGCGGATGTGGTGGAACTGGGCATCGTGCAGGTGCCCGAAGGCAGGCAGCTTTTCGCGCCGCTGACGGTCGAGGAAAATCTGCGGCTGGGCTTCCATCGCCTGGCCCGGCGACCCGATGCGGCGGCCCGCTATCGGGAACGGCTGGACTATGTGCTCGATCTCTTTCCGGTGATGAAGGAGCGGCTGACCCAACGCGCGGGCACGATGTCGGGCGGCGAACAGCAAATGGTCGCGGTTTCGCGCGCCTTGATGGCCGAGCCGAAGCTCTTGATGTTGGACGAACCGAGCCTTGGCCTTGCGCCCATGGTGGTGGACAAGATTTTCGAGATCCTGGATCGCCTGCGCGATGATGGCCTGACCATTCTGCTGGTAGAGCAGCACGCCGATGCCGCGCTGAAGCTTGCCGATTACGGCTATGTGCTGGCGGTCGGGCGTGTCAGCGCCGAAGGTTCCGGCGAGGATTTGCGCAATGATCCGACCCTGCACCACAGCTATCTGGGCAAGGTCGCGGCCCATGCGTGACATGCATGACCGATCCGACGCATGGGCGCGGGCCTATAGAATGACGACTTTCCTTTGATTGTGTTGTCAGGATATAACCATTTGATTCTACGCTGATCCTTTGCCTATTTGTTGATCAAATCGGCTTCCGTCAGCTATAGTGGATTGAATCCAACATTTGGAACCCTCGGTTTCTTGCAGCGATGGTATCGTCCGGATTGGCCCGCCAGACGAAGGGCTTTGCTTCGGTTTCGTTGTGCTCGGCGATGAAACGGGTGATGGCATCCTCCAGTTCGGCGACAGAGCGGAACACCCCGCGTTTGAGACGCCGCCGCGTCAGCTTGGCAAAGAAGCCCTCGACGGCGTTGAGCCAGGAGGCGGAGGTCGCCGCGTGCGGCGGCGGGGACTGCGTCAGACGGATCAGCTCCGCCACCTTGCCTGCCCCGGTTATCGGCGTTCCCGGTTTTCGGCGTCTCGGGCGGGCGGGTCTTCTCGCGCAGCAACCCATCAACGCCCTCGGCCAGAAACCGCGCCTGCCAGCGCCAGACGGTTGTATTCGACGTGCCGCTGGCCGCACCGATTGCCGTCGTTCCCAAGCCCTCGGCACCGAGAAGAACGATCCGGCAACGCCAGACATGCCGCTGCGGCGTGGAGGGGCGGGGCGGGAGACGATGCCCTCAAGGCGTTTCCGGTCCTCGGGCGTGACATGAAAAGGATCTCGTTTGCGCATCATTCCCGTGTCGCATAAATGGTGGCAGATGTCTCGATCAATTCAATAGCAGTAAAGGACGGACTGCCGGCGCAGGGAAAACATCACGGCATCAACCGCAAGACACGGTCACTCGACGATCACACCGGCTTTTCAGCGGCCTGTTAATCGCAGATCGTGCCGGATGTCTGGCCAAGCCTGGCCGGTTCAATCCTCAGGTCTCTTTGTGGCAAGCGGGCGCTGAAAGGCGTTCAATTGGCTGCGGCACATGGGCCGCAGCGAGCCGCTTTGACGCGTCAGCGCGCGGTATGTCGCGACCAGAACTGCTGCGAATGCCAGCGCTCCCCAGAGGCCCCCGGCAAACATCCCGACAAGGATCGTCGCCGCGATGGCGGCGGCAATCATCAAGACGGAAAAGGTGATCGCAAGGGTTTCCATGCCATCAATGTTATCGGTATCCCGGATTATCGACAAGGGCGCAGCCATGGCAGCCAAACGCATGGAAACGCAACTGACATCAAGGCGGTTGACCATTACTCCGACACGCAGAAAAACATGCGGACGGTCACTGGCCGCTTTGCTGACGGCGTGCATACCGAACCGGGCAGTCTGCAAAAGATGCGCGGATCGCGGGCGCTGATCGAGGACTTCAGGACCGCGCGCGGAATGAGCAGGACGGAACGCCCGACACTGGCCATGTCGCACGCATTCAATCACGCCGCGAACAAAGCCGAACGGCTGCGCCGCGCGCTGGCAGTTGCGACTTCTGCCTTTGATCGGCTAATGGACCGCATGACGCGCCCGGAGACCATGCAGACCTGCATCGGCGATGCTGCCCTTCATGCCCGGAAGCCGCCAATCATTTGGGTGACGGGGATCCACGACGCCATCATGATCCACGACGCGCGCAAGGGCCAGACCGCAAAGCTTCAGCATGTGGTGCCAGTCGCGCCCATTGCGGGCAGGGCGCGACATCTCCAATGCATTATTCGCGGGGCACGACGAGGGCGGTATCGCCTGGGGCCCCGACCGGAAACTGGAAGGCCGCAAATCTCGTCAAGACGTGACATCACTGTAAACGCCGGACGCCTACCGGAAGTTCAACCTGATGCGCCGTGGCAGGGCATGGAGACGCGGCCTGCCGTCAAACCCGCCCTGCCGCCATCTCTGCCGCCAGATGTCGGCAGGCGCGCAGGGTCAGGGCCATCAGGGTCAGCGTCGTTCCCGTCACTCCGCCCCCGGCAAAGGCGCTGGCATCCGTGACCAGCAGATTCGGCGCGTCCCAGCACTGGTTCCACGGGTTCAGGACCGAATCTGCTGGCGATATGCCCATTCTGGCCCCGCCGCTTTCGTGAATTGCCGCGCCCATGATCATGCTGCGGCAAAACATCTGGCGGAACAGAAAACGGCTTAGCCGGCCCTCGCGGCAATAGGCACCGCGCCCCCATTCCCTAAGCCCCAAAGGCGAACCGATGAAATCCAGACGTCCGCCGGCGGTCTCGACGATGTCCTGAAGCGTCTGGCATTGCCGGTGCAGGTTCCGGGTATCCCGGCAGCCCATCTTGCAACGGATATGGGGCACGGGAATGCCGCAGGCATCCTTGCGGCGCGGGTCCAGCGTGATGCGGTTGCCGGGGTCGGGCTGCATTTCGCCAAATCCGAAAAAGGCCAGGCGGGCAGGCTGATCGGCCCGGACCTCGGCCCGTCCGACCAGCCCCTGAAAGGCGAAGTCGTGCCCGTCGCTGCGCGGAATAAAGATGCCGCCGGTCGTATCGTAAAAGGGATCACGCGGGGCCAGCGGGTCGGCAAAGCTGCCGCTGGCCTCTGGAAATTCGCCCTGTGCGACCAGAGGAAGCTGGTCCTGGAAATACCGGCCAAGCTGGTCGTGACTGTTACCGATCCCGTCGGGGTGCCGGACGCCACGGGAATTCAGCAGCAGCCGGACCGATTCGATCGACGAGGCGCACAGCACCACTGCCCGCGCCCGCGCGAGCCGGATGATTCCGCTTGAGGCTTCGGTGAAGGCGACGCCGGTTGCCCGTCCATTTCGCGGGTCGGTCAGAACCTTGCAGGCCGCCGCTCCGTTCAGCAGGGTCAGCCGGCCCGTGGCAAGCGCGTTTCGCAACGGGCGGTGCAGTCGCTCGGGGTCGGGCGCGACATAGCGCCACGCGACGACGCGCTGTCCGGGTCGCGCCGCCTCGACCCGCGCCTTGAACAGCGCCTCGGCCGGGGTCAGCCCCGAGGGGCGCGCATAGACGCCATCGGGCATGCTGGCGACCCTGTCGCGGTTGCCCTGCACCTCAAGCGCGGTTTCGACCTCGTCATAATAGGGGGCAAGATCGGCATAGCGGATCGGCCAGTCGCAGCCAAAGCCGCGCAGGGTTCGGCTTTGAAATTCCGCGTCGGACCAGCGCATCAGCACCCGCCCGAAACTGTGCAGCCGCCCGCCGCGCTGCCGCCCCCGGATCCACAGATAGGGCGCGTCTCTGGGCGCGGTATAGGGGTTGCGACGGTCATTGACAAAGAAATGCGCCTGCCAACGGCGATAGAACACCGCACGCGACTGGATCGGCTGGCCGCGCAGCATGGTCATGGCGCGGGCAGAGACATTCAGCCCGGCTTTCGCGCCGGATTTCAGCGCCGGGTCAAAATCCCGTGCCTGCAGGGCCGGCCCGGCCTCAAGCATCAGCACATCAAGGCCCTGCGCGGTCAGCTCGCTGGCGGCGAACATGCCCGAGGCGCCCGATCCGACGATCAGCGCGTCATAAATTCTGTCCGAAAGCTTGCCGGTCATCGGTCCGCCGCCATCCTGACAGATCTGATCCGGCATGGCAGCGCTGTGAATGCGCCGAACGGGATAGGTTTCATGGTCTTGCCTCCGAAAATGTTCCGGGCCGTGGCCCGTGACGGCGCTACCGCTGAAACTGCGAACGAAGGAAATATGCTGAAAAGACGGCACTGTTATCGATCACATACCTTCAGACGACAAGGGGTTGCATGCGCCCCTATCCGTTCGCCCTGACCGTGCCGAAACGGACAGTCGGTTCCGGAATCGGCTGGCGCGTGGTCAGTCCGACCTCCGACCGTTGCGCAAAAAGGCTTGTCCGGTGATCCACCGCCCCCGCTGGCAATGCCGATTTTCCTGAATGGCCGGTTGTCCGGGTCGGCAGTATCAGACGAGCTGCGCGACCCCGCTGCACCTCAGCCGATCCTCCGCGCGGATTGCGGTCAGGGGGCAGGTATAGCTGAAGGAAGCTGGCCTTGATCGCAAAATCTGCGAAACATCAGCGTTAAATCAAAAGGTTATAGCCATAGAACATGATCACTTTAAGCGCGTCGGGCTTTGTCAAGCCGACGACAGTGCCGCCGTTGCCCTTCGCTCGAATGGCGCGTCTCGGGCGGGAAAGGGGCCGCAGTGGCGGCCCCTGCAATTGTCCTGATCAGAAGAAGCCCAGCTTTTTCGGGCTATAGCTGACCAGCATGTTCTTGGTCTGCTGATAATGATCCAGCATCATCTTGTGGGTCTCGCGCCCGATGCCCGACTGTTTGTAGCCGCCAAAGGCCGCGTGGGCCGGATAGGCGTGATAGCAGTTGGTCCAGACGCGGCCCGCCTTGATCCCCCGGCCAAAGCGATAGCAGGTGTTGGCGTCGCGGCTCCAGACACCGGCGCCAAGACCGTAAAGCGTGTCATTGGCGATCTCCATCGCCTCGTCGCGGGTCTTGAAGGTGGTGACGGCCAGCACCGGACCGAAGATTTCCTCCTGGAAGATTCGCATCTTGTTGTTGCCGCGGAAGATCGTCGGCTTGACGTAATAGCCGCTGGACAGTTCCCCGCCCAGATCGGCGGCCTCGCCTCCGGTCAGAAGTTCGGCCCCCTCTTTCCGGCCGATATCGATATAGGACAGGATCTTCTCTTGCTGCTCACCCGAGGCCTGTGCCCCGATCATCGTGTCGGCCACGCGTGGATCGCCCTGCCGGATCGCCTCGACCCGTTTGATGGCGCGTTCCATGAAGCGGTCATAGATCGATTCCTGGATCAGCGCACGTGACGGGCAGGTGCAGACCTCGCCCTGATTCAGCGCGAACATGGCAAAGCCTTCCAGCGCCTTGTCGAAGAAATCGTCATCCTCGCGCGCGACATCCTCGAAGAAGATATTCGGGGATTTGCCGCCCAGTTCCAGCGTGACGGGGATCAGGTTTTCGGATGCGTATTGCATGATCAGCCGGCCCGTCGTCGTCTCGCCGGTAAAGGCGATCTTGGCGATGCGCGGGTTCGAGGCCAGCGGCTTGCCAGCCTCAAGCCCGAAACCGTTGACCACGTTCAGCACACCCGGCGGAAGGATGTCGCCGATGACATCCATCAGCACCATGATCCCGGCGGGGGTCTGTTCGGCGGGCTTCAGCACGACGCAATTCCCGGCGGCCAATGCCGGGGCCAGCTTCCAGCAGGCCATCAGGATCGGAAAGTTCCACGGGATGATCTGCCCGACAACACCAAGCGGTTCGTGGAAATGATAGGCCACGGTGTCATGGTCGATTTCGGAAATCGAACCTTCCTGCCCGCGCAGCACCCCGGCGAAGTAACGGAAATGGTCGATGGCCAACGGCAAGTCCGCGGCCATGGTCTCGCGGATGGGCTTGCCGTTGTCCCATGTCTCGGCGACGGCCAGTCGTTCCAGATTTGCGGCCATACGGTCGGCGATCTGAAGCAGCATGTTCGACCGTTCGGCTGGCGGGGTCTGCCCCCAGGCGTCCTTGGCGGCATGTGCGGCATCCAGCGCGGCCTCGATATCATCGGCATTCGAACGCGCGATCTGGCCGACACTGGCCCCGGTAATCGGCGTCAGATTGTCGAAATACTTGCCCGAACGCGGCGCGACCCACTTGCCGCCGATGAAATTGTCGTAGCGCGTGGCAAAGGGGACGGCTGTGCCCCCCTGAAACTGTGTAGCCTGATCGTTGGCCATGTGTTTTCTCCTCCTCGATGTCGCCCGGCTGTCATTGCCGACGATCAAGAAAAGCTGGGCGCAAAGCGGCAGCGAAACAACCGGCAGCGGGGCGATGACCTGCGAAACTGTCTCACATCCGAGACAGCCGCAGCTATTTCTGGTCCAGCCCCAGCCGCGCCATGCGCCGGTACAGCGTTGCCCGCCCGATCCCCAGCGCCCGCGCCGCCGCCGAGACATTGCCGTCGCTGCGCGCAAGTGCCCGCATGATGGCGGTCCGTTCGCCCTTGTCAAAGCCGCGCATCCCGTCGTCGCGATGCAGCAGGTCGCCTGCGGGGCGCGGGCGCAGCGCGCCCTCGCGTTCCAGCCCCAGCAGCCTGCGTGCGCCGCGTGTGGCACCAATGGTCAGATCGTCGGCATCCACCGCGATCAGCGCGGCCAGCGGCAGGGAATCGTCGCTGGCGACCACGATCCGGGCCTTGGGAAAACTGGCGCGGAACAGCAGCGTCTCGATGGCACGGGCGGTCTGCATGACCAGCGCCTCGATCAGGCGGGCATGACCGTCCTGAGCGGGTGCCCGTACCGAACTGACATCCAGCGCCGCGATCAGCCTTCCATCCGGCCCCCAGACGGGGGCATCGGTGCAGGACATGCCGGTGTTGCGCGTGTGGAAATGTTCGTCGCGATCAATGGTCAGGGGCCGCGCTTCGGCCAGACAGGTGCCGATGCCATTCGTGCCCTGCGCGGCCTCGGACCAGTCGAACCCTTCCGACAGGCCCCATTCATCGAATTGCGCGGCATCGCCAGCCCTGACGCGATGGGCCAGAACCACGCCCTGCGCATCGGTCAAAAGCACATTGCAGCCCGACAGGCCGACCAGCGCGAAAAGCTGGTCAAGTTGGGGGGCCGCGACATGCAGCAACAGGCCGGTCCCGCCGCGCCGGTCTTTCAGTGCCGCCTCGGTCAGCTTGTCAGGGCGCCGCCCGTCTGCCGGATCGAGGCCGTATTTCTCCATCGAGCGCCGCCAGGACGACACCACCGCCGACACTGCGCTGGCCGATTGCGACTGCTCTGCCACAAATTCCGCATGCGACTTCCGAGACATGATTCCTCCCGCCGCAAGAATAGCAAAGCTGCGGCGGAATTTGTGCAAATTTATGTAACTGCCGGATAAGACAAAAGTTCCCGCCTGCCCCGGCCATCATTGCCCTACTTCCCCATCGCGATCCCCTCGCGTCGCGGATCGGCCCCGCCCTCAAGACCGTCAGCCGTGATCGCGATGGCATGCAAGCCCGAGTTCAGCTCGCGCGCGTTCACCTCAAAGCCCATATCGGTCAGTGCCTGCGACATGGATTCGACCGTGGTTCCCGCCTCTATATCCATGGTGCCAAAGCGGTTCACCAGATGCGGTTGCGCCACGGCCTGCTGCACATCCAGCCCCCAATCCAGATAACCGATAATCGACTGCGCGACATAGCCGATGATCCGGCTGCCGCCAGGCGAACCCGTGACCAGCACCGGCTTGCCATCCTTCAGCACGATGCTGGGTGCCATGGACGAGCGCGGGCGCTTGCCCGGCTCGACCCGGTTGGCGATGGGATAGCCCGCATCGTCATGGGTCTCGAAGGAAAAATCGGTCAGTTCGTTGTTCAGCAGAAAGCCATGGCTCATCAGCCGCGCGCCAAAGCCGTTCTCGATGGTGGTGGTCATCGACAGCACGTTTCCGTCGGCATCCACGATCGAGATATGCGAGGTCGAGGGCAGTTCCAGCGCACTGTCCTGCCCCCACAGCAGCGCATGGCTCCAGCCTGGCGAACCGGCGCTGACCTCGGGCAGGGCATCGTCGCCCGCCAGCAGTTTGCCCCGTCCGGCCAGATAATCGGGCGTGATCAGCCCTTCGGTCGGCATGGGCACGAAATCGCTGTCGGCCATGTACCGCCCCCGGTCGGCAAAGGCCAGACGCGAGGCGTCACCAATCAGCCGCCAGCTTTCGGGGTTTTCTGCCCCAAGCGACGCCAGATCATAGCCTCGCAGCATCCCCAGTATCTGCCCGACCGTCAGCCCGCCGGACGAGGGCGGCCCCATGCCGCAGACATCATGCGCGCGGTATTCGACACAGACCGGCGGGCGTTCGACAACGCGATAGGAGGCCATATCCTGCATGCTCAACACGCCGGGATTCCAGACCGCCCCGCGCACCGCCGCGACGATATCCTGCGCGATCTCGCCCTCATAAAAGGCGCGGCTGCCCTGCGCAGCAAGACGGCGCAGCACATCGGCATAGGCCGGGTTGGTCAGCGTCGCGCCCGCCGCGACGGGCTGGCCGCCGGGAAAGAAATAGGCCGCCGTGGCGGGATCGGCCTGCAAATCCTGCCCCTCGCCCGCGACCAGTTCGGCCAGCCGGGGAGAGACGGCAAATCCGTTCTCGGCCAGCGCAATGGCGGGGCCGAACAGCCCCGCCCAGTTCGCCCTGCCCCAGCGACGATGCGCCTCTTCCAGCAGCGCGGGTGTTCCAGGCACCCCGACCGAGCGCCCGCCCACGACCGCCGACATAAATTCCAGCGGCTGACCGTTTTCATCCTGAAACAGCGTCGGGGCTGCGGCGGCAGGCGCGGTTTCGCGACCGTCCAGCGTGGTGATCAGGCCCGTGGCGGCATCGTACCAGACCAGAAATGCCCCGCCCCCCAGACCCGAGCTTTGCGGCTCGACCAGCCCCAGAACGGTCTGGACCGCAATCATCGCATCTGCGGCGCTGCCACCCGCTTCAAGCACGGCACCGCCGGCCTCGACCGCCAGAGGGTTGGCCGCCGCGACCATCCAGTGCTGCGCAGTGACCGGCCTGCCCGCAGCCTTTTCGGCCATCGCGGCCCGCGCTGCCTCGCCCAGTCCCTGAAATTCCTGCGCCGTGGTCGCCGCCTCGGGCGCAGTCTCGTCGGCTGCCTGTTGCGCATGGGCTGACAGCGCAATGCCTCCCCCCAGAAGCAGAACCGCCAGATTTATCCGTGACATGGCTTTCCCCCCAAAAATCCTGAACAATGGGGGCAGTCTGTCGTCTTGGCGCAGCACGCGCAAGCTTTGTGGATTACTGCGCCCCGGCAAGCGCTTTTTCAAGCTGCGGCAGGAAGCGGTTGGTATAATCTTCGCGCACAAGGGGCCCGGCATGGCGGTACAGCACCCTGCCCTCGCCGTCGATGATAAAGGTCTCGGGTGGCGCGGTCACGCCCCAGTCGATCGCGGTGCGGCCTCGGGGATCGGTGGCCAGCGCATGAAACGGATCGCCATGTTCACCCAGAAAGCCCATGGCGTTGACGTCGGTATCCTTCAGATCGACACCATAGACCGGCAACTGCTGCGACAATTGCGTCAGGGTCGGATGTTCGGCCCGGCAAGGAGGACACCAGCTTGCCCAGAAATTCACCAGCTTGACGCCGGGCTGGCGCAGCAGGTCGCTGGTCAGTTGCGTCTTGCCGGGCAGCGTGGTCGCGGGCAGTGCCGGTGCTTCGCGCCCGATCATGGTCGAGGGCAGCGCATTGGGATCGTCGCGGCCCATGCCCCACAGAAACAGTCCCGCCATCGCGGCAAAAACCAGCGGAGGCAAGGCGACAAGCGGCGTGATTCTAGCCATGTTTTTCCTGTTCTTCCAGATCGCGGCGGGCGCGGGCATTCGCCGCGATGCTTTGCCAGACGATGCCGATCAGCAGCAAGGCCGAAATGCCATAGGCGGTCAGGACCGTGCCCGCGTATTTGCCCAGTTCGATCATGCCCGCATCTCCCTTGCCTGCAACGCGGCCAGACGGCGGCGGCGGATCTCGGTCCGGGTGCGGATCAGCAGCAGCGCCAGAAACAGCAGGAAAAAGCCCAGCATCGACAGGTATAGCGGATAGCGATAGACCGCACTCATCCTTTCGCCCGGTGCGACGGACAGGCTGGCACCCTGATGCAGGCCCTGGTTCCAGAACAGCACCGCATAGCGCGACAAAAGCGCAAAGACCGAACCGACAAGACACAGCACCCCGGTCAGGTCGGCGGCGCTGTCGGGGTCGTCGATGGCCGACCACAGCGCCATGTAGCCGACATAGAACAGCAACAGAATCAGAAAGCTGGTCAGGCGCGGATCCCATTCCCACCATGTGTTCCACATCGGCTGCCCCCAGATCGCGCCGGTGGCCAGCGCGATCAGCGTCATCACCGCGCCGACAGGGGCGGCGGCACGGGCGGCCAGCGCACTGACATGGTGGCGGCGGATGATCCAGATCAGCGAAGCGACCAGCATCATGATCCAGATATTCATCGCCATCATCGCGGCGGGCACATGCAGGAAGATGATCTTGACGGTCGAGCCCTGCTTATAGTCCTCGGGGGTCAGAAAGCCCCAGACCAGCCCGCCAAGCGTACAGGCCACAGCCCCCGCCACCACCCAGGGCAGGATCGCGCCGGATATGCGCATGAACTTGACGGGGTTTGCGTATTCCCAGATCGACATGTGTTTCCCCTAGCGGCGGCTTGGCACGGGCTCAAGTCACATCATCGCAGGTTCACGCGCAAGGCGGCGGCTGCGGCAAATGGTACCAGAGCAATCACTCCGGCGGTGATTCCGGCCAGAAACAGGATCGGACTGGCCGGATTGCCGCCCTCGGTCCCGCGGCGGATGATCTCGGTCCCGAAGATCAGGGTGGGAATATAAAGCGGCAGGACCAGCAGCGACAAGAGAAGCCCGCCCCGCCGTAACCCTACGGTGATTGCTGCGCCAAAGGCCCCAAGCATCGACAGGGCCGGCGTGCCGATCAGCAGTGAGACGATCAGCCAGGGCATCGCCGCACCGGGCAGATGCAGAAGGACGCCGAACAGCGGCGCAACGGCAATCAGCGGCAGACCGGTGGTGATCCAATGTGCGAGGGCCTTGACCGCCACCACGCCCTCCAGCGGAATCGGCGCAGTGGCCAGCAGGTCGAGGCTGCCATCCTCGTGATCCAGCGCAAAGATGCGGTCCAGCGACAGAAGGCAGGACAGCAACGCCCCCACCCACAGGATCCCCGGCGCAATGGGCCTGAGCGCACTGGTTTCCGGTCCGACGCCAAAGGGGACGAGCGCGCAGAGGATCAGGAAAAAGGCCACGGCAAGGCCGAAACCGCCGCCCGCCCGTGTGGCAAGGATCAGATCGCGGGTCAGCAGCGCCAGCATGCACGCCTCGCCGAAATTGCCGGCGCTGCGCTGCCGGCGGAGGGGAAGCGCCCGGTGCCGCGCCTGTGGCCCGCCCTGCCCTTTGCACCCGGCTGACGCAACCGGATGGCCGGGCGCTGCCCGACGCCATGCGTCGGGCGGGGGCAGCGGGCGGGGGCCGCGCGGGTCATGCGAAGGCCTCGTTGAAGCTGTGGGGCTTCGCGGTCGCGGTGGGGTTGGCCCGGAACGAGGTCAGGTCCAGCACGCGGGCCACATCGTCCAGACCAAGGTCGATATGGGTAGCCATCAGGGCCGCCCCGCCCCCCGCCAGATGGTGACGCACCGCCCCGGCAAAACGTTCGACCGAAGCCGTGTCCAGCGACACGGTCGGTTCATCCAGCACCCAAAGCGGTCGGCCCGTCACCAGCAGGCGCGCCAGCCCCAGCCGGCGTTTCTGACCGGCGGACAGCGCCGCCGCCGGACGCCCGGCCAGCGCCTGCAAATCCATGGCCACCAGCGCCGCCCCGACCGCGCCTCCGCCAAAGACCGAGGCCCAGAAGCGCAGGTTTTCGGTCACGGTCAGCGCGGCTTTCAGCCCGTCGGCATGGGCGGCATAGGCCACCGCGTCCCCGGCCATGTCGATGTGGCCCGCGACCGGCGATTGCAGCCCGGCCACCGTGCGCAGCAGCGTCGTCTTGCCGATGCCGTTGGGGCCGCGCAGAATCAGCGCCTCGCCCGCCGACAGCGAGAAAGACAGCCCTTCGACCGCCCTCAGACCGCCGCGCGCGACGGCAAGGTCATGGACGGCCAGCAGGCTGGTCATACCGGCAACAGCGCGCAGGCGACGCGGCGCCCCTCGGACAGGGTGACGTTATAGGTGCGCGCGGCGGTGGGCGAGGCCATCGCCTCGACCATCACGCCCGCTGCTTCCAGCGCCTGAACCAGCGCCTTTGGCGGATGGGCGATCTGTTCGCCCATGCCAAGAAACAGCACATCGACCCGGCCAGCCAGCGCCAGCAGCGGGGCGTCATCCTGAAGCCCGCCCCATGCCCGCGCACCCTCGCGATCGACCAGAACCGCGCCGTCCAACACCTTGCCGCCGACGCGAAAAAAGCCGGGGCCATAGCCATCCACCGGCACGCCCCCCGCATATTCCGCTGGCTGCAACTGCGCCATCAGGGAGCCTCGGCCCCCGAGAAGGGCGAGGTATTGTCCTTTTTCTTTGACCAGTCGCGCTTGACCCCCAGCCACAGCACCACGTTCTTGGCCACATAGACCGAGGAATAGGTGCCGATCAGGATCCCGAAGGTGATCGCAAAGACAAAGCCGCGGATCACGTCGCCGCCCAGAACCACCAGCGCAATCAGCGCCACCAGCGTCGTGCCCGAGGTCATGACCGTCCGCGACAGCGTTTCATTCACCGAGAGGTTCATCAGGTCGCGCAGGGGCCGCGTCTTGTATTTCATCAGGTTTTCGCGCAACCGGTCAAATACGACCACGGTGTCGTTGATCGAATAGCCCACGATGGTCAGCAGCGCGGCAATGGTGGTCAGGTCGAATTTAAGCTGAAAGACGCTGAACACGCCCATGGTGATCAGCACGTCATGGACAAGCGAGACCATGGCCCCAAGCGCGAACTGCCATTCGAAGCGCAGCCAGATATAGATCGAGATCGCCACCAGCGAAGCCAGAACCGCATATACGGCGGTCTGGATCAGCTCGCCCGAGACTTTGGGACCGACCGATTCGACCGACGGGAACGTAACCGAGGGATCGACGGATTTCAGCGCGGCCTCGACGGCGGCGATGGTTTCCGGCGTGACCGATTGCTGGCCGTCCTGCGCGCTGATGCGGACCTGCGCGACATACTGATCGGCGCGGAAGCTGGGGTCGCTGACGCGCGAGATGACGACATCGCCCAGTTTCAGCGGTTGCAGCGCCTGACGGTAGGCGCCGACATCGACGGCCTGCGTCGCCTCGGTCCGGATCGTGGTGCCGCCCCGAAAGTCGATGCCGAAATTCAGGCCAAAGATGAACAGCGCCACGACCGACAACACCGCCAGCAGAGAGGAAATCCCGAAGGTCAGCAACTGCCAGCGAAAAAAGTCGATTGCAGTGTTGTCGGGGACAAGTTTCAGACGGAAAGCCATGTTACACCTCGATCTGGCGCGGGCGGGCGCGTTCGAACCAAATGACCGTCATCAGGCGTGTCACGTAAAGGGCGGTAAAGACCGATGTGACGATCCCGATGGTCAGCGTCACCGCAAAGCCCTTGACCGGCCCCGAGCCCATCACGAACAGGATCGCCGCGATGATCAGCGTGGTGATATTGGCGTCCACAATGGCCGACATTGCCCGGTCATAGCCCAGTTCGATGGCACGGGCCGGGCCGCGCGCGGTCTTCAGTTCCTCGCGGATGCGTTCGAATACCAGCACATTCGCATCGACCGCCATGCCGATGGTCAGAACGATCCCCGCGATCCCCGGCAGGGTCAGCGTCGCGCCGATCATCGACAGCACGCCAAAGATCAGGCCCATGTTGATCGTCAGCGCCAGCGAGGCAAAGATGCCGAACAGACCATAGGACATGACCATCAGCATGACCACCGCGACAAAGCCCACGACCGAAGCCAGACGGCCCGCGTCGATGCTGTCCTGCCCCAGTTCCGGGCCGATGGTGCGTTCTTCAAGGAAGCTGAGATTGGCAGGCAGCGCACCCGCGCGCAGCAGCACGGCCAGCCGGTTCGCCTCGGCGAAATCCATCGAGCCGGAAATCTCGCCCGAGCCGGTGGTGATGGCCTGCCGGATGACCGGGGCGGAAATCACCGCATTGTCCAGAACGATGGCAAAGGGCTGGCCGACATTGGCCGATGTATAGGCCCCGAATTTCCGCGCCCCTGTGGGGTTAAAGCGGAAACTCACGGCGGGCATGCCGTTCTGGTCGGTCGAGGGCAGCGCGTCGGTCAGTTCCTCGCCGGTGACGACCGGCGTTTCGTCGATGGTGTAATAGACGCCCTGCTGGTCGGTCGCGGGCAGAACCACCTGCCCCGCCTCGGTGCGGGCATCGGGGTTCGCGCCGGTTGCGACCACAGTGTTGAAGGTCAGCTTGGCGGTGGTGCCGATCAGCCCCTTCAGTTCCTCGGCCGAACCGAGGCCGGGCACCTGGATCAGGATCCGGTCCTCGCCCTGACGGATGATCGTGGGTTCGCGCGTGCCGACCTCATCCACGCGACGGCGGATGATCTCAAGGCTTTGCTGAATGGTGCGGTCATCGGTAACGGCCTTTTCGGCATCCGACAACTGGATGGTCAGCGCCGCGCGATCGGTGGCGATGGCAAGGCTGGACTGTCCGGCACCGGTCAGCGTGGCGACGGGGTTGGAAAAGCCGCGCGCGATTTCCACTGCGCGGGCCATCTGGTCGGGATTGCCGATCTCGATCTTCAGTGTGCCGTCGGGCGATTGAAGGCGGCGGATCGGGCCGATCGTGGCGCGTTCGTCCGACAGCGCGCGGCGCAGTTCGGGCCACAGCGAATCCATGCGCGCCTTGTACACCTCGGCCACCTGCACCTCGGCCAGCAGTTGCGCGCCGCCGCGCAGATCCAGACCCAGATTGATCAGCCCGTTTGGCAGCCAGCCCGGCCATCCGGCGCGGGCCGCCTGGGCCTCGGGGGTGGTGGCGCCGGTCCTCTCGATCGACGCGATGGCGTCGTTATGCGCCTCGACCCGCTTATAGAACAGGTTGGGCATGGCATAGGCCAGCCCCAGCACACAGATCCCGATGATCAGGATTCGCTTCCAGCGGTCGATCTGAAGCATCTGGCGTCAAGCCCTCACTTGTTGGCGGCGACCGGCGTGGTCACGGTGATCACCTGCGAGATGGTACCGCGCACGACACGAACCTTGACGCCCGACGCGATCTCGATGTCAAGTTCCTCGTCCCGGACGCTGCTGACCTTGCCGATCAGGCCGCCCTGCGTGACCACCTGATCGCCTTTTTTCAGCGCCGAGACCATCTCGCGGTGCTGTTTCACGCGCTTTTGCTGCGGGCGGATCATCAGGAAATACATGATCACGAAAATCAGGATCAGCGGGATGAACTGGGCAAAGGCGGCAGAGCCGCCACCGGCGGCCTGAGCATAGGCGGGGGTAGCAAACATGGAATATCCTCTTGGCTGTCAGACCGGGCCAGTGAACGATCGGTCGGGTTCGAATTGGCGCGCAACCTATCCGCAGCCGCGGGCCTTGGCAAGAAACTGCGCGGACTGCGCCGGTCACGGACGCGACAGCGCGGCGGCGCTGCGCGGTGGACTTGACCCGGTCGCTGTGGCAGTCCCGTCAGCGGACCCACGCGAAGGACAGACAGCCATGGCCGATACCCGCCCCCAAAAGGATGCCGCGACCGAAATCCTGCGGCTGATCGACATCATGGCACGGCTGCGCGACCCGGCCACGGGCTGCCCTTGGGATATCGAACAGGATTTCGCCTCGATCGCGCCCTATACCATCGAAGAAGCACACGAGGTCGCCGATGCCATCGAACGCGAGGCATGGGACGAATTGCCCGGCGAACTGGGCGATCTGCTGTTGCAAGTCGTGTTCCATGCGCAAATGGCGCAAGAGGCCGGCATGTTCGGCTTCGCCGATTGCGCGGCCGCGATTTCCGACAAGCTGATCTTTCGTCATCCGCATGTCTTTGGTGACGAAAGCCGCGACAAGTCCGCCGCCCAGCAGGTCCGCGACTGGGAAGAGATCAAGGCCAGGGAACGCGCGGGCAAGGCCGAACGTGGCACGCTGGACGGGGTGGCGATGGGCCTGCCCGCCCTGACCCGCGCGATCAAGTTGCAGAACCGCGCCGCCCGCGTGGGCTTTGACTGGCCCGGCCCTGGCGACGTGCTGGCCAAGATTGCCGAGGAAACCGCCGAGCTGGTCGAGGCGCGCGACAGCCTTGGTCCCGGTGCACTTGAGGAAGAATTCGGCGATCTGGTCTTTGTCATGGCCAATCTGGCCCGGCATCTGGACATCGACCCCGAACAGGCCCTGCGCCGCGCCAACGCGAAATTCACCCGCCGCTTTCAGGCCATCGAGGCCGCGCTGGCCGCCGATGGCCGCCGCCCCGAGGACAGCGACCTGGCCGAGATGGATCGCCTGTGGGATCAGGCCAAGGCTGCGGAAAAGGCGTCGGGTTAACCGGAACTGCGGCATGACAGTTGCCATGTTATCGCTAACGGAATATAGTCGCGACAAATCACCGGAGCCCGCGACATGTCCCTGCATGCCACCATCGACCACGTCACCGACCGCATCCGCGAACGCTCGGCCAAGACGCGCGACGCTTATCTTAAAAAGATCGCCAAAGCCGCGAATGATGGCCCGCGCCGCGCGCATCTGTCCTGCGGCAATCAGGCTCATGCCTATGCCGCCATGCCCGACAAGCAGGAACTGGCAGCGGCGCGCAAACCGAATATCGGGGTGGTCACGGCCTATAATGACATGCTGTCGGCGCATCAGCCCTATGAGCGCTATCCCGACCTGATCCGCCGCGCGGGGCATGCGGCGGGGGCGACGGTGCAGGTGGCAGGCGGTGTGCCCGCCATGTGCGACGGGGTGACGCAGGGCCGCGCCGGGATGGAGCTTTCGCTGTTCTCGCGCGATGTGATTGCGCTGGCGACCGGGGTGTCGCTGTCGCATGACTGTTTCGACGCGGCGCTGTATCTGGGCGTTTGCGACAAGATCGTGCCCGGTCTGGTGATCGGCGCGGCCACATTCGGCCATGTTCCTGCCGTTTTCCTGCCGGCGGGACCGATGACTTCGGGCCTGCCGAATGACGAGAAATCGAAGATCCGCCAGCAATTCGCCACGGGCGAGGTCGGGCGCGACGCGCTGATGGCGGCCGAGATGGCATCCTATCACAGCCCCGGCACCTGCACCTTTTACGGCACCGCCAACAGCAACCAGATGCTGATGGAATTCATGGGCCTGCACCTGCCCGGCTCCAGCTTTGTGAACCCGAACACGCCGCTGCGCGACGCGCTGACCGTCGCCGGGGTGGAACGCGCGGCGGCGATCACCCGGCTGGGCAACGATTACCTGCCGGCGGGCGAGGTGCTGGACGAAAAAGCCTTTGTGAACGGCATTGTCGGGCTGATGGCGACGGGCGGGTCCACCAATCTTGTGATGCATATCCCGGCCATGGCGCGGGCGGCAGGCGTACTGATCGACATTCAGGATTTCCACGACATTTCGGAAACCGTGCCGCTGATGGCGCGGGTCTATCCTAATGGTCTGGCCGATGTGAACCATTTCCACGCGGCTGGCGGTCTGGGCTATATGATCGGGCAGTTGCTGGATGCGGGGCTGCTGCATCGCGATGTGCGCACCATCAACGGCACCGGGATGGAGGGCTATACCGCCGAGCCACGGCTGGATGGCGCGCGCATCCGCTGGGAAGAGGGCGCGAAACAGTCGCTGAACGACCGGATCCTGCGCCCGGCCAATGATCCCTTCGCGAAATCCGGCGGGCTGAAGCAGTTGCAGGGCAACCTGGGGCGCGGCGTGATCAAGGTCAGCGCCGTGGCCGAAGACCGCCATGTGATCGAGGCACCGGCCCGCGTCTTTACCGATCAGGAACAGGTCAAGGCAGCGTTCAGGGCGGGCGAGTTCACGGCGGATACCGTGGTCGTCGTCCGCTTTCAGGGGCCGCGCGCCAATGGCATGCCCGAACTGCATTCGCTGACCCCGATCCTCGCCGTGTTGCAGGATCGCGGGTTGCGGGTCGCGCTGGTGACGGATGGGCGGATGTCGGGGGCCTCGGGCAAGGTACCGGCGGCGATCCATATCTCGCCCGAAGCCTCGGTCGGCGGGCCGCTGTCGCGGGTGCACGATGGCGACGTGATCCGGCTGGACGCGACCACCGGCAGCATCGACTGCCTGACAGAGGGGTTCGAACAGCGCGCGCCCGCCGCATTTGACCCGTCAGCCAGCAGCGAGGGTATGGGCCGCGAAATGTTCGCCTTTTTCCGCGCCAATGCCTGCGACGCAACCGAGGGCGCGGCCTGCGTGGTCTGACGATCAGGCCGCGCGCGTTTCGGTTTCCTCTTGCACGGCGCGGCGCAGATACAGCCCGAATTCGCCCGCCAGCGCCCCAAGCTTGCCGCGCGTCAGATACATGTTCAGGCAGGCAGGGGGCAAAGGCGGCAGCGCACCGCCATGCGGAACCTCGGCCAGCCCCTCGCGCAGAAAGGATTTCAGCAGGATGTTGACGCCCTGATCGGCCGCGGTCAGCATCTGGTTGCGTTCGCATCCACCAATGCCCAAAACATGTTTCCACGCGATCCCGGCGCAGTCCAGCGCATCGGTCCCCATTTTCAGAAAGGCGCAGAACAGCCCGTTTGCCAGCGGCAGCGGGCGCTGATGCCACGCTGTGCCCCCGGTCGCCCCCACCCAGATCAGCGGGATCTGCATCAGCATGATCCCATCGCGGCCGCAATCGGCCTCGGTCGTCAGGATCACGTCCAGATCATCGCGCTCGAACTGCTTGCGCAGGTCGATGCTGACGCCGTCGGTCAGGATCATCTCGACATTCTGATGATTTTCGCGGAACCGCCGGACGGCACGGGTGAAATGCAGGGTCGGCCAGTCGGTCGTCAGCCCGACGCGCAGCCGGCAATCGGGCCGCACCCCGGTAAAGCGCGCGATGATCGCGTCGTTCTGCGCCACCAGCTTGCGGCTTTCGGTCAGCAGAAGCTGGGCAAAATCGGTCAGCACAATCCCCCGCCCCTGCTTTTCCAGCAGAGGCTGCGCAAAGACCTCTTCCAGCCGCTTGATCTGCATCGACAGCGCGCTTTGGGTCATGTTCAGCGCCTCGGCCGCACGTGTCACCGCGCCATATTCCGCCACCGCCTGAAGGGATCGCAGCGTGGCAATGTCCAGATTTCGCATTGTTCACCCCTGCTGATGAATCGGATCAGGAACATTCATTTTACGAATGCGTCCTGCCCCGCCATCATATCAATATGAAAGATGAATTGGAAAGAATTATTCATCCAGATTGATGATACGACCTATCAGGGAAATTGAACGATGACCGCCAAATCAACCGCCATGCTGCGCATCCTGACCGGTCAGGGCCTTGTGCCCCGGCCCGGCTGGATGGAACGCATCCTGACCATGTTCGACCTGCGCAAGACCCGCATCGACCTGTCCCGGCTGACCGACGAACAGTTGCACGACATCGGCCTGACCCGCGACGAGGTCGAGGAAGAACTGTCGCGCAGGATGTGGGACGTGCCGCCGAACTGGCGCCGCCACTAATCCGTTTCGACCGGCGGACCGAAACGGCTGATCATGCGGGTGCGGATCTGGTCGCGGGCCTGACGGTAATGGTTCAGTTTGGCCTCGCGCGCCTCGGCCAGCCCGGTCGGGTCCATGATCGGCCAGTATTCCACATCCAGATGGTAAACGCGGGTCATTTCCAGCGCCAGACGCTGACTGGCGGGGGACAGCGCGACGATCAGGTCGAACCCGCCCAGATCGTCGCCCCAATCCTGCATTTCCTCGAAGCTGCGGCTGCGATGATCGGACAGCGCCACGCCGATTTCATCGCAGACAGCCACGGCAAAGCCGTCGATCTCCATATCGTTCCTGACCCCCGCCGATTGCACATAGGCGGAATGGCCATAGAATTTCTTCATCATCCCCTCGGCCATGGGCGAGCGGACGGCGTTATGGTCGCAGCAAAACAGCACCGCATGAGGGAACTTGCCCTGCGTCATGCCGTCATCCCTGCGGAAGAAGGGCGCAGATCAGGGTGAACAGGCGTCGCGCGGTGTCGATGTCCAGATCGGCCTTGCCTTCCAGCCTTTCCTGCAAGGTGCGCGCGCCTTCGTTGTGGATGCCCCGCCGCGCCATGTCGATGGCCTCGATCTGGGCTGGGGGCAGTTTCTTGACCGCGTCGAAATAGCTTTCGAAGATCTGGAAATAATCCTTCACCACCTGCAGGAACGTACCAAGGGACAGGTGAAAATCGTCCACCTTCTCGCCCGGTTAGGTGGTTACTTCAAAGACCAGCCGCACCTCGCGGATCGCAAGATCCAGCGCATAGTGGACATCGGGCGCGGGCTGTCCGTCGCTGCCAGGCACGGCAAAGCTGGTATCCTCGATCAGGTCAAAAATCGCCACGCGGCGTTCCTGCTCCATTTCCGGAGTGGCCGGAGGGATGGCGGAATCGTCGATCTCGATACGGGTCAGATGGCTCATTGGCGGTCCCAGATCAGTTTGGCCACCACAATGGTGCCGATACAGAAAATTGACAGGATATTGGCCAGAATCATCGGCCATTCACCCAGAAGCAAGCCATATACCAGCCACAGCAGCAGCGTGAACAGCAGCAGCAGATTGGTGCCAAGCGACAGGTCGCGGACCTCGCGGCTGCGCAGCGTCTTGGCCAGTTGCGGCAGCCAGCACAACGTCCCCAGAATCGCGGCCAGAAAGCCGATGACGTCAGTCAGGGCCATGCGCGCCCCCGTCGTTCAGCGCCGCCAGCCGCGCCCCGACCGAGGCACCATGCGCCTGCAACCCCTCGGACGCGGCCAGCCGCATCGCAGCCGGGCCGATCGACGCCAGCGCGCCGGGGGTCATCCGCGCGATGGTCGTGCGCTTGAGGAAATCCATCACCGACAGTCCTGACGAAAACCGCGCTGACCGGGCCGTGGGCAGGACGTGATTCGGCCCGCTGACATAATCACCCACCGCCTCGGGCGTATAGGCGCCCAGAAAGATCGCCCCGGCATGGACGCATTTCGCGGCCAGCGCCTCGGGGTCATCGACGCACAGTTCCAGATGTTCGGGGGCGATGCGGTTCGACAGGGCGGCGGCCTCGTCCAGATCGCGGGCGATGATGATCGTGCCATAGTCGCGCCAGCTTGCCCCGGCGATTTCCGCACGCGGCAAGGTCGGCAGGATGCGGTCCACCGCCCCCGCGACCGCATGCCCCAGCGCGGGATCGGTGGTGATCAGGATCGACTGCGCATCGGCGTCATGTTCGGCCTGCGCCAGCAGATCCCAGGCCAGCCAGTCGGGATTCTGCGCCCCCTCGGCGATGACCAGAACCTCGGAGGGACCGGCGATCATGTCGATGCCGACCCTGCCGAATACCTGCCGCTTGGCCGCCGCGACATAGGCGTTGCCCGGCCCGGTGATCTTGTCCACCGCCGTTATCGTGGCGGTACCATAGGCCATCGCCGCGATCGCCTGCGCGCCACCGATGCGATAAATCTCGTCCACCCCGGCTAGCTGCGCCGCCAGCAGCACCAGCGGATTGACCACCCCGCCCGGCGTCGGCACACAGATGACCAGTCGCCCGACCCCGGCGACCCGCGCCGGAATGGCGTTCATCAGCACCGATGACGGATAGGCCGCCTGCCCGCCCGGCACATACAGACCCGCTGCCGAAACCGGCGTCCAGCGCCAGCCCAACATCGCGCCCTGCGCATCGGTCCAGCTTTCATCCAAGGGCATCTGCCGGGTGTGATAGGCGCGGATACGGTCCGCCGCCAGGGTCAGCGCCTCGCGATCCATGGCCGAGATCCGCGCGGTTTCGGCGGCGATCACGTCCGGGGAAAAGCGCAGCCGGTCCGGTGTCAGTTCCAGCCGGTCGAACCGCGCCGTCAGATCGCACAGAACGGCATCGCCCCCGGCCCGGACATCGGCGATGATCCGCGCGACGACATCGTTCACATCGCTGGCATCCTCGCGTTTGGCCGACAGCATGTCGGCAAAACGCGCGTTGAAATCGGAATCTGACGTGTTCAGTGTGACCGGCATGGATTTCCTCTGCTTCCGCGTCTTGTTAGCGGCAAGCCGCCGCAGCCTCAAGTTCGCACCGGACTTGCAAAGGGCCTGACGCGCGATCTGTCCTTAAAACTACCTCGCCGATACAGACGAGAACTTGCCAAGCGTCGCCGCACGCGCGATTCACGGCGCTAACATAACCGTGATTCTGTCCGGCGGGCGGCCGGACCGGCACAAAACGAAGGGCCCGCAGCATGACATCAACCGCAACTGACAGGGAAATCGCGTCGCAACCCGGCATCTGGGAAAGCTGGTCGCAGGAATTGCCCGGAATCGCGCAGGATGTCCGGGGCTGGATCGCGACGATTGCGCCCGACGAGATCTGGCTTTGCGGGGCCGGTACTTCGGCCTTTATCGGCGATTCGCTGGCTGTAGCCCTTGGCCGCACGGGCCACAGGGTGCGCGCCATTCCGACCACCGATCTGGTTGCGCGTCCGCAGGATTACGTCCGCGATGGGTTGCGCCCGCTGGTCGTGTCTTTCGGACGCAGCGGCAACAGCTCTGAAAGCATCGGCACGCTGGATATTCTTGACCGGCTGGCCCCCGGCGCAGCGAGGCTGAACATCACCTGCAACGCCACCAGCGCGCTGGCCACGCGCGAGCCTGCCAATGGCGGCGCGCAGCGGGTGATCACCCTGCCAGATGCCTGCCACGATTCCGGCTTTGCCATGACCTCCAGCTATACGACGATGCTGCTGACGGCGCTGGCCTGTCTGGATGACGATTGCCCGACCGGCGATCTGGCGGCGCGCGGCGCACAACTGGCCGCTGCCGCCCGCACGTTGCTGGCCCTGCCGCTTGCGCCCGCCCGGCCCGAACGCGTGGTCTTTCTGGGCGCGGGGCCGTTTCTTGGCTCGGCGCGGGAATCGGCGCTGAAGGTGCTGGAACTGACGGCGGGCAGGGTCACGACATCATGGGACAGCACGCTTGGGTTCCGCCATGGTCCCAAGGCGGTGATCGACGACCGGACGGCGGTGTATATCCTGCTGTCCGCCGATCCGCTGACCCGCAAATACGATCAGGACATCGCCACCGAGATCCGCGCGCAATTCCCGGCGGTCAGCGTCACGACGATGGGCCGCGCCATGCCGGACACCGACGCACCGGATATACCGTTCGGGACCGGACTGGACGATGTCTGGAACACGCCCATCGCCGTGCTGGTGGCGCAGCGCCTTGCCGTCGCCTGGTCCAAATCGCTGGATCTGAACGTGGACGACCCGTTCTTCGGACGCAACCTGACGCGGGTGGTGGCGAATGTCCGGCTGTATTCCTGATCCGCATGGCGCGATCTCGGCAGGGATCGACCTGGGCGGCACCAAGATCGAGGCCGCGCTGTTCGGCCCGGATGCCACCCCGCTGACGGCACGCCGCCGCCCGACCCCGCGCGCATCCTACGAGGCGCTGCTGGACGCCCTCGTGCAAGAGGTCGAGGGGCTGCGTTCGGCCTCGGGCCGGGACGATCTGCCGGTGGGCATCGGCATGCCGGGGCTGGTCGATGCGCAGACCGGCGTGGCCGTCACCGCGAACCTGCCCGCCAACGGGCAGCGGCTGGCGCATGATCTGGCGGCGCGGGCCGGGGGCCATATCGTCACCGCGAATGACTGCAAGTGCTTTGCCCTGTCCGAGGCCAATGGTGGTGCGGGTCAGGGATATGGCCGCGTTTTCGGCCTGATCCTTGGCACCGGGCTGGGGGGCGGCCTGTGTCAGGACGGGCGGCTGGTTCTGGGCCATAACGGACTGCCGGGCGAAATCGGCCATTACGGCCTGCCCGCGCATCTGATCCAGCGTCACGGCCTGCCGCTGCTGCCTTGCGGCTGCGGGCGCACCGGCTGCACCGAAACCCTCATTTCGGGCACAGGCATGGCGCAGCTTGCCCGCGCCATTCTGGGCATCGACCGCTCTGCGCCCGAGATCGCGGCAACCCCCGACGATCCCGGCAATGCCCGCGTGCTGCAAATCTGGACCGAACTGGCGGCCGAACTGCTGCATACGATCCAGTTGCATATCGACCCCGACTGCATCGTTCTGGGCGGTGGGCTGTCGCGGATCGGCGGGCTTGCACCGCGCCTTGCCGGGGGGCTGACCCGCGCAGCGTTGCCATCCCTGCGCCAACCCGCCATTCTGACCCCCCGTTTCGGCGACAGCAGCGGCACCCGAGGGGCCGCGATCCTGGCGCTTCACTCCGACAAGGACCGGACCCGATGAATATCACTGCCCATACAGTGGCGCAAAACCGCGCCGGAACCGCTGTCGCGCTGGCCTCGGTCTGCTCGGCCCAGCCGGATGTGCTGGCCGCCTCGCTGCTGCTGGCGCAGCAGCATCAGCAGCCGATCCTGGTCGAGGCGACCAGCAATCAGGTCAACCAGTTCGGCGGCTATACCGGTATGACACCCGCCGATTTCATCGCCTGGGTCCGCGACATGGCGCGCGATCTGGGCGTCGATCCGACGCTGGTCGCATTCGGAGGCGATCATCTGGGGCCGCAGGTCTGGCGGGCCGAACCCGCCGATGCAGCGATGGCAAAGGCCGCCGATCTGATGCGCGCCTATGTCGAGGCGGGTTTCACCAAAATCCATCTGGATTGCTCAGAGGGCTGCGCGGGCGAAGCCGCGCAGGTGGATGACGACACCAGCGCCATCCGCGCCGCCGCCCTTGCAGCGGTGTGCGAGGCGCACGCCCCCGACCCCTCGGCGTTGTGCTATGTCGTCGGTACCGAGGTGCCGCCCCCCGGCGGTGCCCGGATCGAGGAAGAAGGTCAGGCCATCATCCCCACGCGCCCCGACCGCGCCGCGCATACGCTGGCCCGCCACAGGGCCGCATTCGCGGAACTGGACCTGTCGGCAGCCTGGGACCGCGTCGTCGGGCTGGTCGTGCAGCCGGGGCTGGAATTTGCGCCTACCCATGTGGACCGCTTCGACATGACCGCGCCCGACCACCTGTCCGCCGCGCTGGAAGGCACGACCGGCATCGCATTCGAGGCGCATTCGACCGATTACCAGCATGACGAGGTCTTTCCCGAACTGGCCCGGCGGCATTTCGCGGTGCTCAAGGTCGGCCCGGCACTGACCTTCGCCTATCGTCAGGCGCTCTATGCGCTGGACCACCTGTCGGCCCGGCTGGATTCCACCCGCGACGGAATGGAACTGAGCCGCGTGATGGAGTCGCTGATGCAGGCCAAGCCGGCCCATTGGCAAAAACACTATCACGGCGACGAGGCCAGCCTGCGCCTGCAACGCCATTTCGGCTATGCCGACCGGATCCGGTACTACTGGCCCGAGGCGCGGGCGCAGCAGGCGGTCGGGTCGCTGCTGGCCGCGCTGACCAGCCCCGCCCCCCTGCCCCTGCGCGAGCAGTATTTCGCGCCGCAAGTGATCACCCGCGCCGAAGCACTTGAAGCAAAGGGCATGCAATGGGCCAAGGCACTGATCCGGGCGCAGATCCAGCAGGCGCTGGCTCCCTATCTGGTGGCCCGGTAACGGGACCGCGCCTGACCAGCCAGCCATGGTGTAACGGCACCGCCGCGAATTTGCGTCCCGCGGTGGCCGGGGGCGCTGCGCCCCCCGGACCCCCCGCTTGCCGCGCTGGGGCAGACCACAGTGCCCGTCGGCGCAGGTGGTCGGTGGCAGGACCTTGACGCCATTCCAAAGACACTGCGCATGAAAACATCATCCGCTACGCCTGCACCGCCCAGACTTTACCAAACCCGACCGCTACCAATGGCGTAGTTGCATCACCTCCCTTGGGTGCTAACGTACCGGAACCAACAATCTGTTGACGGAGGACAACCGATGACCTGGACTGCCCCGAAGCTTGAAGAAGTGAACTGCGGCATGGAGATCAACATGTACGCCCCGGCCGAAGACGAGCGTCGCGACGACGATCTGTTCTGATCCGCCGCCGGGCAGACCATGCGGTTTCTGGTGCTGGGCGCTGCGGCAGGCGGAGGTTTGCCGCAGTGGAATTGCGGATGCCGCAATTGCGTGGATGCCCGCGCGGGCCGGATAGCGCCTGCGACGCAATCTTCGCTGGCCGTGTCGCTGGACGGGCGCGACTGGGCGGTGTTGAACGCCTCGCCCGACATCCGGTCGCAGATGCAGCATTGCCCGCAGATGCACCCTCGGGGACCACGCGATACGCCTCTGGCGTCGGTCCTGCTGACAAATGGCGATATCGACCATATCGCGGGCCTGTTGTCACTGCGCGAGCAGACACCCTTCGTGATTCATGCCACAGGCGAGATTCTTGCGCTGCTGGCGGCGAACCGGGTGTTCGATGCGTTGTCTCCCGGCAAGGTCAGCCGCCGGCATATTGCGATGGGCAGCCCTTTCCCGATCCTGCCGGGTCTGATGGCCGAGATTTTCGCCGTTCCCGGAAAGATCCCTCTGTTCATGGAAGAGGGTCCGGTGCGCACCGATCTGATGGGCGAACAAACCGTCGGTGTACGCCTGAGCGACGGCGCAAAGACCGCCTGCTATATCCCCGGCTGCGCGGATGTGACCGACGGCCTGATCGCGCAGCTTGGCGATGTGGATCACCTGTTTTTCGACGGCACCCTGTGGAGCGATGACGAGATGATCCGCGCCGGTCTGGGCGCGAAAACCGGCAGGCGCATGGGTCATGTACCGATCAGCGGACCGGATGGATCAATCTCGCGGCTGGCCGGGCTGCGGGCAGGCAAGACATTCGTTCACATCAACAACACCAACCCCGTCTGGCGACCCGACAGCCCCGAGCGCGCTTTGGCGCAGGCGCAGGGCTGGCAAATCGCCTTTGACGGCATGGAGGTCGCGATATGACCGCGCATGACCGCAGGGCCGTGACGAAATCCGAACTGGAGGCGCGGCTGCGTGCCATCGGGGCAGAGCGTTACCACGACAAACACCCCTTTCACCACCGCCTGCACGAGGGGCGCTGCACGCCCGACGAGGTGCGGGCATGGGTTATCAACCGTTGGGCCTATCAGGCGGCAATCCCGATGAAGGACGCGGCCTTCCTGTCGCGCTGCGACGATCCGCAGATGCGCCGCGCCTGGCGCAGCCGGATCGAGGATCACGATGGCGGCATCACCGAAGGCGGGGGTCTGCGCCGCTGGCTGCGACTGGCCGAGGCGGTGGGGCTTGACCCGGATTATGTCGCCTCGGGCCGGGGCGTCCTGCCCGCGACGCGCTTTGCCGTCGATGCCTATATCCGTTACGTGCGGGACATGCCGCTGTTGCAGGCGGTGGCCTCGTCCCTGACCGAACTTTTCGCGCCCGCGATCCATGAACGCCGGATCGAGGGGCTGCTGCAACATTACGATTTCGCCAATGCCGACAGCCTGTCCTATTTCAGCACCCGCCTGAACGAGGCCCCGAAGGACGTGCAATACGGTCTGGCCTGGGTACTGGATCATGCCGATACACCCGACAAGGCCGATGCCGCCTGTCAGGCGTTGATCTTCAAGACCGAAGTGCTGTGGGCACAGCTTGACGCGATCTGGGCGGCCTATGTCGAACCGGCGCGCATTCCGCCCGGCGCATGGCGTCCCGGTGAGGGGCATCCCGACGGGGGGCTGGCGTGACGGATCTGTCGCTTACGCCCGATGACCGTCCCTGCCTGCCGCGCGGGGTGCGCATGGCTGACGACCGGGTGCGCGGCGGCAAGGTTCTGCTGGCCCCGGAAAAGGTCATCGCGCTGGATGCCATCGGCGAGGCGATCCTGTCGCGGGTGGATGGCCGCACAAGCTTTGCCGGGATCGTGGACGATCTGGCCGCTACCTATGCCGCACCGCGTGACCGGATCGAACAGGACGTGCAGCGTTTCCTGACGACGCTGCGCGCCCGCGTCTTTGTCACGGTCAGCAAATGACCGCGCCGCCCCCCATCGCGATGCTGGCCGAACTGACCCATCGCTGTCCGCTGGCCTGCCCCTATTGCTCGAACCCGGGGGAGTTGCAGGGCCGCGAGGCGGACCTGGACACGACGACATGGGCCGACGCCTTCCGGCAGGCCGCCGCTCTGGGCGTGCTGCAACTGCATCTGTCGGGGGGCGAGCCCGCATCCCGCGCCGATCTGGCCGATTTGACCGGCGCGGCGCATGAGGCCGGGCTTTACACCAACCTGATCACCAGTGGCATCGGCCTGACGCCTGCCCGGCTGGACGCGCTGGAGACCGCCGGACTGGACCATATCCAGCTTTCGCTGCAAGGGACGAATGCCGTGCTGGCCGACCGGATCGGCGGCTACAGGGGCGGCTTTGACCGCAAGATGCGGCTGGCCGCCGAAATCGGCGCGCGCGGCATCCCGCTGACCCTGAACGCCGTCATGCACCGGCACAATCTGGACGATCTGGAGGCGACCATCGCCATCGCGCTGGAAATGGGGGCGCGGCGGCTGGAGGTTGCCTGCGTGCAGTTCCATGGCTGGGCGGCGCTGAACCGCGCGCAGCTTTTGCCGACGCGGGCGCAGACCGAGGCCGCCAAAGCCATTGTCGCCCGCGAACAGGGACGGCTGCGCGGCGTGATGGCCTTTGATTTCGTGCCGCCAGACTATTACTCGGACTATCCCAAGGCCTGCATGGGGGGCTGGGGCAGCAGCGGGCTGAACGTGACGCCCGATGGCACCGTACTGCCCTGCCACGCCGCGCAGACCATCCCGCATCTACATTTTGACAACCTGCGCGACCGGTCCCTGACCGAGATCTGGCATGACAGCGCAGCCTTCAACGCCTATCGCGGCACCGACTGGCTGCCCGAGCCCTGTCAGGGCTGCGACCGCCGGGATGTGGATTTCGGCGGCTGCCGCTGTCAGGCGCTGGCGCTGGCGGGCGATGCGGGGGCGACCGATCCGGTCTGCCACAAATCGCCGCATCATGGGGCCGTGCTGGAATTGCTGGCTGAAACGGCGAAAGGCGACGCGCCGTTCCGTTATCGCCGCGCGGCAGGGCAGACCACCTGACTTGGCATTTTTGCAAATCATCTTTGCCGATTTTCCCCTTTTGACGGCATTTTCGCAAGGCTATGCTTGGCTCAACCACGCAAAGGAGGATGCGATGAAAGAGATTCATCACTGGGTCGATGGCAAGGAATACAAGGGCCGCTCGGGGCGGTTCTCGGATGTCTACAACCCTGCCACGGGCGAGGTTCAAGCAAGGCTGTCGCTGGCCACCAAGGCCGAACTGGACGCCGCCGTCGCCAGCGCCGCCGAGGCGCAACGGGAATGGGGCGCAACAAACCCGCAGCGCCGCGCGCGGGTGATGATGAAATTCGTCGATCTGCTGAACCGCGACATGGACAAGCTGGCCGAGGCGTTGTCATCGGAACATGGCAAGACCTTCCCCGACGCCAAAGGCGATGTGCAGCGCGGGCTTGAGGTGATCGAATTTTGTATCGGCGCGCCCCATCTGCTGAAAGGCGAATTCACCGACAGCGCCGGTCCTGGCATCGACATGTATTCCATGCGCCAGCCGCTTGGGGTCGTCGCCGGGATCACGCCGTTCAACTTTCCGGCGATGATCCCGCTGTGGAAAATGGGCCCCGCCCTTTCGGCGGGCAATGCGATGATCCTGAAACCGTCCGAGCGTGACCCCTCGGTTCCGCTGATGCTGGCCGCGCTGCTGCAAGAGGCGGGGCTGCCCGATGGCGTGTTGCAGGTGATCAATGGCGACAAGGAAAGCGTCGATGCGATTCTGGACAACCCGGTCATTCAGGCCGTGGGTTTCGTCGGCTCGACCCCCATCGCGCAATATATCTATGAACGCGCGGCGGCAACGGGCAAGCGCGCGCAGTGCTTTGGCGGTGCCAAGAACCACATGATCATCATGCCGGATGCCGATCTGGATCAGGCGGCCGATGCGCTGGTCGGCGCGGGTTACGGCGCGGCGGGCGAACGCTGCATGGCGATCTCGGTTGCGGTGCCAGTGGGTGACAAGACCGCCGATGCGCTGATCGAACGGCTGGTGCCCCGGATCGAAAAGCTGAAAGTCGGGCCGTGGACGGCGGGCAACGATGTCGATTACGGCCCCGTCGTGACCCGCGCCGCGCGTGAAAATATCCTGCGGCTGGTTCAATCCGGCATAGATCAGGGGGCGGAACTGGTCGTCGATGGCCGCGATTTCAAGCTGCAAGGCTATGAGAACGGCTTTTTCGTCGGCCCGCATCTGTTCGACCGCGTGACCCCCGACATGGAAATCTACAAGACCGAGATTTTCGGCCCCGTCCTGTCCACCATCCGCGCGAAAACCTATGAAGAGGCGATCGGGCTGGCGCTTGACCACGAATATGGCAACGGCACCGCGATCTTTACCCGCGATGGAGACACCGCCCGCGATTTCGCCAGCCGCATCAATATCGGCATGGTCGGCATCAACGTTCCCATCCCCGTGCCTCTGGCCTATCACACTTTCGGCGGATGGAAGAAGTCGGGCTTCGGCGACCTCAACCAGCACGGCCCTGATGCCTTTCGCTTCTACACCCGCACCAAGACGGTCACGGCGCGCTGGCCCTCGGGGATCAAGGAAGGCGGAGAGTTCAGTTTCCGCGCAATGGACTGATACCAACGGCCCTCGGGATCACCCGTACCCGCCGACACCGCCGCCCTGCCATCCGTGCCCGGCACCGGGCCAGCGGACGATTGCGGGGGGCGGCCTCTGAGGGCCGGGGTCAACGCCGTTATGGTGCCGCACGGAGGGCGCCCGGCGGTGCAATCCGCCTTGATAGCGGGCCGGGTCTACCGTGCCATCGCCGCAAGACCAGACCTTCGGGAACAGTCATTTGTCCGCGCAGCATCAGCGTGAAATCAAAAGCTTATAGCCTGACGGCATAGTCAGAATAAAGTCGTCAGGCTATATGGCTCAAGCATCGTCACGGAAAACCATCTGCGTCAGATATGCAGCGCCTGTCCACGGGCTTTCATCGTGGCCTCCTGGACCGTTTCGCCCAGAGTCGGATGAGCGTGGATCGTTTCGGCGATGTCGGTCAGTGTTGCCGCCATTTCAAGCGCCAGCGCGAATTCACCCGCCAGTTCCGACACACCGGGGCCAACTGCCTGAATACCCGTAACAAGCCCCGAGGATTTGCGGAACACGATCCTTACGAAGCCGTCGTCGCGGCCCAAGGTCATCGCGCGGCCATTGCCGGCAAAGGGGAACAGCGCGGTTTCTTCGTCCGGCGCGTTGCCGGGCAACTTGCCGACGGTCACGATTTCCGGATCGGTATAGCAGACCGCCGGAATCGCGCGCTTGTCCCATCGGGCGGCAGAGCCCGACAGGATCCCC
The DNA here is from genome assembly GCF_047973135.1 of Paracoccus sp. (in: a-proteobacteria). Classification (GTDB taxonomy): domain Bacteria; phylum Pseudomonadota; class Alphaproteobacteria; order Rhodobacterales; family Rhodobacteraceae; genus Paracoccus. The sequence goes on from NZ_JBKEBL010000028.1 coordinate 47,577, forward strand.
GCGACAAGCGCGCCCTGCGCCATGGCGCGATGGGCCAGCATCGGGTCGCCCGTCACGTCGCCAATGGCGTAAACACCGCGCATCGAAGTCTGGCAGCGGTCATCAATGGCCAGATACCGCCCGTTCATGGTCAGCCCCAGTTCCTTCAGGCCGAACCCGTCCGTAACCGGCGCGCGGCCCACGGCGACAAGAACCTTGTCCGCCGGAATGTCGCGCGGCTCGTCCCCCATGGTCACGGCCAGGGAACCCCTGGAAAAGCTCGCAGCCCGCGCTCTGGTCAGGACAGTAACGCCAAGCGTCGCCAGCCGCCGCAAGACCGGCTGCGTCAGTTCGGCGTCATATTGCGGCAGGATGCGCGCGGCGGCCTCGACCACTGTGACCTGCGCCCCCAGCTTGGCCATGGCGGTACCGATCTCTAGCCCGATATAGCCGCCGCCCACCACGGCAAGGCGGTCCGGCACTCGATCCAGAGACAGTGCCTCGGTCGAGGACAGGATGTCGCCGCCAAAGGGCAGCGCGGGCAGTTCCTGCGGGCGCGAGCCCGTGGCGATGACGATACGTTCGGCCGCGATGCGAAGGGGGCCATCCGGGCCCGCGACCTCGACCGTCTTGCCATCGACGATCACCGCCCGGCCCGCGATCACCCGCACTGCCGCCTTTTTCAGCAGGGCGCCGACACCTCCGGTCAGCCGCGCGACGATTCCGTCTTTCCACGCGACGGTTTGGCCCAGATCGATGGCTGGCGGTGCGGTGGTGATGCCAAGCGCATTCGGGCGCGAAAGGCCCGCCGCGATGTGAAATTCGTCGGCGGCATGGATCAGCGCCTTCGAGGGGATGCAGCCGACATTCAGGCAGGTTCCGCCGGGGCGGCCTTCATCGACCACGATGGTGTCCAGTCCCGCCTGTCCGGCCCGGATCGCGCAGACATAACCGCCCGGCCCGGCCCCGATGACAAGCAGCTTGCAGGCTTCATGCCGCATCACCCGGCCTCCATGAAAATCAGCGCCGGAGTCTCCAGCAGCTTTTTCATCCGCGCGACAAAGCTGGCGGCATCCCAGCCGTCGATCACCCGGTGATCGAAGCTGGCCGAGATGTTCATCATCTTGCGCGGCACGAATTGCCCGCCGTCCCAGACCGGGCGGATCGCCATCCGGTTGACGCCCAGAATGGCCACCTCGGGGTGGTTGATGATCGGCGTCGTCGCCAGCGCGCCCAGAGGCCCAAGCGAGGTGACAGTGATGGTCGATCCCGTCAGTTCGTCGCGCAATGCCTTGCCGCTGCGCGCGGCCTCGGACAGGCGCAGGATTTCGGCGGCCATGGCAAAGGGGCCAAGCGCCTCGGCGTGGCGCAGGACCGGCACGATCAGCCCGTTTTCGGTCATCGTGGCGATGCCTGCATGAACCGGATCGTGGCGCGTGACGATACCCGCCTCGTCATCGAAATGCGCGTTCATCTCGGGGTGTTTCAGCACCGCGCGGCACAGGGCCGCGACGATGAAGGGCAGCATGGTCAGCTTTGGCTGCTCGCCCCGGTCCGCGTTCAACGCCGCCCGCAGATCCTCGATGGCTGTGACGTCAATTTCCTCGATCACCGTGATATGCGGGATGCGCGCATTGGCCAGCGACATGCGGTCGGCGATCTTGCGGCGCAGGCCGATGACACGGATGTCCTGCCGCCCCTCGCGCCGCGCCCCGCCCGGCACGGGGGCGGGACCGGCGGCAAAGACCGCGTCCAGATCGGCTGTCGTGATCCGCCCCGCCGGGCCCGAGCCCGCCACCTGCCGCAGGTCAATCCCGGCCTCGCGGGCGCGGGCACGGACCACGGGCGAGGCCAGCGGTGCCTGACCTTCGGGACGCGGTGCGCGGGGGGCCTGCTGCGCGGGGGGCTGCGGTTTCGGCGGCTTGGGCATGGGCGGCGGCGGGGTGTCTGGCCTTGCACGGGTTTCCCCGGCTTCGGCGGGTTCGGCGGGGCGGGCGGCCTCGCTGCCTTCGCCGTCATGTTCGATCGTGACCAGATCTGCTCCGACCGCGACCGTATCTCCGATTGCCGCCCCGAGGGACAGGATGGTTCCGGTATAGAGGCTGGGGATTTCCACGGTCGCCTTGTCGGTCATGACGGCGGCCAGAACATCATCCTCGCGCACGACATCGCCGGGTTTCACATGCCATTCGACCAGTTCCACCTGTGCCACGCCTTCGCCGACATCGGGGATGCGAATGCTGGAAATCGCCATCTCAATCCTCCATGACCATTGTCAATGCGCGGGCAATGCGGTCGGTGCCGGGGAAATAATCCCATTCCTGCGCATGGGGATAGGGTGTGTCCCAACCCGCAACCCGCAGGATGGGCGCGCGCAGATGCCAGAAACAGGCCTCTTGCACCTCGGCAATCAGTTCCGCGCCGAAGCCGCTGGTCCGCGTCGCCTCGTGCACCACGACGCAGCGGCCGGTCTTTTCGACCGAAGCGCGGATCGTATCCAGATCCAGCGGCAGCAAGGTGCGCAGGTCGATGATCTCGGCGTCGATCCCGGCCTGTTTCACGGCGGCCCCGGCGACATAGACCATCGTGCCATAAGTCAGCACGGTCACATCACTGCCCGGCCGGGTGATCATGGCCTGCCCCAGAGGCACGACATAGCGACCCTCGGGCACCTCGCTGGCGGGATGGGCGGACCATGGCACCGACTTGCCCGAATGATCGCCATAGAACGGCCCGTTATAGATGCGCTTGGGTTCAAGAAAGATCACCGGATCGGGGTCTTCGATGGCGGCGATCAGCAGGCCCTTGGCGTCATAGGGGGTCGAGGGGATGGCAACCTTCAGCCCGGCGACATGGGTAAACAGCGCCTCGGGGCTTTGGCTGTGGGTCTGGCCGCCGAAAATCCCGCCTCCGGTCGGCATCCTGACCACCAGCGGACAGGAAAACTGCTGGTTTGACCGGAATCGCAGCCGTGCCGCCTCTTGCGTGATCTGGTCATAGGCCGGAAAGACGTAATCGGCGAACTGGATTTCGACGCAGGGCTTCATCCCCTGCGCGGCCATGCCCACCGCCAGCCCGACAATGGCGCTTTCGTTGATGGGCGTGTCAAAGACGCGTTCCTCGCCATATTTCGCCTGCAACCCCGATGTGCAGCGGAACACCCCGCCAAAATAGCCGACATCCTCGCCGAACACGATGACCAAGGGGTCCGTGGCCAGCGAGACATCCATGGCGCTGCGCAGCGCCTCGATCATGGTCATGCTGGCCATCTCAGTACCCCATGTCCTGCCGCTGACGGCGCAGATGTTCAGGCATCTCGGCATAGACACCGCGAAAGATTTCTGCCGGCGAGACGGGCTTGGGCCTGATAAAGGTACCGTGGGATTCGACGGTTTTCTGAACCTCGGACACTTCGGCCAGCAGTTCCGCCGCGGTCTGGAGATGGCGTTCCTCGCTCCATTCGCCGCGCGCGATCATATGCGCCTTGAGCCGGTCAACGGGATCGCCAAGCGGCCATGCCGCCGCCTCGCCCCTGGCGCGATAGGCCGACGGGTCGTCAGAGGTCGAATGCGCGGCGGCGCGATAGGTGAACCATTCGATCACCACCGGCCCAAGGCCGGACCGCGCGCGTTCAACAGCCCATCGCGACACCGCCATGACCGCCAGATAATCATTGCCATCCACGCGCAGCGCCGGCACCCCATAGCCAAGGGCGCGCGCCGCGTAGGTCCGGCTTTTCCCTGCGGCAACGCCCGTATAGGTCGAGATCGCCCATTGGTTATTCACCACGTTCAACACCACCGGCGGCTGATAGACCGAGGCCGACAAAAGCGCGCTGTGAAAATCGTTCGAGGCTGTGGCCCCGTCGCCGATCCAGCCCGCCGCGATCTTGCCGTTTCCCCGGATGGCGCAGGCCATGGCCCATCCCACGGCCTGAACATATTGCGTCCCCAGATTGCCCGAGACCGAGAAATACCCGTAATCCCGTGCCGAATGCATGATCGGAAGCTGACGGCCCAGCAGGGGGTCCAGATCGTTCGAATAAAGCTGACCCATCAGCGATTCCAGCGGATAACCCGCCGCGACCAGCAGGGTCTGCTGGCGATAGGTCGGGAAATTCATGTCGCCCTGTTCCAACTGCCGCTGAAAGGCGCAACCGATCGCCTCTTCGCCGGTACATTGCAGATAGAACGAAGTCTTGCCCTGCCGCTGCGCATTCAGCATCCGGCGGTCAATGGCGCGCATCATCAGCATGTCGCGCAGGCCCTGACGCAGCGCATCGGCGGAAATCGTACCCAGATAATCCGCCCATGGCCCCACGGCCCGATGGTCGTCGTCCAGAACCCGTATCATGCCGACCGCGAAAGGCAGGCAATCATCGGCGGCACTGTCCAGCGGAGGAACCGGCAGGCTGCCGGCGGGCGGGATCTCGATCTCCGAGAAATCGGGCGCCTGATCGGGACGCGCGGGCGGGTGCGGGTGGATCAGATGCGGGTCGCTCATTTCGCTGGCATCCTTGTTGCGGCGTCAAGGCGGATCGCCTCGCCATTCAGCATCCGGTTTTCGACGATATGCAGGACAAGCGCGGCAAATTCCTCGGGATGGCCAAGCCGTGCGGGGAATGGCGCGTGGCGGGCAAGACCGTCCTGCACCTCTTGCGGAAAGGCGCTGACCATCGCGGTGCCAAAGATCCCCGGCGCAATGGCCATGACGCGGATGCCGTGGCGGGCAAGGTCGCGCGCCATCGGCAGGGTCATCCCCACGACCCCGCATTTCGATGCCGCATAGGCCAGTTGACCGATCTGCCCGTCCCATGCCGCGATCGAGGCGGTGTTGACGATCACCCCGCGCTCGCCCCCGGCATCCGCGTCCAGCGCAACCATACCTGCGGCCGATTGCGTGGCGACGTTGAAGGTGCCCGTCAGGTTGATGGCGACAACCCTGGCAAACAGGGCCGGATCATGCGCGCCTTCGCGCGTCACGGAACGATGGGCGGGCGCGATCCCGGCCCGTTCCTGACCATGGGCCGCGCGCAATGCCGCCAGCGCCGCAGCGACCGAAGCCGCGTCCGAGACGTCGCAGCGTGCAAAGGCCCCGCCCAGACGCGCGGCAGCATCGCGCGCCCCGGCCTCGGCCATGTCAAGGATGCCGACGCGGACGCCACGGGCCGATAGCGCCCCGGCAACCGCAAGGCCAAGCCCCGAAGCCGCGCCCGTCACGATTGCGGCAATCTGTGGCCCCGGTGTCATCGGCCCGTCCCTTTCAGCAATTCGCGCGAGATGTTGATGCGCTGCACGTCCGACGTGCCCTCATAGATCTGGCAGACCCGTACGTCGCGATAGATGCGTTCCAGCGGAAAATCGGCCAGACAGCCATACCCGCCAAGCGTCTGGATCGCGTCCGACACGACGCGCTCGGCCATCTGGCTGGCGAACAGCTTGGCGATCGAGGCCTCGCGCAGGCAGGGCTGCCCCGCATCCTTCAGCCGGGCCGCGTTCAGAACAAGCTGGCGCGCAGCCTCGACCTGCATGTCCATATCGGCCAGCCGGAAGGCGACGGCCTGATGCTGCACGATGGGCTTGCCAAAGGCGTGACGTTCCTGCGCATAGGCGGCCGCCACCTCCAGCGCCGCCTGCGCCATGCCCACCGATTGCGAGGCAATGCCGATCCGCCCGGTTTCCAGCGAGGACAGCGCGATCCTCAGCCCCTCGCCCTCGGAGCCGATCAGGTTTTCGGGGCCGATTTCCAGCCCGTCGAATGTCAGCGCGCAGGTATCCGACGCCTTCTGACCCAGTTTCCGCTCGGGTTCGCCAATGCCAAGCCCGGCGGTTCCGGCCTCGATATAAAAGGCGCTGATCCCCCGCTTGCCCGCTGCACGGTCAGTCACGGCAAAGGCGATCACACCCCCGGCGATCCGGGCCGAGGTGATGAACTGTTTCGACCCGTTCAGGACATAGCCCGATGCAGTCCGTTCCGCCGAACAGCGGATCGCCGCGGCGTCGCTGCCGGTATGCGGCTCGGTCAGGGCGAATGCGCCGATGAACGCACCCCGCGCCGCCGGGCGCAGCCAGCGATCCTGCTGCGCGGGCGCGGCAAAGCGGCTGAGGATGGAACAGAACGGCGCGTTATGGACCGACATCATGGTCGAAACCGCGCCATCCCCCGCTGCGATTTCCATCAGCGCAAGCGCGTAAGATACATAGTCGGCACCGATTCCGCCCTGATCTTCGGGCACGGTCATGCCCAGAAAACCAAGGTCGGCCATCCGGGCGATCACCTCGGGCTCGATCCGGCCCGCCGCCTCGCGCGCCGCCGCGCCGGGGGCCAACCGGTCGCGGCTGAAATCGCGGGCAGTCTGCCGGATCAGGCGCTGTTCGTCGCTGAACACCGCCGGCATGTCACGCCCTCTCGATGGCGATCGACAGGGCCTCGCCCCCGCCGATGCAGATCGAGGCGATGCCGCGTTTCAGCCCCCGTGCCTCAAGCGCGTGCAGCAGCGTCACGACAATGCGCGCGCCCGATGCGCCAATGGGATGGCCAAGCGCGCAAGCCCCGCCATTCACGTTCACGCGGTCATCGGGCAGGCCCAGATCGCGGATGAAGGCCATCGCCACCACGGCGAAAGCCTCGTTCACCTCCCACAGATCGACATCCGGGACCGCCCAGTTCAGCCTTTCCAGCAGCTTGCGCGTGGCCGCAACCGGCGCGGTGGTGAACAGCGCGGGGGCCTGCGCGTGGCCGACAGCGCCTGCGATCCAGGCGCGCGGGGTCAGGCCCGCCCCGGCAACCGCATCATCCGAGGCCAAAACCAGCGCCGCCGCCCCGTCCGATATCGACGACGAACTGGCCGCCGTCACGGTTCCGTCCGTACGGAAGGCAGGTTTCAGATGGGGAATCCGCTCGGGTCGGGCGGCACCGGGCTGTTCGTCCTGATCGACCAGCGTTTCGCCCTTGCGCGTGCGCACGGTGACGGGCACGATCTCGGCGGCATAGGCACCAGCCGCCTGCGCCGCCAGCGCCCGCTGCAAGGAGCGGATGGCAAACCCGTCCTGCGCCTCGCGGGTAAAGCTGTATTCATCGGCGCAGGCTTCGGCGAATTTGCCCATCAGCGCGCCCTTGTCATAGGCGTCCTCAAGCCCGTCGAAAAACATGTGATCCAGCGTCCGGCCATGGCCAAGCCTCTGACCGGTTCGCGAATTGGGGATCAGATGCGGCGCGTTCGACATGCTTTCCATGCCGCCCGCAACCATGATCCGCCCCTCGCCCGCCCGGATCCGCGCGGCGCAGTCGATGATCGCCTTCATGCCCGATCCGCAAACCTTGCTGATGGTGGTGGCAGGCACCGATTGCGGCAGCCCGGCCCCAAGCACCGCCTGCCGCGCCGGAGCCTGCCCGACGCCTGCGGGCAGCACCAGCCCCACCGCCGCCTCGTCTATGTCGCCCGGCGCGACCCCCGCATCCGCCACGGCGGCCTGAATTGCAAAGGCGGCCAGTTCCGGTGCCGTCAGGGTCGCAAATGCCCCCTGAAAGGCGGCCATTGGCGTTCTGCGTGCTGCAAGGATGGCGATTCGTGTCATGGCAGGCCCCGACTCGGATATGACGATGGGACAAGTATGAACCTGTTCTTGTGCATTTTCTTGCCTTTCGATTTCCCGAATGCGATTAATTTGGCATAGATCAGCCAATATTTTGGATATTTTGAGGAATTTCATGCGCGAACTGGACAATATGGATCTGGCGATCCTGCGCGTCATGCAACACGATGGCGGATTGGCAGTGGCGGAAATCGCCGATCAGGTGGGCCTGTCGCAATCGCCCTGCTCTCGCAGGATTGCGCAATTACAGAATAGCGGGGTGATTCTGGGCAAGCGCACCATCATGGATCCGCGCAAGCTGGGCTTTCAGACCATGGTGATCGTCCGCATCAAGCTGCACGCCCACGAGCAAAAGACCCTTGAGGCGTTCCAGAAAGCCGTGCGAGCGATCCCGGAAATCCAGATCGCGCTGCTGATATTGGGGGATTTCGATTTCTACCTTCGCATCGTCGTCCGCGACATCGACCATTACCAGCGCCTGATGCAAAGCAAGCTGGTCGGCCTGCCCGGCGTACGCGAGATGCAAAGCTCGGTTATTCTCGATGTCGTCAAGGACAGCACCGTGCTGCCGATATGACGGGGCAGAGGCCGGGCCGCCGATGCCTTAATCCTGTTCTGCGCGATAGACCGGGCGGGCCATCTGAAAGGTTTCCGGGTTTTTTGCATACCAGCCCGAACCGTGCAGCCGCGCGATCAGGTTCAGGCCGGGCGTGTCGATATAGGCGCGATCCGCGTCAAGAACGCAATCGTCGGCGACGTGAATGGCCAGAACCTCGCCGATGACAATGTTCTGGCCGGGGCCCGTTTCGACCACCGTATGGCGGCGGCATTCCAGCGCGACGGGTGCACCTGCAATGCGAGGCGGGGCGATATGGGCGGATGGCAGCGTCGTCAGGCCGGCCAGCGCGATCTCGCTGACGCCATAGGGTGCATCGGTGCAGGTCTGGTTCATCGCCTGCGCCAGATCGGCGCTGACCAGATTGACCACAAATTCGCCGGTCTCCAGAATATTGCGCACGCTGTCCTTCAGGCCCTTTTCGGGATGGGCGATCAGACCGATGGCGACGGTTGGGGGGGTGTGGCCCATGGCGTTGAAAAAGCTGTAGGGCGCGGCATTGACCACGCCGTCGGGCGACTGACTGCTGATCCAGGCGATCGGGCGGGGTGTCACCGTCGCGGTCAGCAGCTTGTAGCTGCGCTGCGGATCCTCGGGCGTCAGGTCAAACCGCATCGTCATCCCCCGAGGCCATGACAGCCCGCTGGCGCGATGTGTTAACCCGCAGAGAAAACACATCCGGGCGGGCATAATGGCCAGTCACGTCGAAATCGAACTTGGCGCGCGGGATTTCGGCCATGTCCAGGGTGGCGTAAAGGATCGTTTCGCTTTCGAAATGCGGTCCGGCAATGACCTGCCCAAGAGGCGAGACAATGGCCGAGCCGCCGCGCATCATGACCGTATCGGGCGCGTCGCCAAGGGCGCTTTCGTGATCCGGGCCGAACGCCTTGCGGGTGATGTACTGGCAGGCGGTCAGCACGAAGCAACGCCCCTCAAGCGCGATGTGGCGCATGCTGGGCAGCCATGTGTCACGGTCGTCCGCCGTGGGCGCGCAATAGATCGTGACGCCCTGATCGTACATATGCATACGCAGCGCCGGCATATAGTTTTCCCAGCAGATCACCGCGCCGATCACACCGAAATCAGTCGTGACCGCCTGCATCGTCGAGCCGTCACCAAAGCCCCAGATCAGCCGTTCAGCCGCAGTGGGCATCAGCTTGCGATGCTTGCCGGCGATGCCCTTCGCGCCGTCGATGAAGAGCGCCGTGCAATACAGCGTGGCCCCGTCGCGTTCGATGCAGCCCATGACGACAAAGGCCCCGGTTTCTGCGCAGGCCGTCAGCAAAGGCTCAAGCGCGGGGCTGTCCAGCGTCACCGAGGCGTCGAAATAGCGGCGGAATGCCTCGCGGCCCTCGGGTTTGCGCATGCCGATGGGCGCGCCAAAGCTGGCCCCCTTGGGATAGCCGCCGATGAATGCCTCGGGGAACACAACCAGCCGCGCGCCTTCGGAGGCGGCCTCGTGAACAGCCCGCGCGGCCTTTTCCGCCGAGGCGCGCGGGTCGGCGGGAATCGAGCCCAGTTGGGCGACAGCGACCTTGACCATGGGCTTACCCCTTCCCGTCCGGGGTGGCGTCGATGACCGGGTGGCGCAGCGTGCCGATACCCTCGACACAGGCAACGACCGTATCGCCCGGCCACAGCCATTCCTGCGGATTCCGCCCCGCGCCCACGCCTTCGGGCGTTCCGGTGGCGATGATGTCGCCGGGCTCCAGTGTGATCCCGGCCGAGATGTCGGCGATCAGTTCATCGACCTTGAACAGCATCTTCGCCGTGTTCGACCGCTGCTTTTCGACGCCGTTCACCGTCAGCCACAGATCCAGAACCTGCGGATCGGGAATGTCATCTGCGGTCACGATGCAGGGACCAAAGGGGGCATAGCTGTCCATGCCCTTGGAAAAGATCCACTGCCCCGCGCGCCGGTTGTCGCGCGCCGACACGTCGATCATCACCGAATAGCCAAAGACATGGTGCAGCGCATCGGCCCGGCTGACGGCGGTGGCGCGGGTGCCGATGATCGCCGCCAGCTCGACCTCCCAGTCAAGCTGCTGCGTGATCGCCTTGTTATGGCGGATCGGCTGGTCCGGTCCCACGACCGTGGTGGGCGGCTTGGAAAAGATCACCGGCTGGCGGGGCAGATCGGGCGAGGTGTCCAGCGCCGCCGCGCTTTCCGCGACATGATCGATATAATTCAGCCCGATTCCAAAGATGTTCTTGCGCGGGCAGGGGATGGGGGCCAGCAGCGTGACATTCTTCAGCGCCACCGCCGTGCCGATGGGCCATTCCCCCCCGACTGCATCCAGCGCCGAGCGAACCGCCTGCAATCCAACGCGGCCCTGATCGATCAGCCCCAGCATGTTGTCGGGAAAAATCTGCCCGCAGGCCGCGCCAAGCTCGGCCACATCCACGACCAGATCGTCCAGGATCACGCCCAGCCTTGCCCCAGCTTCGATTCCCGCCCTGTATGTCACAAGTTTCATGTTAACCTCGCTTCTGGAAAAGGAGAGAGGGCTGCCCGAACCGCATATGATGTGATTCCAAGGTCATATCGTCCACAATATGATCGATCCCCCTCTGTCCCTTCCTATCACCGCACACGATTGCTGTCTTGCCGATTTTTCCGCGACATGTGAAACCAGAGAGCATCTTGCCGAGATGCCTGCCGAACGGCAAAATCCGGGCGCAGCGCGTCACCGGCACCCTTTGTCGCCCGACTTCTTGACAGGTTGGAAAAGTGCATACCCCCATGACGGCGAAACGGGCTGCCACAAACCGCAGTTTGTGAAATGGTGCCGGCAGAGGGAATTGAACCCCCGACCCCGAGATTACAAATCACGTGCTCTACCAGCTGAGCTATACCGGCATCTTTCTGGTGTATGGCGGATCAGGCCGCCGTCTGTCCTGCGATAACGCGCGGTGACGGTTTGCGCAAGCCAAGGTTCGCGCGGGCCAGCAGGCCGACCGCAAGAAAGCCCACCAGAACCACCAGCAGCGCGGCGGGGGCGGCGTTGCCAAGGTCTTCGAGGCTGGCTTTCTCATGCGCGCGGGTGGCGAGGGTTTCATAGTTGAAGGGGCGCAACAGCAGCGTGGCGGGCAGTTCCTTGCAGCAATCGACAAAAACCAGCAGCAGCGCCGAGCCGATCGAGCCGCGCATCAGTGGCACGAAAACATCGCGCAGCACCCCCCTTGTGTCCCGCCCCAACGAGCGGGCGGCCATGGGCAGCGAAGGTGAGACGCGGGTAAAGGCTCCGTCGATAGCACCCTGCCCGATGGCGAAAAATCGCACCAGATAGGCAAAGACGATGGCTGCACCGCTGCCGGTCAGGATCAGCCCCGGATCGGTTCCGGTCAGGGCCAGCCATGCGTCCGCAACGCGGTGATCCAGCGCCGCAAGCGGGATCAGGATGCCCACCGCCAGCACCGCCCCCGGCGCGGCATAGCCGACCGCAGTGACAGGCATCAGCAGGCGCGGCATGGCCCGCCCCGACAGCCGCACGCCATAGACCAGGATCAGAGCCAGCCCCACCGTCAGCAGAGACGCGACCGCGCCAAGGCTGACCGTGTGCCATGCCGCCTGACCCAGTCCAGGCGTCACCCAGCCTTGCGGATAGGCCAGCGCAAAGGTCAGAATCACGCCCACCGGCAGCACGAACCCCAGCGCAAAGGGCAGGACACAGGCCAGCACCGCCCCGGCCGCGGCCAGCCCGTACAGGCGCTGCCGCATGATCGGGCGCGGCTGACGGGCATTCTGGTGATAGCGGGCATTGCGGCGCCCGAACCGTTCCCACAGCACCAGAATGACAACGATCAGCAGGATGACACAGGCGATCTGCGCCGCACCTCCGGCATTGCGGCGTTCCAGCCATGTCGTGAAAATGCCGGTATTCAGCGTCTGCACCCCGAAATAGCTGACCACCCCGTAATCCGCGACAGATTCCATCATGGCGATGGCCGCGCCCGCGACGATGGCAGGCCGCGCCAGCGGCAGGCCCACGCGCCGGAACAGCCCCCAGGGACCGGTGCCAAGGGCGCGGGCGACCTCGTAGGCGCTGCCGGACTGTTCGTTCAGGGCGGTGCGGGTCAGCAGATAGACATAGGGATACAGCGCCGCCGACAGCACAAGGATCGCCGCCTCGATCGAGCGGATGCGCGGGAACCAGTAATCGCGGGCGCTGGTCCAGCCGAAAACCTCGCGCAGGGCAGTCTGCACCGGGCCGCTGTAATCCAGAAAATCGGCCAGCGCATAGGCACCGATATAGGCCGGCACCGCCAGCGGCAGCAGCAGCAGCCATTCCAGCCCCCGCCGGCCCGGAAAATCATACATGCTGACCAGCCATGCCGCACCCGCCCCCATTCCCGCCGACAGCAGCCCCGTCCCCAGCGCAAGGATGACCGTGTTCAGGAAATAGCGCGGCAGGACGGTAGACAACAGATGCGGCCAGATATTGTCCGACGGGTTCAGCGCCATCCAGACCACCGCCGCCACCGGCATCATCACCAGAGCGGCGATCAGCAACGCGGCCACCGACCATCCCGGCCCGCCATTGTGGCGCAGGGCGTGATCATGACGGCGGCGGCGCGGTGACGGGGCTGACGGTGTGCTCATTCCCTCGCGATAGCGTAAAGCGGTTTCACTGTCCACGAATGCCCGCTATCCTGACTTGATCGGTGCAGAGTATAAATAAAATACAATTGAGGGGCGAACTCGATGCAGATGGTGTTTCATATCGGCGTGCATGCGACGGATGGCGACCGGCTGTTGAAAACATTGCTGAACAACCGTGGCTGGCTGTTGAATCACGGCACCGAGGTCGTGCTGCCGAACCGGCATCGCGGTCTGTTCGAAGAGGCGCTGATGGGCCTCAACGGCGGCAGCGCCACGCATGAGATGGAACAGATCATGCTGGACGCGATCCTGGAAAGCGAATCGCCGCGGCGCGTGGTCTTTTCTACCCAGACCTTCATGGGTGCACCCGGACGCGCCGTCACGCGCGAAGGGTTCTATGCCCAGATGGGCCGACGGATTGCGGCGCTGTCCAATCTGTTTCCCAATGCCGAGGCAGAGTTTTTTGTGGCCCTGCGCAATCCGGCAACACTGCTGACCGATGTGTTGCAGCAATTCTCGGGCGGGGATTACACCACGCTGATGCAGGGCAAGCTGCCGCTGGATCTGCGTTGGCGTGACCCGATCCAGCAGCTTGTGCAGGCGGCGCAGGGGCGGCGCGTGGTTGCCTGGTGCCACGAGGATGTACTGCTGATCTGGCCCGAAGTGGTGCGCCTGATCGGCAATATTCCCTCTCATGTGCCGCTGTCGGGTGCGCTGACCTATGTGCAAGAGGTGCTGGACGAGACGGGCATGGAAAAGCTGCGCGAGGCGCTTGGTTCGCGCGATCAGATGACCGTCACCCAACGCCGCGAGTTGCAGTCGGCAATCCTGCTGCGCGAGGCGCCGGATGGCGCATTCGATCAAGAGGTGGATTTGCCCGACTGGTCGCAGGAACTGGTCGATCAGGTCACTGCGAATTATCATCAGGACGTGGCCGAGATTGCAGTTCTGCCCGGCGTCGAATTCATCCTGCCCTGAAAGCTTTCCTGACGCCTTTCCCGACCGGAGCACGAAAAAGGCGCGCCGCAGAGGGCGCGCCGTTCAACCGGTCGAGGGCCTGCGCTCAGCCGGCGCGGCGATCCGCCAGCAAATCGCGGATCTGGGCCAGCAGTTCCTCTTGCGAGGGGCCGGCCGGGGCCTCTTCGGCGGGGGCCTCATCGCGCATCGCGGCATCCTTGACGCGGTTCACGCCCTTGACCAGCAGGAACACCACCCAGGCGATGATCAGGAAGTTGATGACCGCCGTCAGGAAAGAACCATAGGCAAAAATGGCCGCCCCCGCGTCGCGGGCCGCCTTGAGGCTGGCACCATCGGGAACATTGCCCTTCATCACGAAATACTGGCTGGAAAAGTCGATTCCGCCGGTAATCGCGCCGATAATCGGGTTGATCAGATCACCCACCAACGAATTGACGATCGCCGTAAAGGCAGCACCGATAATGATACCTACGGCCATGTCCATGACATTCCCGCGGGCAATAAACTCTCTGAATTCCTTCAGCATAGGTTTGCGATCCCCTGTTTGGCGCGACTGACTGCCGACATCGAAATCGTAGTGTGCACGACGCGTCAAGCCAACATGAAGAAACTGCCTATATCGGACAGAAGGCCGCAGCCCGCTGTGTCGGCGGCATTCCGCCTACCGGCAGAGACCCAGGGCGATCCGTGCCGGGCTGCGCAGGTTGCCGGGTGCGGGCTACGCACCCGGCGCGGATAGTCCCGCTGCTTACTGCGCCTTGGCCAGCTTGTCGTCGATGATCTTCTTCATGGCATCCCATGACTCGTTGCTGACCAGTTCGCCGCCGATGACGAAGGACGGTGTCGCCTCGATCTTGTCCGCCGTGGCGTTTTTCTGATAGGTGGCGATCAGGCTTTCGGCCTTGGCCTTGTCGTCCCAGCAGGCCGTCATCTGTTCATCGGTCATCCCGGCCTTCAGCCCGATCTTGCGCAGATTCGCGGCAATCTCGTCGCCCGAACCGCCGCCCAGCCAGCTCCGCTGTTCATCAAACAGCATGTCGGACACGGCATAGTATTTGTCATCGCCGCCGCAGCGCGCAAGGATGCCCGCCCACAATCCGACCGGGTCGAAATAGACATCGCGCTGGATGAACCTGACCTTGCCGGTGTCGATATATTCGGCCTTCAGCTTGGGCAGGTTCTCGTCGTGAAACGCGGCGCAATGCCCGCAGGTAAAGCTGGCATATTCGATGATGGTCAGCGGCGCGTCCTCGGCCCCCATCGTGACATCGGGCTGGATCTGCACCTCGGTTGCCGTTTCGGCGGGGGCAGTCTGCGCAAGGGCGGGCGAAGCCAGCGCCAGCGCCAGAGCGGTTGCGGCAGAGCGGATCAGCATGGGGTTATCCTTTCGGTTTCTTGTGGTAACTGATGTTCAGCGCCAACCGGGCCATCGCCTCGGCAAGCACCGGGTCATCGAACTGCGTGGCCACCTCGCGCGCACGGGCCTCGGCCTTGGGGTCGGGCACGGGGGGCCTGGGCGGCGGCGCGGCCACAAATTGCGCCTGTCCTTCGGCAAAGCCGCTGGCGGCGGTCTGGGTCAGCACGATTTTCTGCACGGCATTATAGCCGTAACAGGCATTCACCCGTTCGCGCAGTTGCGGCAACTGCATCTCGACCATGGGGGCGGTCGCGCCGCTGGTCAACAGTGTCAGCGTCGCGCCAAAGCTGCCGCGACCATGACTGATCCGCACGGGCCGCGTGATCGCCGCCAGTTTTTCGCCCGCGATTTCAGGCCAGTGAGTCAGCAACCGGCTGACCGCGAAGCCCCTCCCCTCGGCTGCCTTCTGCACGCGCTGTGACAACAGCGATGACGCTGCCTCAAAGCCGCGTCGGCGGCGGGCGGGTGTCGAAGGGGGGTGGGGTCTCTGGGCCATGGCTGCCGGATAGGTTATCACTGCCCTATCCTTAATCAGCGGATACGGAATGGGAAAGCGCAAGGGGTGGTCGTGGTGCTGAAAAATGCGTGACAACAAGGTGATCGCGGCGCGACTGCTGGACTGGTACGACCGCCATGCACGGGTGCTGCCCTGGCGCGTTCTTCCCGGTCAGGGCCGGGCCGATCCCTATCGCGTCTGGCTGTCCGAGGTGATGCTGCAACAGACCACAGTCGCCGCAGTCAAGGACTATTTCCAGCGCTTCACGACGCTGTGGCCCACCGTCGCCCATCTTGCCGCCGCCGAGGATGCCCGCGTCATGGCCGAATGGGCGGGGCTTGGATATTACGCAAGGGCGCGCAACCTGCTGGCCTGTGCGCGAATCGTTGCCCGCGACGGCTTTCCGGCAACGCGCGACGGGTTGCTGGCCCTGCCCGGCATCGGCCCCTACACGGCCGCCGCCATTGCCGCCATCGCCCATGACTCGCCTGAAACCGTGGTCGATGGCAATGTCGAGCGGGTGGTGGCGCGGCTGTTCGGAGTGCTGACCCCCCTGCCCGCCGCCAAACCAGAGCTGATCGCACTGGCCACCACCCTGACCCCGCAGCACCGGCCCGGAGATTACGCGCAGGCCATGATGGATCTGGGCGCGACGATCTGCACACCGCGCAATCCGGCCTGCGGCATCTGCCCCCTGACCACTGATTGCGACGCCCGCACGCAGGGCATCGCGCCCGACCTGCCCCGCAAAGCCGAAAAGGCACAAAAACCCGCCCGTACCGGCATCGCCTGGGTCGCGCGGCATGGCGATGCGCTGGTGTTGGAGGAACGCCCCGCCAAGGGCCTGCTGGGCGGCACGCTGGCCTTCCCCTCGACTGGCTGGGACGGACGGCAAATGGACCCACCCGGCCCCGCGAACTGGCGCGACATCGGCGAGGTTCGCCATGTTTTTACCCATTTCAGCCTGTCGATGCGGGTATTGGCAGGCGATCTGACCGGCAATCCGGGGCGCGGCCAGCTTGTGCCGATTGCCCGCATCGACCGAAACGCCCTGCCCGGACTGATGCGCAAGATCTGGGATGTGGCGAAAGACGAGCTTCGGGCGTAGACTTGCGCCATGAGTCACGCCGCCCCCCGCAACCTGCCCGCCGCCGCACCCTTCTGGATGTCGGTCGTCATGGTCCCACTGGTGGCGCTGGCCGCCGCGCGGGGCGGCTGGTGGTGGGTCATGCTGCCGACCTATGCGTGGTATCTGACCACCGGGCTGGACGCCGTGATCGGGCTGAACCGCGACAACCCGGATACCGATACCGCGACCAGCCAATTGTTCTGGCATCGCGCCGTCACGATCATCTGGTTCCCGCTGCAATTCGTAACGATCTTTGGCTGTATCTGGTACACAACCCACGGCGCGCATCTGTCCGGCCTTGAAAAGATCGGGCTGTTCTTTGGCATCGGCGTCATGTCGGGCACCATCGGCATCGTCTATTCGCACGAGCTGATGCACCAGAAACCCGCCATTGAACGCTGGCTTGGCGATCTGCTGCTGGCCACGGTACTGTATTCGCATTTCCGGTCCGAGCATCTGCTGGTCCATCATTCCTGGGTCGCAACGCCGCGCGATGCCGTGACCGCGCGCTATAACGAAGGCTTCTATCGCTTTCTTTTCCGGGTACTGCGCGACTGCCCGCGCAGCGCGTGGCGGGCCGAGGCATGGCGACTGTCCCGGACCGGGCGCAAGCCGTGGGACATTCGCAACCCGTTCTGGCGCTATGGCCTGCTGCAATCTCTGATGCTGGCGCTGGCCCTTGCACTTGGCGGGATGGCGGGGCTGATGCTGTTCGTCTTTCAGGCCTTCATTGCCGTCTGGCAGGTCGAACTGACGAATTATGTCGAACATTACGGCCTGACCCGGCGGCATCTGGGCGAGGGGCGGTACGAACATGTCCTGCCCCATCATAGCTGGAACGCCAGCCACGCGGCCTCGAACTGGCTGCTGATCAATCTGCAACGGCATTCGGATCACCATTACAAACCCGACCGGCGCTTTCCGCTGTTGCAGACCTATGCCGGGGATCAGGCCCCGCAACTGCCCTTTGGCTATCCGGCGATGACCTTCGTGGCAGGCATCCCGCCTCTGTGGCGTCGGCGCATGAACCCAAAGGTCAGGGCGTGGCGGCGGCAATTTTATCCCGATATCGAGGATTGGAAACCCTATAACCTGCCCGGTGCCCTGCCCATGCCCCGCAACGCCCCATAGGCCGCGCCCGCAATCATCCACTGACCCTCCTGTGTTACGCTTGTCATCAGGATCGTCAGGACATTGATGCCACAGTTGGTATAGATGACGGAAGCCAATTTGATCATCAAATTGGCGCAGCATCAGCGTAAAATCGAATGGTTACGGCCTGAAAACATAATCAAAAGAAAGTCGTCAGACTGTATTGCCTCAGGTCAGCCTTCAAGGCCGTTGGCATAGCTGGCGGAAGCAGATTCTGATCACCAAACCTGCGCGAGCCACAGCGTCAGATCAACAGGTCATGGCCAGGCAGGAAAATCCTTTAAACGCGTCTGGCAACATGACTTCGACTTTGCAGGGCCTTGCCCGAAAGCAGGCATCCGTTTTTCAACGCTCGCCCTGTCCGGCGCGGGTGATCAGCCCGTATTTCAGGAAAAACAGCACACAGCGTTCCACGGTCAGTACGTTCCAGCCCAGTTCCTTCGCCAGTTCCTTGACGGTCACACCTCGGCCCGCCTGCCGGGCAAAGGCCTCCAACGTTTTTTCCAGCGTTCCGGGGGTTTCGGCGGGCTGGCCGATCCCGGCATAACGGCGCGCCTGAAGAATCAGTTTCAGCCTTGCCGGGGTGCCCGAAACGAACAGCCGGTCACGATCCCGATCCAGACGGCCGCTGGCATAACTGGCGAACAGATCTGCGGGCGATGGCGCGACGGGATTGAAGCGATCACCCGGCTCGGGCCGGGTGGCGTAAAGGCGGCGGATTGCGGCAAGTTCCGCCCAGAAATCCTGAAGGCGCGGCACGACCATGCGCCAGTCATAATCGGCCCGCGCCCGAGCCTGCCCCGCAGCACCCATCCGGCGCCGCAAATCCGCATCCCGCGCCAAAGTGGTAAATGCATCCGTCATCTCGGCCAGGTCAATCTGCGTCAGCATCGACAGGCGGTTGCCATATTGGGGATAGCTGAATTCACCCGACAGATGGCCCCTCCCCTCGCCCGCAGCGGCGGCGCTGCCGACCATGCGGGTGGAAATACGCATCCCGACTTCGGGCGGGATCGTGTCGCGCATCCCGTCCCAATCGGACACCACTACCGGAAGGCCCGCCGCCATCGCCTCGATCGGCGCAAGACCAAAGGTTTCCTGAATATTGTCGATGGGAAAGGCAAAGATGTCACCGCCCGACAGGGTTTCGGCCCGCGCCACCGGGTCGTCGCCCGGCAGATGCAGAAAGCCCACATCCGGCATCAGCAGCCTTGCACAATCCTCAAAGACCTGACGGCTGTGGTTGTCGGCGTAAAGCCCGCAGGCGACATAATGCAGCCGCCGCTGCCCGGCCAAAATCCCGGCGGCCTGTTGCAGCGCGATGAACATCGGGCCGGGATCGAATTTGCCATAGGGCAGCAGCCGCGAAATGGTGACGATGGCGACATCGTCATCATCCCAGCCCATACGCCCCCGCAGCGCCGCCCGCGCCGCCGGATCATGGGCGAAATCGTCGCAATTGATGCCCAGGGGAATGACTGGCAATTGCGGGCGCGGCGGAACAAAGCCAAAACGCGTGCGCAGAAAATCGTCCGCAATCTCGATATTGCGGACGGTGGCGGCCCGCACCGCGCGCGAGGTACAGATCACCGCGTCCCATTCGGCCTGCGGCCCGGCGCGCAGATCGAAAAAGCCGCGCATCACCGCCTGTGTCGCCGTGGTATGGGTGATCCCGCAGATCGAATGGTTGTGGCGGCCAAAGCTTTGCCGCTGCCAGCACAGATTGGCAAAATTGGGTGCCGGATAATAGATCGTGCCCACCGGCGACAGCTTTCGCAGATCGCGTTCGGACACCGCGCGATGCGTTGCGTCGGGCGCATAGCGGTTTTTCTGCGCCAGAAATTCGTCCCGCGCAGCGTCGGTCTGCGCGACAGTCACAAATTCATCGACGGCAGCATGGCGCAGAAACCCCTTGAGGAAAGAGGCCCCTGCCACCCTGCGGCCATTGATTCCCTTGCCATCGGGATCGTAGCCGTCGCCACCATACCAGATCGCTGCGTTCTGTTCAGGCCCAGCCATATGTCCGAATCCGGATAAGAGATCCCTGCACTAATCAGCAATTTCATAACACCATTGCGCGATCAAGTCTGTCAGAAAACAATTATAAATCTACATAACGCCTTCGAAGGTCAGCGATGCACCTTTCAAGGGCTTCCGGTTGATTCCATGCGCCGCGCGCAGCATCTGTTTGACCGCACGAAAATGATCCGTCCTGCGAAACAGCGCATTATCATGCCGCAGCAGCCCGGTATTCAGATCAAAGCCGGAAACCGAAATATCCGGATATTTCTTCGGCCTTTTACGGATGGCCTTGCCAAGCGGGGTTTCCGGGGATAGCGCGATCCGGTTTATCACGATCCGGTCGATATAATCATGGTGACGCGACAGGAAATTCGCGGTCTGAAGAACATCTTCCGGTCGTTCGCCCGGATAGCCGATGATCGAGGTCATACGAACACTGATCCCGGCCTCGGACGCATAGCGTACAAAGGCCGACAAAGAATCGGCATTGGTGCCCCGCGCCATCATGTTGAGGACATTCTGCGAGGCGGATTCCAGCCCGGTCGTAATCCGCGACAACCCCGCCCGCCGCGCCTCTTTCAACTCGGACGGGCCAAGGCCGTTGCCTCCATTGACATTGACATGAACCGAAGCCGTCCATTCGCAACCCGGAACCGCGCCCTGCGCCCCATCGATCAGGCCATGCCAGATCAACGGGTTCGAGTTGAGCTTGAGGTCCAGAAAGGTGAAAAGCCGACTGTCATGGCGTTGGTTCTGAAACCGCATCTCGTCAAGAACGTTTGAAATCGAACGGCTTCGGAAGGTTCTTCCGGCGGCAGTCGCCACGTCGCTGCAAAATGTGCAGACCCCCCAGCCGCAACCGCGCCCCGTCATCATGGGAATAATGCGGTTCGGGTAGCGGTTCCACGGGAAATCGGAATAATCCGGAAACGGGATGCGATCCAGCGCAACGAGCGGCATGGCGGCGACGACCTGACCGGCCGCGGGCAGGACAAGGCCGGGCACAGCGCGCCCGTCCCCGCACAAGGCTTGCAGGATATCATCCAGATATTTCTCGGCCTCTCCGACAAACACAGCGGAAAGCCCTGGAATTTCCAGCCATTCCTTCGTCATTTCGACCGAGGTAAACATCGGGCCGCCCACCAGGACGGGCACGCCATGTCTGCTGGCCTCGGCGCAAATCGCCCGGCAGACATCGCGATACATCGTATAGGCCGAGATGACCAACAGATCCGTGCCGCGGCCAAGTTCTGCCCGGATGGCGTCAAGAGTCGCGCCCTGCGCCTTTTGCGTGGCGGGGCTTTGCTGCCTCGCAAGCCAGCCCCGCGCCCGGCGTATGGTGGAAGAAGCGCTGACTGCGGTGGCGTGACGCAGCACCGCCTCGTGATAACCCAGCATATGCGGGCGCTTGATCCGGCGAAAACCGGGAACGCCGACCGCCAGAGGTGAAATGACACTGACATCATGTCCCGAGGCGCGGAGAATGGCAGATATATAACCCACCGACATCGTGGGATAGCGAGAAAAATTATTCAAATCAACGACAGAAATACGCATTATAAGCAGGTTCCAAAGAAAAATGAATACGAAACCGTTTTGTATTTTGATCGGCCCCAAGAATGCAAGCGGGAAAATCAAAAAATATCAGCCCGTCATTAAAATGGACTTATCTGTTTGAATTAATGAACCGCAAGCCTGGCTTATAAAGACCCCGCCATGCGAACATGGCGGGGCAAGGTGGTTCCGCCAGCGGGTGCGGCGGAACGACGGCGAACCGTGTGTCCGGATTCAGTTGGGGCGCGAGACCTCGCCCTCCATCTCGGCGCGGATCTGCTGACGCAAGATGTCGATGGGGATCATCTTGCCTTCGCGCCGAAAATGCCAGTAGGTCCAGCCGTTACAGGATGGCGCGCCCTCAAGCGCGGCTCCGACCTGATGGATGCTGCCCTTGACGTCGTTGCCGATCAGGCTGCCATCCGCGCGGACCTTGGCCTTGTGGCGGTTGCCGATCGAGAACAGTTCCTCGCCCGGACGCAACATGCCGCGTTCGATCACCTGCCCAAAGGGAACACGGGGTTCGGCACGCTTGGCTTTGGTGGTGGCAAGGGCATCGGCATCAAAGCGGCGAATGCGGGACAGGCGTTTTTCGGCGACGGCGCGATAGGCAGCCTCTCGTTCGATGCCGATGAAATCGCGGCCCAGCATCTTGGCGACGGCGCCGGTGGTGCCCGTGCCAAAGAATGGATCCAGCACGACATCACCGGGATTGGTGGTGCCGACCAGAATGCGATGCAGCAACGCCTCGGGTTTCTGGGTCGGATGGGCCTTGTCTCCCTTGCCGTCCTTCAGCCTTTCGCCACCGTTGCAAATCGGGATCACCCAGTCGCTGCGCATCTGGACGCCTTCGTTCAGGGATTTCAGCGCCTCATAGTTGAACGTATATTTCGAGCCTTCGGACTTGCTGGCCCAGATCATCGTCTCATGTGCATTGGTCAAACGCTTGCCGCGAAAATTCGGCATCGGGTTCGATTTGCGCCAGATCACGTCATTCATGATCCAGTAACCCTGATTCTGAAGCTCGGCCCCGACGCGGAAGATATTGTGATAGCTGCCAATCACCCAGATCGCGCCATCGGGTTTCAGAATGCGGCGCGCGGCGGCCAGCCAGTCGCGGGTAAATTTGTCATAGGCGGCAAAGCCCGAGAACTGATCCCAGTGATCATCCACCGCATCGACCCTGGAATTGTCGGGCCGATGCAAATCGCCCCGCAATTGCAGGTTATAAGGCGGATCGGCAAAGATCAGATCCACGCTGTTTTCAGGCAGCGAGTTCATGATCTGGATGCAATCACCAGCAAGGATCTGGTTCAGCGGTAGGGGCCGCGCGGAATCCACGCGTTTTTCTTTGGTTTTGGTCATCTGTCTGCCTCTGGGGTCCGCCGGCTTGTGCCGATCTGCTATAGCACAAGGATGATTCAGACATGATTCGGCGTCAATTTCTTTTTTGAATCAACGCGTTGAAGTTTCATCTTTACACAAGATATTGTGGACCGGTCTGAACGAACGCCTATGGTGAGGGGTCACACCCAAATCTAGCAGGGCGCGTTTATGCGCGGGCGTGGGATAGCCCGCGTTCACATCCCAGCCATAGCCGGGATATTGTTGCGCCAAATCCACCATGATGCGATCGCGCAACACCTTGGCGACGATCGAGGCCGCCGCGATCGACAGGCTGCGAGCATCGCCCTTGACCACCGCCTCGGCGGGCAGGGTCAGATCGCGGGGGATGCGGTTGCCGTCGATCAGCGCGTGGCAGGGCGGAATCCGCAGGCCCGCCACCGCCCGGCACATGGCCAGATGGGCGGCGTGGTAAATATTCAGATCGTCGATTTCGGCCACGCTGCAATGCGCAACGGACCAGTCGCAATGCGCCATGATCCATTCGGCCAGCGCCTCGCGCCGGGGGGCCGTCATCTTTTTGGAATCGTTGAGGCCATCGGGGATATTTGCCGGGTCCAGAACTACTGCCGCAGCCGTCACCGGCCCGGCAAGGGGGCCGCGCCCGACCTCGTCCACACCGCAGACACGCCGCGCCCCGGCCCGCATCGCCGCCGCCTCGAAACTGAAATCGGGCAGGCTCATGCGATGATCGTCACGGGCGGGATCGACCGTTCCTCAAGGTTCAGCCCTTCGCCCTGCCGGTCCACGACCAGAAAATCGGCGGCGCGATCCAGCGGTGTCAGCACGCCGTGCCAGACGCCCGCGCGCAGGTTCACCCCCATCCCCGAGGGCACCAGAAAGGCCAGCGGCACGCCGGGTTCGCCGTCCACACCGGGCGCGACGACCGACAGCCACGGGTCCGGCCCCAGCGGCATGAAAGCCTGTGACCCCAGCGGGTGACATTCCAGCAGCGTGCACCGGTAAGGCAGGTTGACCGGCTGCGAGCGAAAGATCGAGATGATCGCCTCGCCCCCGCCCCGCTGCACTGTGGCCAGCGCATGATGGCGCTCGCATCGGCCCTGATTGATCATCATGTCGGCGACGACGCGCGGCGTCAGCAACTGGCCAAAAGGGGCAAAGGCATCTGCGGTGATCGGCTGAGCGGTGATCGTGGTCATGGCACCCCGTTCTAGCGCAAGGCCGCAAGGCCGTCGAGGATCCGCGTGCGGATGGCGCAGGTCAGGGCCGGGCTTGCAAAGCGCGCGGCCTCGGCCCGCGCGGCGCGGGACATTTCCCGGCATTCGGCAGGATGATCGCGCGCCCAGGCCAGCTTTTCCTCAAGATCGTCGCAATATCGCGCCAGCGGGATGTAATGCTGCCAGGGCCTGAAGCGACCGGAATAATAGACCTGCCAACCATCCTCTTCCTTCAGCAGAACCGAGCGGCTGTTCACCGAAGCCATGAAATTCGAGCCGTGGTCATAACCCGCCATGCACAGGCGATAGCGGAACCGGTTGAAAAAATCCGCGTTCTGGCGCGGACGACAATAAGGGGCCAGAAAGGGATCTGCGGCGAATTTGCGAAAGCTCCAGGCCATGACGACGCCAAGATCATAGTCGGGGTTGTCCCAAATCCGCCTCACGACCGCAAGGCGGTTGGTTCGTGCAAGACGGTCCCACGCAACGGCACGCGCGGCGGGATCGTCGCCTGCGGCGCCAAGCTGGCGCAAAAAGACATGCGAGGCGGGACCGGGGCGCACCCCCTCGCGCCTTTCGCTGCCCGAGATCATGCCGCGCCAGACCAGTTGATCGCGCTTGTCGCCAAAGGGGACCGGATCGGCACCGTCATCGGCGTGAAAGCCCGGAAAGCCGGGGCCGTAATGGCCGGGCAAGGGCCAAAGGACCACGTTCCGCGCATCGTCGCGGCGGTTGTGGCACAGCACCGGACAGGGCAGCGGATCCCCTTGGGCAGAACCGATCCACCGCGAATCCTCCATGTCGATATGCACCGGGTCGCGCCGCCCAAGCCGCAGAATGTCGTTGATCACGCCCTCGGCGCGCAGCATCTTGACCGGCGCGTCGGGGCGGGTGACGGCGATGTCATGGGCGTGACCCGGCTGCGGACCGATGCGGATCGGCAGACGTTCGCCCGACAGGGCGAGAACCCGGCGATCCCCGTCCCATTCACAGTAAAAGCGCGACACGCCCCGCAGTGGCACAAAGGCGGGCCGCGCGTCGCGCAGGCAGAAAGCGGCGACATCCTCGACAAATGCCTCGTCCTGCTGGCGCGGGGTGGCAGGCGCACGCTCGGCCACCCGCAACAGGCGCTGGTCCAGCGTCAGGGCGGTTTTGGGCCACCAGCCCGCCATGCCCGCCCCTTTTGGCATGGGCAGGAATGCCGACAGGCGGCGGCACAGATCGGCAGGCGTTTCGGCATCCAGATCGACACGGATCAAGGCCGGATCGTCACCGAAAAACGCCTCTACCTGTTGCAGATGATCGCGCCAGTCGGCGGCCCACAAATCGGGCAGGACAACCGGTTCCACCTGCCGGTGCGCGGCCTCGGCCTGCGCGGCAGGGCCATGGGTCATCCGGTCCAGAAGCCAGTCATCCATGTTGCGCGTGGTCAGGATGAACCGCGCCTGCGGAAAATGGCGGCGCAGTACATCAAGGCCGCGCCAGCCGGCCAGAGGCGGCCTCCACCACGGTTCCAGCCGGTAAAGCCCGGTGAACAGCCGCGCCTCGGGCCATTTCTGGAACGGCGGCCAGCCGGTCACGCTGGCCCAGGCAATATCCGCTGCCAGTCGGCCATCCTCGTGCCGGGCGACCTTGTGTCCGTTCTGGTGAAACAGCCTCGCAAGAGCCTCGGCCCCGCAGTGATCGGGACTGATGTGCAGGAAACGCACAGAGTCGGTCATCTGCGGGACAGATGCTTCTGCCGGGGCAGAAGGACAGTCAGCACACCAAGCGCAGGCAGGAAGGAACACAACAGGAATACCGTCGGCAGACCCTTTGCATCGGCCAGCACCCCAAGCGCGGCCGCCGAAATGCCACCCATCCCGAATGCAAAGCCAAAGAACAGCCCGGCAATAGTGCCTGTCCGGCCCGGAACCAGTTCCTGCGCATAGACGATGATGGCTGGAAAGGCCGAGGCCAGCACAAGCCCGATCACGAAGGCCAGCATCCCGGTCGCGATCAACCCGACATGCGGCAGGGCCAGCGTGAAGGGCAGCACGCCCAGGATCGAGAACCAGATCACTTGCAGCGGCCCGACCCGGTCGCCGACCACACCGCCCAGCATCACCCCCGCAGCCATGCCGACCAGGTGCAAAAACAGCATGATCTGCGCCCCCTGCGCATCCAGGCCGAACTTGTCGATGGTGAAAAAGGTGAAATAGCTGGTCATCGACGCGCCATAGACGTTCTTGCTGAAGGTCAGCAGCACCAGCACCAGAATCGAGCGGATCACCAGATCGCGCGGCAGGCGCAGCGCCGTGTCGCGATGCCCGCCCGATGCCCGGCGACGGCCATCCGCCCACAGCCCCACGCGATACAGCAGCCCCGCCCCCAACGCCGCCGCGACCGCGAACCACGCCACGGCCGGACGCCCCAGCGGCACAACGATGAAAGCGGCCAGCAGCGGCCCCAGCGATTGTCCGAAATTGCCGCCTAGCTGAAAAAGTGACTGCGCAGTGCCGAATCGCCCGCCCGAGGCCAGCCGCGCCACACGCGAACTTTCGGGGTGAAACACGGCCGAGCCGATGCCGATCAGCATCGCCCCCGCCAGCAGCATCCCGTAACTGCCCGCAAAAGCCAGCAGCAGCACCCCGCAAAAGGTCGATCCCATCCCCAGCGACAGCGAGCGCGGCTGGGGGTGACGATCTGTCACGGCCCCAATCGCCGGTTGAAGCAGCGAAGCAGTCACCTGGAAGGCCAGCGTCATGATGCCGATCTGCGTGTAGGACAGGGCAAATTCCTGCCGCAAAAGCGGATAAATCGCAGCAAGCATTGACTGCATTACATCGTTGATCAGGTGGCAAAGGCTGATCGCCAGCAGAACCAGCCAGGCAGTGCCCGATTCGGGAGAACGCGCCATTCCGAACCGCTCAGTTGACTGGATACTCATCGGAAACCTCGGTTTTTTGCACCTCTGGTAGCACTAGCCCTTTAAAAAGCACAGGCAAGACGTTACAACTGAGGGGTTGATAATCGGTAAAAAAATAAGCCGGAAGTCGTTTTACATCGTTCTTATGACCATTTCGACAGGTTCTCATATTAATCTGCTGCTCTATGAATATGACTGTTGGGATTAACAAACACAAAATCTATTATGACAGAATTTCCACTCTCCGTTGTGCGCACACTACAGTCGAATGACACCGACACGGGTGCGAAAAGAATGAACACCTGGCAATCGGTTCGCAACCTTGTTCTGGAACGAATTCAGGCCCGTGAGTGGGCCCCTGGTGAACTGATTCCCACCGAACAGCAACTGGCGAACCAGTTGGGCTGTGCCCGCGCGACGGTGAATCGCGCATTGCGCGAACTGGCCGAGAGCGGCCTGATCGAGCGGCGACGAAAGGTCGGCACACGGGTGACGACGACGCCATCGCGCCGGACGACACTGGAAATCCCCCTGATGCGCCACGAGATCGAGGCGACGGGCGCGACCTATTCCTATCGGCTGATGGGATTCGAGCGCGGCAACACCAATCGCTATGCGCAGCGCGCCCTGCAACTGCGCGCGCATCACGAAATGCTGGTGGTCAAGGGGCAGTATCTGGCCGATGACGCCCCGCATTGTTGCGAAACCGTCTGGCTGAACCCCTCCAGCGTGCCAAAATTGCAGCGCGCCGATCTTGAGGATCAGCCCGCGCATGAATGGCTGGCGCGCAATGTGCCGCTGACGCAGGGGCGGTTCTCGATCCTGGCAGACAGCGCCACGGGCGATTGCGCAACCAGCCTGTCGATCATGGTGGGCACCCCGGTTCTGGCGATCGAACGGCTGAATTGGTCCGACAAGACGCCCGTTTCCTTTGCGCGGCAATACTATCCGCCGCGTCACCGGCTTGTGTCCGAGGATTAGTGCCCCATCGCGGCAGGTAACAAGGTGGACAGCGCCGGAAACAGGATCAGCACAACAAGGACAAGCAGGTCCAGCATCAGGAACCGCGCCACGCCGTGATAGACCACCCCAAGCCCGGTGCCTCTTGTGACGCCGGAAATGACGAACACGTTCAGGCCGACTGGCGGCGTGATCAGTGCGATTTCAAGAAGTTTGACCAGTATCACGCCAAACCAGATCGGATCCATCTCATAGGCCTGGACCAGCGGCAGCAGCAGCGGCAGGGTCAGCGCAAGAATGCCCATCGGTTCGATGAACATGCCCAGAATCAGGCAGATGATCGCGCATAGCGCAACGACGGTCAGCGATGACAGCCCCATGGCATGCGCAAGACCGACCATGGCCTGATCCGTCCCGGCAAGCTGGATGAACCCCATGAACAGCCGCGCCGCGACCAGCAGCGCCAGCGCCATCAGTGTCTGTCCGGCGGTTTCGCGCAAGACGAGCCACAGATGCTGTACGCTTAGCCTGCCCTGCCACAGCCCGATCAGCGCAACCAGCACCACGCATATTCCCGCCGCCGAAACCGGTGTCAGAAAACCCCGGAACAACCCCGCGATCAGCACCAGAAACAGCAAGGCGGGCGGCCACAGGGCGATAGTGGCCTGTAACCGGCTGGCTCTGGCCGGCTGGCGGGGGACAGGGGCGATGTCCGGTTCCTCGGCCACCCACCACAGGATCGCCAGCAGCATCGCGGCCAGCGACACAAGCCCCGGCAGGATCCCCGCGATGAACAGCCGGGCAATTGGCAGATCCGCCAGCAGCCCGTAAAAAACGAACAGCAGCGAGGGCGGGATCAGCGCCCCCAGCGTACCGCCCACCGCCACAGCCGAGGTCGCAAGCCGCGCGTCATAGCCCTGACGCAGCATCTCGGGAACGCAGATGCGGCCCATGGTCGTGGCACAGGCGACCGATGACCCCGAGATGGCGGCAAAGCCTCCGCAGCCCAGAACCGAAGCCATGGCCAACCCCCCCGGCACATGTCTCAGCCAGACCGCCGAGGCGTCATAGATGCGGGTCGAGATTCCGGCATAAAAGGCCAGATTGCCCAGCATGATGAACAACGCCACGATCATGACGGTTTCAAGCCGCAGCAGCTCGCGCAGCATCGCGGACATGTCGGTGACGGTTTGCCCCAGCCCGTGCCCGATCAGCGGCTCGATCACGGCCAGCCCCCCGACAGCCACGACCGCGACCGCAGGCGCAATCTGATTTCGCAGCGCAAGCAGCAGGCCAAGGGCACCGAAGGCCAGAAAACCCAGCAGAGACGGCGTCACGCGACACCCCGTCGAGGCACCAACCCGATCACCCGGCAGGTTCCGGCGGCGGCTGCGGTGAACCGGTCATTGTTTCTCCTCTTTGTCCCCTGTCCGGCTTATCAGCCCGCTGGCCGGGTCACAACGCAGGATTGACCGAAACGTGAGGACGGATCTATCTGGCACTTTCCTGCCAAAACGTAGATGCTGTGCGGAAGGTTAACGGAGGCCAAAATGCCGCTTGGATATCGCCGGATCTCGCTGGCTCTGGCCTGTGCCGTTGCGGCGGCGCTGCCTGCGGATGCGCAGGATGCGAACCCCAGATTCAGTGCGTCCGATATTAACAGCGCACAATATACAGGCAGCGACCTACCTGCGGGCCGGTCGGCTTTGACGGCGCGGGTACAGGTTCTGCTGGATCGGTCAGGCGTGTCGCCGGGGGTCGTGGACGGCTTTCGCGGCGAAATGAGTGCCAGCGCAATCATGGCGTTCGAGCGTCGCGCCGGCCTGCCCATCGACGGCCAGATGGACGCAGCGGTCTGGAACCTGCTGCAACCTTACGCCGCCCAACCCGAAACCATGGACTATACCATCACCTCCGAGGACACCGCCGGGCTGGTCACGACGATCCCCAGCGATTACGGCGAAAAGGCGCAGATGGCCTCGCAAGGGTTTACCAGTATTGCCGAAAAGCTGGGCGAGCGGTTCCACATGGACGAAAAATTCATCGACTTCCTGAACCCCGGCGTAACGCTGCAATCCGGCGCGACGATCAAGGTGACGGTCCCTGCCAGACCGATCAAGGCGCAGGTCACACGGATTCTGGTGGACAAGGCCACGCGCCGGGTCGCCGCCTATGACGCGGCGGGGCGGATGGTGGTGGACTATCCCGCGACCATCGGGTCGGACGCGACACCCTCGCCCTCGGGGACGCATACGGTGGTAACGGTGGCGCTGAACCCCAACTATACTTATAATCCGGCAAAGAACTTCCGTCAGGGCGAAAATGACAGACCGCTGATGATCGCGCCCGGACCAAACGGCCCGGTCGGCAGTGTCTGGATCGACCTGACCCGGCCGACATATGGTATCCACGGCACTCCTACGCCCTCGCAATTGTTCCGCAACCAGTCACGCGGCTGTGTGCGGCTGACCAACTGGGACGCCGAGGAACTGGCGCATATGGTTCAGCCCGGCGTCACCATCGTCGAGTTTCTGGCCCCCGGCACGACCATTGCCGATGCCGCCAGCAAGGTTCCGGTTCCTGCGCAGCCAAAGGCGGATAGCGGATCGCTGGTGCTGACATCCTCGCGTGCGCCGCTGGCCCGTCCGGCGCGGCAGGGACAACTGGCGACCATCGCGCCCCAGCCTGCGCCTGCTGCCACGCCTGCACGTTCTGCCGCGCCTGCACGTTCTGCCGCGCCGGTGCCGGACGTCGCAGACGCGCCGGTCTATGAGGATACCAGCGAAGACGCCGCCGACCTGACCGCACCGCCGCATGATGCCGATCTGCTGCGAAAGGCAATAAACGACGCGCTGTCACATAACCTGCAACCCGCCCCGGTTCTGCACCAGCAATAGCCTGATGGCGCGGGCGGGGCTTCCGAAAGGCGGATGCCGCTTTTCGGAAGCCCCGTGAAATCAATGCCCCCGTCCAGGCATCCGCCAGCAAAGCCGCGAATGCCCGCCTAGCGGTCGCATTGGTTAAGGTCCAGATAGCCTGCCTCGAAGCGTGCCAGACGGGCCAGCCCCTCCCAATCGAGGATGGTGACATCCGCGCTGGTCCAGCGGATCAGCCCCCGGTCGCGCAGATCGCGAACAGCCCGGTTCACATGGATCGGGGTATAGCCCAGAATCTCTGCCAGTTCGCGCTGCAACAGCGGCAGGTTGAACCTGTGGTTGCTGGCTGCCCCAACGACATTCAACCGCGTGTAGATTTCACACAGCAGATGCGCAAGATGCGCACTGGACCGAAGCGAGGCCGCCGCCACCAGCCACTGCCGCTGCACCGCCGCGTCGATCAGCGTCGCCATCCACAGAAGCCGGGTCAGGTGAGGAAAGTTCTCGGTGATCTCGGTCAGGTCGTCATGACTGACCCATTCGACCTCGGCCGGACCGACCGCGATGACCGAATGATCCAGCCCCGCCAGAACGAAACCGTGCAGATCAACGAAATCTCCGGGAACGTGTAGCGCGGTGATGACCCTTTCCCCCGGCCGATCAGCCAGCGGATGCGACCTTGCGGACAGGCCACGCAGCATCATGCAACTGCGCCGATACTCTCTTTCGACCGGAACGATCACCTCGCCCGGAGCAAAACTGATTTGTTCAGTTCTTATCGCTCTGAGCCGCGCGAGATCGGAATCAGAGAGTGCGTCACGCCGTTGAAGATAACGGATAAAATAGTCACTGATGGCCACTCTCGGACCTCCTTTCCTGGGGCTGCAGGACAGTTGCAAATCGGCCCGTAGGAAGCAATGGGAGGGGGGCGTGTTCTAACATTCATTAAGTATGTTCTTAATACCCTCCGTTACGCCGCCGCGACTGCGCGGGACGGTGCGGAACCTGCAATACTTCGGCCAAAAGGCCGAAACTGCCGGGAATCGAGCCACTGTCACGGGTGACGAACTGGTCAAGCTGAGGATGCAATGAAACGGCCTCATCCAGCTGAGGATCCGCCCCCGGAGCGTACAGACCGGCGCGAATCATCAGTTCAGACTCGGCATAGGCCCCCCATGCTGCCCGCGCACGACCGATCAGCGCGTTCTCGGCGGCATCTGCGGCATCGGGCAAGGCACGCGACACCGATCGCACGACATCAATCGCCGGAAAGCGCCCGCGCTCGGCAATGCTGCGATCCAGCACGACATGCCCGTCCAGCGTACCGCGCAGAATGTCGGCGACCGGTTCGTCCATATCAGATCCGGCGACCAGAACGCTGAAAATGCCGGTAATATCGCCCTCGCCTTCCAGCCCCGGTCCGGCACGCTCGGCCAGTGCCATGATCAGGTTCGACAGGGACGGGGGAAAACCGCGATAGCTGGGCGGCTCGCCAGCGGCCAGCGCGATCTCGCGATGGGCCTCGGCAAAGCGGGTGATCGAATCGGCCAGCAGCAGGACATGCTTGCCCTGATCGCGGAAATGTTCGGCCACCGCCATCGCCGCCCATACGCAGCGCCGCCGCAGCAGGGGCGAGCGGTCCGATGTCGCCGTCACGATCACCGCCCGTTTCATTCCTTCGGGGCCAAGCGTATTTTCCACGAAATCACGCAGTTCGCGCCCGCGTTCACCGATCATCGCGATGACCACGACATCGGCCTGAACGCCCCGTGCCAGCTTGGAAAGCAGCGTGGACTTACCCACCCCCGAGCCAGCGAACAGGCCGATTCGCTGCCCTTGCACCAGAGGCAGGACCGTGTCGAACACCGCCAGCCCCGTAGACAGCCGCGCCCCCAGCCGTTTGCGCCGGACGGCGGGCGGTGCTTCACTGCGGAAGGCGCGGGGCATCGGCCCCTGCGGCAACGGGCGCCCGTCCAGCGGCTGCCCCAGCGGATCGATGATTCGCCCGATCCATGCGTCACAGGGCGAAATCAGCGGCGCGAACAGCAGTTCCACCCCGGAACCGATCGACAGCCCCTCGGGGGGGCCTTCGGGCAGCACCTCGGCATGGGTGCGGGTCAGGCCGACGATTTCACCCGTCATCTGCCCCGTTTGCAACGAGATCGCGACGCGATCCCCGACCGAGGCATGCGCGTTAAGCCCCGTGACGCTGATCAGCCCGGCGCGAATCGTCTGTACGCGACCGCGATAGGATACTGTGCTCAGCTTCCGCATCCTGTGAATGATCGATTCAATTTTATCCATTCCGTTCCCTCTGCGCCCAACGCCAGTGCCTCGCGACGAAACGGTTTCTAAACCAAATGGGGTTAAGACCGGGTTTATCGAAGCTGAGGAGAAACCTCGTGTTTGAACGAATCGAAATGATGAATATGGCGCGGGCAATGACCGACCATGCCGCCCGAAGGCAGATCATCGTCGCCCGCAATGTCGCCAATGCCGACACGCCCGGATTCAAGACCCTTGACCTTGAGGCATTCGAGGACAGCTATCGCCGCAGCGACATGGCGGGCCTGCGCGCTACCCGTTCAGGACATCTGGGCAGCGCCGACTGGTCGCCCGCCGCTTCGCGCGAGTTTGGCGTCGAAACCGGCCTTTCGCCCAATGGCAACTCGGTCTCGCTTGAGGACGAGATGGTCAAAGAGGCCGAAACCCGGCGCGAACACGAGCTGTCGCTGGGGATCTACCGATCGTCGCTGGACCTGCTGCGCACCAGTATCGGTCGGCGTGGTTAAGAGGGCGGAACATGACAGAACAGGTTTCCGCCCTGCGGCTGGCCGCATCCGGGCTGCGCGCACAAAGCGAAAGGCTGCGCCACACCGCCGAAAACATCGCCAATGCCGATACGCCCGGCTATCGCCGCAAGCTGGTCAGCTTTGACGAGACGATCCGCTTTGGCCGCCCCACGGGCGAGGTTCAGGCTTCGCGCACCATGCTGGACAGGACCGGGCTGCCGCGCATCCATGATCCGTCGCATCCGATGGCGGACAAGGATGGCTATTACCTTGGCTCGAATGTCGATCTGGTCGTCGAGATCGCCGATTCGCGCGAGGCGGGCCGCAGCTATGAGGCCAATCTTCGCATCTTCGAACAGACCCGGCAGATGGGATCGTCCCTGCTGGATCTTCTGCGCCGCTGAAGGAATTCATCATGTTTACCGCAATCAATGCCGCAAGCGCCTATCAGGCCGCCCGCCCCGCCGTCGCCCCCGACCGGAACGCCGAACCCGATGCCGTCGCCCGCCTTGGCAACGCCGCCGATGCCTTTGCGCAGCAGATGGCGCAGGTGGATACCGCCGCCACCGGCGCCATGACCGGCCAGGTCGAGACACATCAACTGGTCCAGACCATCGCCGAGGCTCAGCTTGCCATGGAAACGGTCGTGACGATTCGCGACAAGGTCGTCGAGGCCTATCAGGAAATCCTGCGGATGCCGGTCTGAGGGCGCGCCATGACCACTGAGACACTGCTTTTCGACGTGCTGCGTCAGGCGCTGCTGGCGGCCGTCAGGATGTCCGCGCCGCTGCTGATCGTGGCGCTGGTCGCGGGCGTCGTGATCGGCCTGTTTCAGGCGCTGACTTCGGTACAGGAAATGACGCTGACTTTCGTTCCCAAGGTCGGGCTGATGCTGGCCGTGTTCTGGGTCACGATGAGCTTCATGACCACCACACTGACCGATTTCTATGTCGGCCGGATCATCCCCCTGATCGCCGGAGGCTGACATGGACAACGCCATCTATGCCGCCCTGACCCGGCAATCGGGGCTGATGAAGGAAATGCGCGTCGTCGCCAACAATATCGCCAACGCGAACACCACCGGTTTTCGCCGCGAGGGCGTGATCTTCGCCGAGCATCTGTCGGCGCTGGATCGCAAGGGCGACACGCTGTCCATGGCCAATGCGCGCGGGCGGCTGATTGACCTTGGACAAGGCGTGCTGAACCAGACCGGCGGGGCCTTCGATCTGGCCATCGACGGCGACGGGTTCTTCATGGTCCAGACGCCCGACGGCAACCGTCTGACCCGTGCGGGGGCATTCCTGCCCTCGGGCGAGGGCGAATTGATGACCGCCGACGGCTTTCGCCTTCTGGACGAAGGGCAGGCCCCGATCATCATCCCGGCGGGGGCCGCCGCCGTTTCGGTCGGGGTTGATGGTACATTGTCAGCCAATGGCGTTCCCTTCGGGCGCATCGGTGTCTTTGCCCCGGCAGAGGGCGCGGATCTGACGCATGAGGGCGGCACCGTCTTTCGCAGCAGCGGCGACCCGGAACCCGTCGAGGACGCCCGCATCCGTCAGGGCTTTCTTGAGGATTCGAATGTCGATCCGATCTTCGAGATTTCCCGCATGATCGAGGTCCAGCGCGCCTACGAGCTGGGCCAGTCCTTCCTTGACCGCGAAGATCAGCGCATTCGCAGCGCGATCACCGCCATGACCCGCTGAAAGGAACCGCCATGAGAGCGCTTCAGATCGCTGCCACCGGCATGAGTGCGCAGCAAACCCGCGTCGAGGTCATCTCGAACAACCTCGCCAACATGTCCACCACCGGCTATAACGCCCGGCGCGCCGAATTCGCCGATCTGCAATATCAGCAGGCCACGCGTCCGGGTAGTGTAAGCGCCGCCGACGGCACGGTGATCCCGGCGGGGGTCCAGCTTGGCCTTGGCGTCCGGCCGACCGCTGTGTCGATCAATCTGGAACAGGGGTCACTGGTCGCATCCGGCGGCGATCTGGATCTGGCCATCGACGGCGACGGCTATCTTGAGGTGACGCTGCCATCCGGGATTTCGGGCTATACGCGCGACGGCGGGCTGAAACGATCGCCCGACGGGCAAATCGTGACCTCGGATGGCTATCCGGTCGCGCCGGGCATCACCATCCCCGAGGACGCGCGCTCGATCTCGATCAATGCGGGGGGCGAGGTTTACGCCTATTTCAACGACCGGGTCGAGCCGGAACAACTGGGTCAACTGACGCTGGCTGGCTTTGTCAACGAAAAGGGGCTGGAGGCGATGGGCTCGAACCTGTTTCTGGAAACCCCCGCCTCGGGCGCCCCGCGCGTCGTGAACCCCGGACAGGAAGGGCTGGGCATTCTGCGGCAGGGCTATCTTGAGGAAAGCTCGGTCGATGCGGTGCGCGAGATCACCGAACTGATCAAGGCGCAGCGCGGATACGAACTGAACGCCAAGGTCATTACTGCCGCCGATCAGATGATGGGCGCGACGGTACAGGTGCGCTGATGCGGATTCTACTGGTCATCATGGCGCTGCTGCCCCTGCCGGCGATGGCCGGCGGGCTGGCCGCCGCACGCACACTGCCCGCAGGCACCGTCATCACCGCTGCGGATCTTCGCGTTCACGACGGCCCTGTTCCCGGCCTGACCGACCCGTCTCAGGCCATCGGCCTGCAAACGCGGATCACCATCTTCGAGGGCCGCCCGATCCAGACCAGCCTGCTGCAGGCCCCCCGGCTGATCAGCCGCAACCAATTGGTGCGGCTGTCCTTTCAGCGCGGCGCCTTGCGCATCACCTCGGACGGGCGCGCGCTGGAGGAAGGCGCGGCTGGCGATCTGGTGCGGGTGATGAACCTGGAATCGCGCAACACCATCACCGCCCGCGTCAATCCCGACGGCACCGTCTCTGTCGCGAATTGAACCGGGCCGGGCGAAAGGACGAATCCGCATGAAACCTATCCATTTTCTCTGCGTGGCGCTGATGCTGGGCGCATGCAACCGGGCGGCCGATCTGGGGCAGACGCCTGATCTGACCGATCCGCGTCAAAGCGGCGAGTTTTCGGCAATGATCAATCCGCCGCTGGAAATTCCGGTCGATTCCGGCCGACCCGAGGCCGCGGCCTCGCTCTGGGCGGGGACGCATTCGTCGCTGGTCAGCGACCGCCGTGCCGCAACCCGCGGGGACATCCTGACCGTGGTGATCGAGATCGACGACCGCGCCGAGATCAGCAATACCTCGGGCCGGTCACGCAACGCCGCCGAAAACCTGTCGATCCCCTCGATGGTCGGCATCCCGCAGCGTCTTGCCGGAAAGCTGCCCGATGGTGCCAGTTTCGACGATCTGGCCGAGGCGAAATCGTCTTCGGCCTACAAGGGCGCCGGAAATATCTCGCGCCGGGACAAGCTGACGCTGCGGGTGGCGGCGACGGTGGTGGACACATTGCCAAACGGCACGCTGCAGATCGAGGGCACGCAAGAGGTTCGCGTCAACTTTGAGCTGCGCGAACTGACCGTCAGCGGCTTTGTCCGCCCTGCCGATATCGACCGCAAGAACGAGATTGCCTATGACCGCATCGCGGGGGCGCGCATCTCTTACGGCGGGCGCGGCCAGATCAGCGATGTGCAGCAGCCACGCTATGGCCAGCAGATCGCCGACATCCTTCTGCCCTACTGAGGATCCCCCATGCTGAAGAAAATCCTGATGCTGCTGCTGCCGCTGACCGCCCTGATCGGCGGGGCCTTCGGCGGCGACATGCTGCGCCCTGAACCTCCGGCCGACGAAACCGCAGAGGCAGAACAACCCGCCGACCCGGCGGTCGAGAAAGCCGTTCATACGGCCGGGTCCGATGGCGCACCGGGCTGGTTCACCTTTTCGAACCAGTTCTTCGTGCCGATGGTCCGCAACGGCGATATGGGCGCATTGATGATCCTGACCCTGTCGCTGGAAACCACCCAAAGCGAGCTGGGAAGGCTGGGCCAGCTTGAACACCGGCTGCGCGACGCGCTGTTGCGGCAATTGATGATCGCTGCGAATACCGGCGGCTTCGACGGCAATTTCACGGCCGAGGGCAAGCTGCGCCCACTGCGCGAACATCTGCTGAAGGCCGCCCGCGACGCCGGGGGCGACACCGTCAAGGCGGTTCTGATCGAGGATATCGCCCGCCAGGACAGGTTATGACGCCCCGGCCCTTGCGTCGCCCCCCGCCGCGCGGCATCAGGTTCGCGGATGCCCGAAGGACCGTTTGCCATGTGCCCGACCCGATCCCAGCCGCATATCGCCATCCTTCTGGCGACCTTTCAGGGCGCGCAGTTCCTTGAGCCGCAGCTTGCCAGCCTTGCGGCGCAAAGCCATGGGAACTGGTCGCTGATCGTTTCGGATGACGGTTCCACCGATGGAACCCTGGGAATCGTCACCGCATTCGCGGCGTCACGGCCTGACGGGCAGGTCCGTCTGGTGGCCGGGCCGCAGGCGGGTGCCACACGGAATTTCCTTCATCTTCTTGGGATTACACCGGAAAATTCGATTGCCGCATTCTGTGATCAGGACGATGTCTGGTTCGACACCAAACTGGAGCGTGCGGTCAGCGCGCTTGCGCCGGTCGCTGGTCCGGCGCATTACGCCGCCCGCACCCTCATCTGCGATGAGCAATTGCAGGTTCTGACCGAATCCCGCCGTTTTGTCCGGCCGTTCGGCTTTCGCAACGCGCTGATTCAGGCCTGCATGGCCGGCAATACCTCGGTCTTCAATCCGCAGGCGGTTGCCTTGCTGAAGCAAGGGCTGGAACCGGCGCGCGCGGCTGGGATCGAATCGCATGACTGGTGGGCCTATCAACTGATGGCGGGTGCGGGCGCGACCCTGATCCACGACCCCGAGCCGGTGCTGTACTACCGACAGCATGGCGACAGCGAGATGGGGCGGAACGACACGGCCCGCGCGATGGCGCTGCGGCTGGGAAGGTTGTTTCAGGGCAACTACGGGGGATGGCTGCGGTCTAACCACGCGGCGCTGGATGGTGCGCGCGCGCTGCTGACACCCGCAAACCGCGCGATTCTGGACAGGTTTGGCGAGGCGCTGGACATGCCCGGCCCGCTGGCCGCCCGCGCCTTGTACAGGCTGGGCCTCTATCGCCACACGTGTCCGGGCACATCGGCCTTCTATGCCGCAGCGGCGTTGGGCAGGTTGCGGCGCGCTGACCGATCGGGTGCGGCGGATCGCCGGAAATAAAAATTATACGGAACGGTATGGTAAACTCATGGTTCCTTCCCGGCATCCCTGCCCGCGCCCCCCGGCTAACCGCTGTGATCCGGGTCCGTGCGGCGGGAATCGCCTGCCAGCGCTGCTGCCCCGCCTGCCGGTCCGGGCATCCCGCCTGCGCAAACCACGGGCCTTGCTGCGACAAATGCGCCCAAGCAATCTCCGTCCGGCGCGACAAATTTTCAACAATGCGGTCTTTCGTAGCCACAAGGTCAAGGCGTACCCGCTGGACTGACGCGGATTTGAACGCTAGAACCGCCTGCGCGAAGGCTGCGATCAAACGCGGCCCGGATTATCGTATCGGCCGGCGCGCCCGGCCCGAATTGGAGAATGACCCGTGTCCCACGCAGATGATCACGTAGGCACCAGGAGGGATTTCCTCTACTTTGCCACGGCGGGCGCAGGAGCGGTCGCCACTGGTGCTGCCGCCTGGACCCTTGTGAACCAGATGAACCCCTCGGCCGACGTGCAGGCGCTGTCGTCGATCCAGGTCGATGTCAGCGGCATCGAGGTTGGCACCCAGTTGACCGTCAAATGGCTGGGCAAGCCCGTGTTCATCCGCCGCCGGACCGAACAGGAAATTCAGGAAGGCCGCGCCGTTCAACTGAACGAGCTGATCGACCAGAATGCCGAAAACCCCAACAAGCCGGGCGAGCCCGCGCTGGACCAGAACCGCACGCTGGATGAGGCTGGCGAATGGCTGGTCATGATCGGGGTCTGCACGCATCTGGGCTGCGTGCCGATGGGCGACGGCGCCGGCGATTTCGACGGCTGGTTCTGCCCCTGCCACGGATCACACTATGATTCGGCAGGCCGCATCCGCCGTGGCCCCGCGCCCGAGAACATGCACATTCCCGTCGCCGAGTTTCTCGACGACACGACCATCAAGCTGGGCTGAGGAGGGCTTTACGCATGGCCGGTATCCCACACGACCATTACGAGCCCAAAACGGGCTTCGAGCGTTGGCTGCACCGCCGCCTTCCGGCGATCAGCCTGATCTATGACACGCTGATGATCCCCACCCCGAGGAACCTGAACTGGTGGTGGATCTGGGGCATCGTCCTGGCCTTCTGTCTGGTGCTGCAAATCGTCACCGGCATCGTTCTGGCGATGCATTACACGCCGCATGTCACCCAGGCTTTCGCCAGCGTCGAACATATCATGCGCGACGTGAATGGCGGCTATATGCTGCGCTATCTGCATGCCAACGGCGCCTCGTTGTTCTTTCTTGCTGTCTATATCCACATCTTCCGCGGCCTGTACTATGGCAGCTACAAGGCCCCGCGCGAGGTGACATGGATCGTCGGCATGCTGATCTATCTGTGCATGATGGGTACCGCCTTCATGGGCTATGTGCTGCCCTGGGGTCAGATGTCCTTCTGGGGCGCGACGGTGATCACCGGCCTGTTCGGCGCGATTCCGGGCATCGGGCCTTCGATCCAGACCTGGCTTCTGGGCGGACCGGCGGTCGATAATGCGACGCTGAACCGCTTTTTCTCGTTGCATTACCTGCTGCCCTTCGTGATAGCGGCACTGGTGATCGTCCATATCTGGGCCTTCCACACCACCGGAAACAACAACCCCACCGGGGTCGAGGTGCGGCGCGGCAGCAAGGAAGAGGCCGCCAAAGACACCCTGCCCTTCTGGCCCTATTTCGTGATCAAGGATCTGTTCGCGCTGTCGCTGATTCTGGTCGTGTTCTTTGCCATTGTCGGCTTCATGCCGAACTTTCTGGGCCACCCCGACAACTATATCGAGGCGAACCCGCTGGCGACGCCCGCCCATATCGTGCCGGAATGGTATTTCCTGCCCTTCTATGCGATCCTGCGCGCCTTCACCGCCGATGTCTGGGTCGTGCAACTGGTCAACTGGCTGAGCTTCCGCATCATCGACGCCAAGTTCTTTGGCGTGATCGCGATGTTCGGCGCGATTCTGGTGCTGGCGCTGGTGCCGTGGCTGGATACCAGCCGCGTACGTTCGGGCCGTTACCGTCCGCTGTTCAAGTGGTGGTTCTGGCTGCTGGCGGCGGATTTCGTGATCCTGACCTGGGTTGGCGCACAACCCGCCGAGGGCATCTATCCCTATATCGCCCTGGCCGGCGCGGCCTATTGGTTCGGCTATTTCCTGGTCATCCTGCCTCTGTTGGGTGTGACCGAAAAGCCCGATCCGATGCCCGCGACAATCGAGGCAGATTTCAACGATCACTATGGCGCCAAAGCGCATCCGGCCGAATAAGGAGTGCCATTGATGACCCTGAGAACCAAGACGCTCTCGGCCGTTGCGGCCCTGGGAATGGCCGTGGCGGCGCTGCTGCCCGGCGCGGCGATGGCGGCCGAGGGTGGCCATGTCGAGGACATCTCGTTCAGCTTTGAGGGACCGTTCGGCAAATATGACCAGATGCAGCTTCAGCGCGGCCTTCAGGTCTATACCGAGGTCTGCGCGGCCTGCCATGGGCTGAAATTCGTCCCGATCCGCACGCTTCACGACGTGGGTGGCCCGGCCCTGCCCGAGGATCAGGTTCGCGCCTTTGCCGCGAATCTGGCCGAGATTCCCGATGCCGACAGCGGCGAAGACCGCACCCGCCTGCCGACCGACCATTTCCCGGCGGTCCATGGCGATGGCATGGGTCCGGATCTGTCGCTGATGGCCAAGGCCCGCGCGGGTTTTCACGGCCCCCTCGGCACCGGCATCAACCAGTTCCTTCGCGGCATTGGCGGGCCGGAATATATCCACGCGATCCTGACCGGCTATACCGGCGAGGAAATGGAACAGGCGGGCAGCGTTTTCTATGAGAACACCGCCTTCTCGACCGGCCATATTGCCATGCCGCCGCCGCTGTCGGACGATCTGATCACCTATGAGGACGGCACGCCCGCCACGGTCGATCAGATGGCGCGCGATGTGTCGGCTTTTCTGATGTGGACGGCCGAGCCAAAGTTGATGAACCGCAAGGCCGTGGGTTTCAGCGCCGTGCTGATGCTGATCGTGCTGACTGCGCTGCTGTATCTGACCAACAAGCGGCTGTGGGCACCTCACAAGGGCAAGCACCTGCATGGCTGACCCTTTGGTCGGCACTCAAGGATCAACGCGCGCCCCCAGGGGCGCGCGTTTTTCGTTGGACAAGCCAGAAGGGGGCTGGTCTGATACCGTCGAAACGAAAGGAACATGATGGCAATCTGGAATCTGGGCTCGATCAATATCGACCATGTCTATCACCTGCCGCATCTGCCGCGGCCCGGTGAAACGCTGGCAGCGGGCG
Organism: Paracoccus sp. (in: a-proteobacteria); assembly: GCF_047973135.1. Classification (GTDB taxonomy): domain Bacteria; phylum Pseudomonadota; class Alphaproteobacteria; order Rhodobacterales; family Rhodobacteraceae; genus Paracoccus. Next base: position 89,743 of record NZ_JBKEBL010000028.1, read on the forward strand.
GCTATTCCGTTGGATTGGGTGGCAAGGGGGCCAATCAGTCGTTGGCGGCGGCGCGGGCCGGGGCGGAAACCCGGCATCTGGGCGCGACAGGAACAGGCGATGACTGGGTTCTGGACCGGCTGGCGGGTGCCGGCATCCTGACCGACGGGATCCGGCGGTTGGCGGATCAGGCGACGGGCCATGCGATCATCCTGCTGGACAGCGAGGCCGAAAATTCGATCATCATCCACCCCGGCGCGAACCGGGCACTTGACGCCGCCGATTTGGAGCTTGCTCTTGTCCGCATCGCGCCAGGCGACACGCTGCTGATGCAGAATGAAACCAGCTGTCAGGCCGAGGCCGCGCGGATCGCCCGTGCGGCGGGCGCGCGGGTGATCTATTCGGCTGCGCCCTTCGACGTGCAGGCGGTGCAGGCGGTGATCGGCCATGTCTCGGTTCTGGCGATGAACGCGGGTGAGGCGGAACAGCTTTTCGCCGCCTTGCCCGGAGATCTGCCGGTCGAGGGGCTGTTGATCACGCGCGGCGGCGACGGGGCCGAATATCGCGATCTGCGCAGCGGCGAAACCCACCGGCAGGCCGCCTTTCCGGTCACTGCGGTCGATACGACCGGCGCGGGCGACACATTCGCGGGTTATTTCGCGGCGGCGCTGGATCGCGGCGACACCATTGCCGATGCGCTGCGTCTGGCATCGGCGGCGGCGGCGCTGAAGGTCACGCGGCCCGGCGCGGGCGACGCGATCCCGTCCCTGTCCGAGGTGACGGCCTTCATGTCGGCCTGACGATCACCCAAGCGCATAACCCGTGCCGCGCACCGTGCGGACCGGGTTGTCGCCGCCATTGGCCATCAGCGCCTTGCGCAACCGACCAACATGAACGTCAATGGTCCGCGTATCGACATAGATGTCGCGGCCCCAGACGCGGTCCAGCAATTGTTCGCGCGTCCAGACGCGGCCCGGCTTTTCCATCAGCGTGGATAACAGCCGGAACTCGGTCGGGCCAAGATGCAGGGGCTGGCCCCCGCGAAATACCCGATGTTCGGCGGCGTCAAGGATAATGTCCTGAAAACTGAGCCTTTCGCCCATGGTGGCGGGGCGGGTGCGGCGCAACTGGGTCCGCAGGCGTGCCATCAGTTCGACCACGGAATAGGGCTTGACGACATAATCGTCGGCCCCGGTTTCCAGCCCGCGTACACGGTCGGGTTCTTCGGTCCGGGCGGACAGCATGATGATCGGCACACCGCGCGTCGCCGGATCGGCCTTGATCTGGCGGCAGACCTCGATGCCGCTGACCTTTGGCAGCATCCAGTCCAGCACGACCAGATCGGGCTGTTCCTCTTGCATCAGCAGCAGCGCATCCTCGCCATTTTCAGCGACGACGACCTGAAAGCCTTCGGCCTCAAGATTGTATCGCAGAACCTCGCGCTGCGCGCCCTCGTCTTCGACGACCAATACGCAAGGGGCCTGTCGTGCTGTCATGTTCCTATCCCTTGCCGGTGCCGACCGCGCCTTCGAACGGCACGCTGCTGGATTTCGGGCGGGCATCGTCGGGCAGTTCGCCCGTCACCAGATAGATCACCTGTTCGGCGATCGCGGTGGCGTGGTCGCCCATCCGTTCGACATTCTTGGCGATGAAATGCAACTGCATGCAGGCAGTGATGTTGCGCGGATCCTCCATCATATGCGTCAGAAATTCGCGGAACAGGGCGTTATACATCTGATCCACCTCAAGATCGCGGTGGCGCACGTCATGGGCAAGATCGGTATCGCGGCGAATGTAACAATCCAGCGCGTCCTGCATCATGCGGCTGACCGTCTGGCTCATCCGGCGCAGCGCCATGCCCGCGCCGCTGATCGCGGGCAGTTGCGACAGCACATGCGTCCGCTTGGCCATGTTCTTGGAATAGTCGCCCACCCTTTCCAGCGAGGCGGCGATCTTCATCACCGCCAGCACCATGCGAAGATCGGTGGCGGTAGGCGCGCGCAGGGCGATCAGGCGGGCGGCCTCTTCGTTGATCTGCGCCTCCATCTGGTCGATGGCCTTATCGCGGCGGCGCACCTCTTCGGCCAGTTCCTCGTCGCGGGTTTCCAGCGCGGTCGCCGCGTCCAGAATGGCCGCCTCGACCATGCCGCCCATCTTGACGACCAGCGCCTGAATCGCCTCAAGATCCCGGTCGAAGGCCGAGGATATATGTCTGTCCCGGTTAGTCATTCCTGCAGCTCCTCGATCAGCCGATGCGGCCCGAGATATAGGATTCGGTCCGTGAATCCCTGGGCTTGGTAAAGATGGTGTCGGTGTCGCCATATTCCACCAGATTGCCCAGATGGAAAAACGCGGTCTTCTGGCTGACGCGGGCGGCCTGCTGCATGGAGTGGGTAACGATCACCACGGAAAATTCCTGACGCAACTGGTCGATCAGTTCTTCGATCTGGCCGGTGGCGATGGGGTCCAGCGCGGAACAGGGTTCGTCCATCAACAGCACCTCGGGCGAGGTGGCGACGGCGCGGGCAATGCACAGGCGCTGTTGCTGACCACCTGAAAGGCCGGTGCCGGGTTCGCCCAGACGGTCCCTGACCTCGTTCCACAGGGCCGCGCCACGCAGCGCCTTTTCGACGATATCTTCCAGTTCGGCGCGGTTGCGGGCAAGGCCGTGGATGCGCGGGCCATAGGCCACATTGTCAAAGATCGACTTGGGGAAGGGGTTCGGCTTCTGAAAGACCATGCCGACCTTGGCACGCAACTGCACCGGATCGACGCGGCGGTCATAAACATCCTCGCCGTCCAACGTGATCCTGCCCTCGACCCGGCAGATGGGAATGGTGTCATTCATGCGGTTGATGCAACGCAGGAAAGTCGATTTTCCGCAGCCCGAGGGGCCGATGAAGGCGGTCACGGTCTTGTCCAGAATGTCCACATCGACATCCTTGAGGGCGTGCTTGTCGCCGTAATGGACCTGCACCTTCCGCGCGGCGATCTTGATGTCATCCTGAGCCACGATGCTCTCCACTTGCTTCATGTCGTACATGTTTGCCTCCTTTGGCAAGATTACCAGCGGCGTTCGAACTTGCGGCGCAGCCAGATGGCCAGCAGGTTCATGCACAGCAGAAAGACCAGAAGGACGATGATCGCGCCCGAGGCCCGTTCGATAAAGGCCGGATCGGCGCGCTGCGTCCAGCTATAGATCTGCACCGGCAGGGCCGAGGCAGGATCGAACAGCCCTTCGGGCGGCGCGGCGGGATATTCGCGCACAAAGGCGACCATGCCGATCAGCAGCAACGGCGCGGTCTCGCCCAAAGCCTGCGCCAGACCGATGATCGTACCGGTCAGAATGCCGGGCATTGCCAGCGGCAGGACGTGGTGAAAGACCGACTGCATCTTTGACGCGCCCACCCCAAGCGCCGCATCGCGGATCGAAGGGGGCACCGCCTTCAGCGCGGCGCGGGCGGGAATGATGATCCTGGGCAGCGTCATCAGCGTCAGCACCAGCCCCCCGACAATTGGTGCCGATTGCGGCAGACCGGCAAAGTTGATGAAGGCGGCAAGGCCGAGAATGCCGAACACGATCGAGGGAACGGCGGCAAGGTTCGAGATATTTACCTCGATAATGTCGGTCCAGCGGTTTTTGGGCGCAAACTCCTCAAGATAGATCGAGGCCGCGACACTGACCGGAACAGCCACGAACAGCACCACCAACATCATGTAAAACGAACCAAGGATCGCCACGCCCACACCGGCCGCCTCGGGGCGCTGATCAGAAGCATCGGGATTGGTAACAAAATTCCAGTTGAACCGCGTTTCCAGCAGTCCCTTGTCCTTCAGCGCATCGGCAAGCCGCAATTGCCGGGGCGAGGTGTTGCTGTCGGTCGCCGCGCTGGCCATGGTCACGCGGCCCTTGAAATATCCATCCACCCGGCCATTCACCAGGACATCGGCCTCGACCGTCTGACCGATCAGCTGGGGATTGGCCAGCACCCGGTTGCGCAGCTGCGCGGATGCCTCTTTCGAAACCAGATTGTCGATGTCCTTTTTGGACAGCCCCCCGATCTGAATGCCGTTATCGGCGACGGCGGTTTCGACCGCGCTGTCCAGAACCTTGCCATAGCTGAGCGTCAGCACCTTGGCCATCTGGGCAGGATCGCGGTTGCCCTTTGGATCCAGCTTCGCGGCATCCAGCGCGACCGGGATCGACAGATAGGTCTGGCGGAACGCAGCCGTCCCGTCGCGCAGGATCGTTGCCATCAGCAGGATCAGCGCCAGCAAGGCGATTCCGATGGCCGTGGCACCATAGATGCGGAACCGTTTCTCGGCGGCATTCCGGCGGCGCATCCGGGCATCGGGTGCCAGAAGCGAGGGTTTCCGCGTGTCGGCTGCGGACAGGTCGGCGGGCATGGGGAAATCGGTCATTCGTACTGCTCGCGATATTTGCGCACGATATACAGTGCGACAATGTTCAGCCCCAGCGTAATGACGAACAACGTCAACCCAAGGGCAAAGGCAACCAGCGTTTCAGGCGCGGCAAAGTCGTTGTCGCCGGTCAACTGGCTGACGATCTTGACGGTGATGGTGGTCATCGCCTCGAACGGGTTCAGGCTCATCCTTGCGGCGGCCCCGGCCCCCAGCACGACGATCATCGTCTCGCCGATGGCGCGGCTGGCGGCCAGCAGGATGGCCCCCACAATGCCGGGCAGCGCGGCGGGCAGAACGACCTGGCGGATCGTCTCGGACGGGGTCGAGCCCATGCCCAACGCGCCGTCGCGCAGGCTTTGCGGCACCGCATTGATGATGTCGTCGGACAGGGAACTGACGAACGGGATCAGCATGATGCCCATCACCAGACCGGCGGTCAGCACGGACGAGCCGGAATTGCCCAGCCCCAGCGGACTGGAGAAATGGTCGCGCAGCATCGGCCCGATCGTCACCAGCGCAAAAAGGCCATAGACGATGGTGGGGATCCCGGCCAGAACCTCGATGGCGGGTTTGGCGATGCCGCGCACCCGCTGGCTGGCATATTCCGACATGTAGATCGCGGCGAACAGGCCGATGGGAACGGCAACCAGCAGTGCAATCAGGCTGATATACAGCGTGCCCCAGATCAGCGGGATGATCCCCAGTTTCGAGTTGCCCTGAAAACGCGGGGTCCATTCCGTGCCAAGGAAGAACTGGCTCCAACTGTATTTCTGAAAGAAATGCCCGGTCTCGAACAGCATCGACAGAACGATCCCGGCAGTGGTCAGGATGGCGATGGTCGAACACAGGATCAGCAGACCCAGAACGATCCTCTCGACCGCATTGCGGGCCTGAAAGCCCGCCTCGATTCGCGTCACGCCCCGGCCCAGTCCGGCCACGGCGGCGGCAAGGGCGGCCAGACCGACGATGCTGCCACTTTCCGCCGGGACAATTCCCTGCATCCGCAGCAGCGCCCCGGCCGTCATGACGGCCAAGGCCGGCAACAGCGCCGACAGCGCGACAAGAGAACCGTGATAGACCGGCCGACTGTGCAGGTTGCGCACATCGCTGCCAGCGGCGGCAAAGGCCCGGCTGCGACCGACCATATAGCCGGCGAAGGCCAGGATCAGGCTTGCGATCAACGCCCAGGACAACGGCATGTGATTTCCTCGCGGGATGGCGTGGGACGGGAAAGGCGGGCAACGCGGATCAACCGCGTCGCCCGCTGCCGGGGTTATTGCAGCGTGGTCAGGTTCGCGACGGCTTCCTGCGTCGCGGCCAGTTCGGGATCGGACACCAGCCCGTATTCCGCCAGCGGGCCATCAGGGCCGGCCAGTTCGTCGGCCACGAAGAACTGGGCGAATTCCTCAAGGCCGGGGATCGTGCCGACATGTTGTTTCTTCACATAGAAATACAGCGGGCGGGACACCGGATAATCGCCCGAGGCGATGGTCTCGGTCGAGGGGGTGACGCCCGACATGGTGCCGACTTTCAGCTTGTCCATGTTGTTCTCATAGAAGGACAGGCCAAAGACGCCGATGCCGTGGGGGTCACTGCCGATTCGCGACAGTGTCTCGGTATAATCGCCGTCGATATCGACCGAACGGCCATCGGTGCGCAGAGTCATGCAGGCCTCTTTGGCCTTGTCCTCATCGCCCAGTTCGGCCTTGAAAACCTCCATCGCGCCTGAATCCTCGCAACCCGCAAGGATCACCTTGTCCTCGAACACCTCGCGGGTGCCGTGCTTGGTGCCGGGCACGAAGGCCAGAATTTCCTGATCGGGCAGGTCGGGATTGACATCATGCCAGTTGGTCGCGGTGTTATCGACAATCTTGCCGTCCCTGACGACCTTGGCCGACAGCGCGTTGAACCAGTCTGCGGGCGTGTAGGCGAAATCCGGACCGGCAGCGGCATTGGCAAAGACGATGCCGTCATAGCCGATGCGCACCTCGACGATCTCGGTCACGCCAGCAGCGGCGCAGGCCTGAATCTCGCTGTCTTTGATCTTGCGGCTGGAATTGGCGATGTCGATGGTGTTATCCCCCACGCCCTCACAGAATTTCTTGAGACCGGCAGACGAGCCGCCCGATTCCACAACTGGCGTCGGAAAATCGGTATTTTCGCCAAAGGCTTCGGCAACGATCGTCGCATAGGGCAGCACGGTGGACGAACCGGCAATCTGGATCTGGTCGCGCGCGGCGGCAGCGGTGGCCGAGGCAGCAATCACGGCAAGCGCCGAAACGGTGAACTTGACGGTGGTCATGGATCTCTCCTGAAACAATCTTTGCCCCAAGCGGGCTGGTGGTCATCTATCGGGGCCACGTGACGCTCTTACGAAAGTTATGTGACAATCGGATGACGTTCGGCGGCGCAGATTATTCCCGGTGACGTAAAAAAAAATGCCCCGATCTCTGGGCTGCCGTCAGGGTTACGCCTTGTTTCAGCGCGTCCTGCTGAAAACATCGCCGCGCCTTTACCGTCTGGATCACCTTGAAAACGCGCCAGGCAGATACTCGCACCTTCGCCCACGAATGCCTGCTTAGGCTTTTTGATTTCGCGGGATTTTTATCCGAAAACCGGCATCCACCTTTCGGAAATCCTGCTTAGCCGATCCGCCCGCGCTGTCCGCCGGTCTGGGCGCGGTCCATCAGCAGATGGTCCAGGATCACGCAGGCGGCCATGGCTTCGGCCACGGGGACAGCCCGAATGCCGACACAGGGGTCGTGGCGGCCTTTGGTGATCAGCTCGACCTCTTGGCCACGGTCGTTGATCGTGCGGCGCGGGGTGGTGATGGAACTGGTCGGTTTAACCGAAAACCGCACCACAATGTCCTGCCCGGTCGAGATACCGCCAAGGATGCCGCCGGCATGGTTCGACAGGAATTGCGGGCCATCCGGCCCCATGCGGATTTCGTCGGCATTCGCGGTGCCGGTCAGGGCAGCGGCCGCCATGCCCTCGCCGATCTCGACGCCCTTCACCGCGTTGATCGACATCATCGCGGCGGCCAGATCGGTGTCCAGCTTGGCATAAACCGGCGCGCCAAGACCGGGCGGGCAGCCCTGGATCAGAACCTCGACGGCGGCGCCGACGCTGTTCTGGTCCCTGCGGATCCCGTCCAGATAATCGGACCACTCCTGCGCCGCCGCAGTGTCGGGCAGGAAGAACGGATTTCCGGGAATCGCCGACAAATCGAACCGCGCGCGATCCAGATGCAACGCGCCCATCTGCACCATGTAGCCGGTGATGCGCAGGTCCGGCAGCAACCTGCGCAGCACGGCCTGCGCCACGCCCCCCGCCGCGACCCGCGCCGCCGTCTCGCGCGCGGATGACCGCCCGCCACCGCGATAGTCGCGGATGCCGTATTTCAGATGATAGGTGATGTCTGCATGGCCGGGGCGGAAACTGTGGGCGATTTCGCCGTAATCCTTGCTGCGCTGATCGGTGTTTTCGATCAGCAGTTGCAGCGTGGTGCCGGTGGTCATGCCCTCGAACAGGCCCGACAGGATGCGCACCTGATCCGCCTCGCGGCGCTGGGTGGTGTGCTTGCTGGTGCCGGGGCGGCGACGGTCCAGGAATTGCTGGATGAATGCCTCGTCCAAGTCGATGCCGGGCGGGACGCCATCAACCGTCGCGCCAAGGGCGGGGCCGTGGCTTTCGCCCCAGGTGGTGAACCGGAATTCGCGGCCAAAGGTGTTGAAGCTCATGCGTTTTCTCCGGTCAGGGCCTTCAGTTCATAGATCAGATCCAGCGCCTCGCGCGGGGACATGGCGTCGGGATGCACGTCTTTCATGCGCGCGTCCAGAGGGCTGGATTTCAGTTTCGCGGGCGCAGGTGCCGGGGGGGCGGCGCGGAACAGCGGCAGGTCGTCGATCAGGGCGGCGGGCCGTGCGGCCCCCTCGCGTTCGCCCGATTCCAGCGCGTCCAGAACCTCGCGCGCGCGATCCACAACACTGGCGGGCAGACCGGCCAGCCGCGCCACCTGCACGCCATAGCTGCGATCCGCCGCGCCCTTGCGGACCTCGTGCAGAAAGATCACCTCGCCCTCCCATTCGCGGACCGCGACGGTGGCGTTTTCCACCCCATCAAGCCGGGCGGTCAGGGCCGTCATCTCGTGATAATGGGTGGCGAACAGCGCGCGGCAGCGATTGGTGGCATGCAGATGTTCCATCACCGCCCAGGCGATGGACAGCCCGTCCCAGGTCGCCGTACCGCGCCCGATCTCGTCAAGGATCACCAGCGCGTGATCGTCGGCCTGATTGAGGATCGCGGCGGTTTCGACCATTTCCACCATGAAGGTAGAGCGTCCCCGCGCAAGATCGTCGGCGGCACCCACGCGGCTGAACAACTGGCTGACCATGCCGATATGGGCGTGGCGCGCGGGCACGAACGCGCCGGCCTGCGCCAGAACGGCAATCAGCGCGTTCTGGCGCAGGAAGGTGGATTTGCCCGCCATGTTCGGACCGGTCAGCAGCCAGATCGCCGGCGTGTCGCCGTCAGTCAGGTCGCAGTCATTTGCCACGAAAGCCTCGGATTTGCGCCGCAGCGCGCGTTCGACAACCGGGTGCCGCCCGCCTTCGATCACGAAGGCGCGGCTGTCATCGACGCGGGGGCGGGTCCATCCCTCGCCCGTGGCGATATCGGCAAAAGCCGCCGCCAGGTCGATTTCGGCCAGCGCGCGGGCGGCCTGTCCGATTGGCGCTGCGCGCTCCAGCACGGCGGCGCGCAGGCGGGCAAAAATTTCGCGCTCGATCTCCAGCGCGCGGTCGCGGGCATTCAGGATGCGGGTTTCCAGTTCCGACAGATCGACCGTGGTAAAGCGGATCTGGTTGGCGGTGGTCTGGCGGTGGATGAAGGTTTCCGACAGCGGCGGGGCCAGCATCTTTTCGGCATGGGTCGCCGTGGTTTCGATGAAATAGCCCAGAACGTTGTTGTGCTTGATCTTGAGGCTTTGCACCCCGGCCAGCGCGGCATATTCGGCCTGCATCCCGGCGATCACGCCGCGCCCCTCGTCGCGCAGCTTGCGGGTCTGGTCCAGATCGGCGTCGTAATCGGGGGCGACAAAGCCGCCATCGCGGGCCAGCAGCGGCGGTTCGGCCACCAGCGCGTCATCCAGAAGGTCAATCAGGGCGTCGTGCCCCGTCAAATCCCGCACGGCCCCAAGCAGCACTTCGGCAGCATCTGCCGGGAACCGCGTGGCAATGCGCGCGCCCTGCGTCAGACCGGCCCGGATCGCCGCCAGATCCCGCGGCCCGCCCCGGTCCAGCGCCAGACGCGACAGGGCACGGTCCATGTCGGGCACGCGGGACAGCGCATCCCGCAGATCGGCGGCAAGGCGCGCGTCATCGACCAGCCCCGCCACTGCGTCCTGCCGGGCATGGATCAGCGCCAGATCGCGGGCCGGCGCGCTGATCCGGCGTTCCAGAAGCCGCGCCCCCGCCGCCGTCACCGTCCGGTCGATGGCATGCAGCAGCGATCCGTCGCGCCCGCCCGACAGCGCCTGCGTCAGTTCCAGATTGCGGCGCGTGGCAGCGTCGATCTGCATCGCCCCGCCCGCCCTTTCGCGCGCAGGCGGACGCATCAGAGGCAGATTGCCCTTTTGCGTCATCTCAAGGTAATCGACGATCGCCCCCATCGCCGACATCTCGGCGCGGGTAAAGCTGCCGAACCCGTCCAGCGTCTCGACCCCGTAAAGCGCAGACAGCCGCCGCGCCCCCGCCGCGCTGTCGAAGGCACCGGGGGACAGGCCGGTCAGCGCCGCCCCGGCCTCGGCGGCCAGATCGTCAAGCCCCGCCCCATCGGTGGCCAGCAATTCGCGGGGCGCAAGCCGGGCCAGTTCCGGCGCAAGTCGCGGCAGCGGGCAGTCCATCACCTGAAAGGCCCCGGTCGAAATATCGACCCAAGCCAGCGCGCTGTCGTCGCGCACCACTGCAAAGGCAGCCAGAAAATTGTGCCGCCGCGCCTCTAGCAGCGATTCCTCGGTCAGGGTACCGGGCGTGACCAGCCGCACCACATCGCGCGCCACGACCGATTTCGCGCCGCGTTTTTTGGCCTCGGCCGGATCCTCCATCTGTTCGGCAATGGCCACGCGAAAACCCTTGCGGATCAGCGTCAGCAGATAGCTTTCGGCGGCATGGACCGGCACGCCGCACATCGGGATCGGTTCGCCCTGATGGGTGCCGCGTTTCGTCAGCGCGATGTCCAGCGCCGCCGCAGCAGCAACGGCGTCGTCAAAGAACATCTCGTAGAAATCGCCCATGCGATAGAACAGCAGCGCACCGGGGTTTGCCTCGCGGATCGCCAGATACTGCGCCATCATCGGAGTGGGCTGATCGCTCATCGCCGTCCCTTGCCTCTGCCTCGGGGCGTTTCTAACCGCTTGCGCGCGCCGGTGAAACCTCTACATTCACCCTTACCTCGGGGTGCCATTATAGGCTGAGACGCATTTGCGGACCCGTTGAACCTGATCCGGTTAACGCCGGCGGAGGGAAGGTTTCGCTGCCCTTTCTTTCGTAACTCTGATGAAAGGAGGCACAGCGATGAAAATCCGAATGATTGCCCTTGCCCTGCTGGCAGCAGACCCTGCCGCCGCGCAGGACAAGCCCGTTCTGACCGTCTATGCCGGTGACTATATCGCAAGCGAATGGGGCCCCGGCCCGCAGATCGAGAAAGGATTCGAAGCCTTTTGCAACTGCGATCTGAAATTCGTGACCGGCGACATCCTGCCCCGGATCCTGATGGAGGGCGAAAGCAGCCCCGCCGATATCGTCTTTGGCCTGAACACCGACGTGACGGCGCGCGCCCGCGCCTCGGGGCTGTTCGCGGCGCACGGGCAGGACATTTCCGGCATGTCCCTGCCGGTCGAATGGAGCGATCCGGTTTTCCTGCCCTATAACTGGGGCGAAACCGCGTTCATCTATGACGAGACCCGCACAGCCAACCCGCCGCGCAGCTTTGACGAATTGCTGGACGCACCCGACGATCTGAAGATCGTCATTCAGGATCCGCGCTCGTCGATTTCCGGCCTGGCGCTGCTGCTTTGGGTCAAGGCCGTCTATGGCGACCGGGCACCCGAAGCATGGGCAAAGCTGGCCCCCAAGGTGCTGACCGTGACAAAAGGCTGGTCCGAAAGCTATGGCATGTTCACCTCGGGCGAGGCTGATATGGTTCTGTCCTATACCACCTCGCCCGCCTATCACATCGAGGCCGAGGGCGACGCGACCAAACATGCCGCCATCTTTGCCGAAGGGCATTATTTCATGGCCGAACTGGCCGCGCAGTTGAAGGGAACCGATCAGCCCAAGCTGGCACAGCAATTCATGGACTGGATCCTGACCCCGGATTTTCAGCGCCTGATCCCGCTGGCCAACTGGTCTCTGCCCGCGAAACTGTCGCAAGAAGAATGGCCACAGGTCATGCGCGACCTGCCCAGACCCGGCAAGACGCTGTTCTATTCCGAGGACGAGGCCGAGGCCTTGCGCAAACCGGCACTGGATGAATGGCTGCGGGCGTTTTCAGGGTGAGGCCGGGGCCAGCCGTCGCGACGGGGCTGGCGGCGCTGGTTCTGGGCACTCTGGCCGCCGTCGCCTGGCAGGCGCGTGGCCTGTCGGGGCTTGGGCCTTGGGACTGGCGGGCCGTGTGGTTCACGCTGTGGCAGGCGGCGCTGTCGGCGGCGCTGTCCGCCGGGCTGGCGGTGCCGGTGGCACGCGCGCTGGCGCGGCGGCGCTTTGCCGGGCGGGCCGCGCTTGTCACATTGCTGGGGGCACCCTTCATCCTGCCGGTGATCGTGGCGATCATGGGGCTGATCGCCGTCTTTGGTCGCAACGGCGCGATCAATGACGGGTTGCGCACCATGGGCCTGTCAGAGTTCAGCATCTATGGCTGGCAGGGGGTGATCCTTGCGCATGTGTTCTTCAACCTGCCGCTGTCGGTGCGGCTGATCCTGCAAGGCTGGCAGACGATCCCGGCCGAACGGTTCCGGCTGGCTGAAAGCCTTGGCTTCGGCCCGCGCGACGTCGCCCGGCATCTGGAATGCGCGATGCTGCGCGAGGTGCTGCCGGGGGCCTGGCTGGCGGTGTTTCTGGTTTGCCTGACCTCGTTCACCGTGGCGCTTGCCCTTGGCGGAGGGCCATCGGCCACCACGGTCGAACTGGCAATCTATCAGGCATTCCGCTTTGATTTCGATTTGGGACGGGCAGCGATGCTGGGGCTGATGCAGATCGGGCTTTGCATTGCCGCGCTGCTGCTGACCCGCAGGATCGCGGTGCCGGCGGGTTTCGGCGCGGGGCTGGACAATATCCGCATGCCCCCCGCCCCTCCGGGCTGGAGACGCGCCGGCGATACGCTGGTCATCGGGCTGGCCGCCGGTTTTCTGTTATGGCCCATCGCCGCCGTGACCATACAGGGCATTCCAAATATCCACACCCTGCCGCCCGAGGTCTGGGCGGCGGCTGCGCGATCGGTGGCGATGGCGCTGGCCTCGGCGGGGCTGGCGATGATCCTGGGCCTGACACTGGCACTGGCCATTGCGCAGGGTGCCGCGCGGTGGGTCGAGGCTGCCGGGATGCTGCCTCTGATCGCCTCGCCGCTGGTCCTGGGGACCGGGCTGTTCATCCTGTTGCGCGGCTGGTTTGCCACCGAGGCGCTGGCCCTGCCCGTCACTGTGGCAATCAATGCCGTCATGGCCCTGCCCTTCGGCCTGCGCGCCATGATCCCTGCGGCGCTGATTCTGCAGGCTGATTACGGTCGGCTGGCCGATGCGCTGGACATGCGCGGTGGGGCGCGGCTGCGCCTTCTGACGCTGCCCCGGCTGGCCCGTCCGCTGGGGTTTTCGGGGGGGCTGGCCGCCGCGCTGGCCATGGGCGATCTGGGGGTGATCACCCTGTTCGCCAGCGATCGCCCGACCCTGCCGTTGAAGCTGTACCAGTTGATGAACTCTTATCGCATGGCGGACGCCTCGGCCTGCGCAGTGCTGCTGATGGCGATCAGTTTCGGCCTGTTCTGGCTGTTCGACCGGGGAGGCAGACTTGCTTGAACTGCACGACATCACCCTGACGCAGGACGATTTCACCCTGCGCGCGGATATGACGATCCCGCAGGCCGCGCGCGTCGCGATCATCGGCGCATCGGGGGCGGGAAAATCGACGCTGCTGGCGCTGATCAGCGGGTTTCTGGCACCTGACCGCGGGCGAATCCTGTGGAACGGGCAGGACATCACCGACCTGCCGCCGGGCCAGCGGCCGATCTCTTTCCTGTTTCAACACCACAATCTGTTTCCCCACCTGACAGTTGCACAAAATATAGGTCTTGGCCTGCGCCCCGACCTGCGCCTTGACCGCGACCAGCACCGCCGGGTCGCCGGGGCTCTGGAACAGGTGGGCCTGTCGGGAATGGGCCCGCGCCGCCCCGCCAGCCTGTCGGGCGGCCAGCAAAGCCGCGTCGCACTGGCCCGCGTGCTGCTGCGCAGCCGCCCCGTCCTGTTGCTGGACGAGCCCTTCGCCGCCCTTGGTCCGGCGCTGAAATCCGGGATGCTGGAGCTGCTGGCCGGTATCGCAGCCGACACCAAGGCCACCGTCCTCATGGTGACGCATGATCCGCAGGATGCCCGCAGCCTAGCCCCGGAAACGATCCTGATCGAAGCCGGAGCCGCTCATCCCCCTACCCCGACCGGCCCGCTGCTGGACAACCCGCCGCCAGGCCTGCGAGCCTATCTGGGCTGACGCACCGGCAGAGCCGATCTCGCCTCAGATGACCCGACCCGGACAGCCCGATCTTGCCGCAGGTACAGCCGACGAAAGCGGTTCCTGATGACAAAATCTGCGCAGGATCAGCGTTAAATCGAACGGTTATAGCCCGACAAAGTGATCGCTTTCCCGGCCCGGAAGCCAGTGCAAAGCGCGCCGGGCCAGCAACCGACTGCCCCCTGGGCGGCGGCAGACCCGGTGTCCGAAACCCGTGACAAGTTACGGCTCGGGTCTGACGGTGGATATGGGGCAATCACCGGGGGCGTTGGTAAAGCCTGGCGACTTTTATCTGATCTTGTTGTCTGGCTTTGACTTTCTGATTTGACGCTGGTGCTGCGCCCATGGTCACTGTCACGCCTGCAACGACCTGACCCCGACTTCACCCTCTTCGCGCGACCGGATCGCGGCGACGGCGGCGATGCTGCCGGCGGCAGTGGTGAAATACGGGATCTTGTCATACAGCGCGACCGCGCGGATTTCGCGGGAATCGGCGATGGCCTGCGCACCCTCGGTCGTGTTCAGCACCATCGCGATCTCGTTGTTTTTCAGGCGATCCACAATGTTGGGACGACCCTCGTACACCTTGTTGACACGTTGCGACGTCACCCCGTGGGCCGACAGGAAATCGACCGTTCCACTGGTCGCGACAATCCCGAAACCCATCGCGCACAGATCACTGGCAGCATGGGCCAGCGCCCCGGTCTTGTCGGCATCCTTGACCGAGATGAATACCAGCCCCTGATGCGGCAGGGTGGTGCCCGCGCCAAGCTGGGCTTTCAGAAATGCGCGCGGAAAGTTGCGGTCCCAGCCCATCACCTCGCCGGTGGACCGCATCTCGGGGCCAAGCAGCGTATCGACGCCTGGGAAGCGGGCAAAGGGTAACACCGCCTCTTTCACCGAAAACCACGGCGTGATCGGATCGGCCAGCGTCAGCGGATCGGCGAAGGGCAGGTCATCCTCGGGGCCGACGCCTTCGGGGTAAGGATCGCGCGCGGGGAAATTCGACATCGGCTCACCCGCCATCAGGCGAGCGGCAATCGAGGCGATGGCGCAATCAGTGGCCTTGGCGACGAAAGGCACGGTGCGGCTGGCGCGGGGGTTCACCTCAAGCACGTAGATTTCGTAATCCTTCAGCGCGAATTGCACATTCATCAGCCCCTTCACATTCAGGCCAATGGCCAGCGCAGTGGTCTGGCGTTTCAGTTCCTTGATAGTGGCACGGTCCAGCGTATGCGGCGGCAGCGAACAGGCCGAATCGCCGGAATGGACCCCGGCCTCTTCGATATGTTCCATGATCCCGGCGACATGGACATGTTCACCGTCGGACAGCGCGTCCACATCAACCTCAATGGCGCCGGTCAGGTAACTGTCCAGCAGCACCGGGTTCTTGCCCGAAACATTGACCGCCTCGGTGATATAGCGTTTCAGGTGATCCATGTCGCGCACGATCTCCATCGCGCGGCCACCCAGCACATAAGACGGGCGGATGACCAACGGAAAACCGATCCGTTCTGCGATTTCAATGGCTTGCGCATCAGAGCTGGCAATGCCGTTAACCGGCTGCCTGAAGCCCAGATCGTTCAGCAATTTCTGAAAACGCTCGCGATCCTCGGCCAGGTCAATAGCATCGGGCGACGTGCCAAGAATCGGGATCCCCTCTGCCTCCAACGCGTTGGCCAGCTTCAGCGGGGTCTGCCCACCGAACTGCACGATGACGCCATGAAGCGTGCCGTTTTCCTGTTCGACGCGCAGGATTTCAAGCACATGCTCCAGGGTCAACGGTTCGAAATACAGACGGTCCGAGGTGTCATAATCGGTACTGACGGTTTCGGGATTGCAGTTGACCATGATGGTTTCATAGCCGGCTGCGGTCAGCGCGAAACAGGCATGGCAGCAACAATAGTCGAATTCGATCCCCTGCCCGATCCGGTTCGGGCCACCGCCAAGAATGACCACCTTTTTCGCATCGCTCGGCCGGGCTTCGCATTCCACATCGCCCATCGCGGGGGCCTCGTAGGTAGAATACATATAGGGGGTCTGGGCCTCGAATTCGGCGGCGCAGGTATCGATCCGCTTGAACACCGGGCGAATGTCGGCAGCAGCGCGGGCGCGGCGGATGTCGGTTTCGTCGTGGCCGGTCAGCGTGGCAAGGCGCGCGTCGGTAAAGCCCATCATTTTCAGGGCGCGCAGCCCCTCGGGTTCCCGTGGCAAGCCGTTGTCGCGGACGGTATTCTCGGCCTCGACGATCTCGCGAAGGCGCGACAGGAACCACGGGTCGAAATGGGTGATCCGCTGGATGTCGTCATCGGTCAGGCCTAGGCGCATGGCCTGGGCGATCAGGCGCAGGCGGTCGGGGGTCTGACGCGACAGGGCGGCAATGACAGCGGGGCGACCCTGTTCGGCAGCCCCCTCGATGGCAATGTCGTCCAGCCCGGTCAGGCCGTTTTCCATTGAGGCCAGCGCCTTTTGCAGTGATTCGTGAAAGCTGCGGCCAATCGCCATCACTTCGCCCACCGATTTCATGGCGGTGGTCAGTTCGGGCTTGCTGCCGGGAAATTTTTCGAAGGCAAAGCGCGGGATTTTCGTCACGACATAGTCGATGCTGGGTTCGAACGAGGCCGGAGTGACCCGCGTGATGTCATTGTCCAGCTCGTCCAGCGTGTAACCCACCGCCAGTTTCGCCGCGATCTTGGCAATCGGAAAGCCCGTTGCCTTGGACGCCAGCGCGGATGAACGGCTGACGCGCGGGTTCATCTCGATCACGACCATACGCCCATCGGCAGGGTTGATCGCCCATTGCACGTTCGAGCCACCGGTTTCCACGCCGATTTCGCGCAGCACGGCGATGCTGCCGTTCCGCATCCGCTGATATTCACGGTCCGTCAAGGTCAGCGCAGGTGCGACGGTGATCGAATCGCCGGTATGTACGCCCATCGGATCGACGTTTTCGATGGAACAAACGATGATGGCATTGTCGTTGCGGTCGCGCACGACCTCCATCTCGTATTCCTTCCAGCCCAGCAGGCTTTCGTCGATCAGAACCTGCGCGACGGGCGAGGCATCCAGCCCGGACCGCACGATCCGTTCGTAATCGTCGCGATTATAGGCCACGCCGCCGCCCGTACCGCCCAGTGTAAAGGCGGGTCGGATGATGGCAGGCAGGCCGATTTCCTCAAGCGCATCGATGGCACCGGCCACGCCGACCGCGATGTCGTATTTTCCATTCGCCAGCTTCGGGGCCGATACGATGGTCGCTCGCGGATTTTCCAGCCCGATCCGATCCATCGCCTCACGAAACAGCTTGCGGTCCTCGGCCATTTCGATGGCTGATCGCTGAGCGCCGATCAACTCTACCCCATAGCGGTTCAGAACCCCCGCATCGGCCAGCGCCAGAGCGGTGTTCAGGCCGGTCTGCCCGCCCATCGTCGGCAACAGGGCATCGGGACGTTCCTTTGCGATGATCTTTTCGACGATCTCGGGGGTAATCGGTTCGATATAGGTCGCGTCGGCCATTTCCGGATCGGTCATGATCGTCGCCGGGTTCGAGTTGACCAGAATCACCCGATACCCTTCTTCGCGCAGGGCTTTGCAAGCCTGAGCGCCAGAGTAATCAAATTCGCATGCCTGTCCGATGACAATAGGCCCTGCGCCGATGATCAGGATTGATTTGATATCGGTTCTTTTTGGCATGGCCAGCCCCCGGACGTTCGTTGAAATGCGCAAATCGTCCGGGGTTATAGCTGCCGGGCGCGGGGACGCAAGATGCGATCCGCGCTTATCGTGACCTGATTAGCCGCGCGGCCGCCCGCCCGGCTTGCCCGAGCGCGGCCCGCCCTTGCCAAAAGGCTTGCCCCCACGCCCCTTCGGCGCCCCATCCCCCGAGGGTTTGGGCCCGAAATTCCGGCGCGGGCGATCACCGTCACCGTCGGGCCTGCCGCCAAAGCTGCGGCGCGGGCGGTCACCGTCACCGCCGGGTTTGCCGCCGAAGCTACGACGTGGGCGGTCGCCGTCACCGTCGGGCCTGCCGCCAAAG
>NZ_JBKEBL010000240.1:0-39839 GCF_047973135.1 Paracoccus sp. (in: a-proteobacteria)
ACGCTGATAGCAGGCCGGGCCGGGTTCCGACGCCGCCGATTCCGGGCCGGTCTGGATGCGCCCCATCGCATCGACCCAGGCAATCGAGCCGCCGCCCGCCCCGATCTCGATCATCTCGATCACGGGGATCGAAATCGGCATGCCCGAGCCCTTGCAAAAGCGATAGGTTCGGGCGACCTCGAAGGTTCGGGCGGTCTTTGGCGCGAAATCCTCGATCAGGCAGATCTTGGCAGTGGTTCCGCCCATGTCATAGCTGACGACCTTTTCAAGGCCAAAGCGCCGCGCCACATCGGCGGCAAAGATCGCCCCGCCTGCCGGGCCGGATTCGACCAGCCGCACGGGAAATTCGGCGGCCGTCCCGACCCCGATCAGCCCGCCGCCGGAATGAATCATGAAAACCGGACAACCCGCGCCCGTCTGTTTCAGACGCAGTTGCAGGCGGTTCAGGTAATCCTGCATCTGCGGGCGGACATAGGCATTGGCGCAGACGGTGTTAAATCGTTCGAACTCGCGCATCTGCGGCGAGACTTCGGACGAAATCGAGACCGGCACATCGGTCTTTGCGGCGATAATCTCGCGGGCGCGGCGTTCATGGGCAGGGTTCATATAGGAATGGATAAAGCCGATGGCGACGGCACCGAAACCTTCGGCGGCGATGTACCCGGCCAGTTCCTCAAGCGCGGCCTCGTCCAGCGGCCGCAATTCCTGCCCCTGCGCGCCGATCCGGCCCTTGACGGTAAAGCGGTCCTCGCGCGGGATCAGAGGCTCGGGCAGGCGCAGGTTCAGGTCGTATTGTTCAAAGCGGCTTTCGGTCCGCATCTCGATCACGTCGCGAAAACCCTCGGTCGTGATCAGCGCCGTCCGCGCGCCGCGACGTTCGATCAGCGCATTGGTCGCCAGCGTGGTGCCGTGGATGACGATATCCAGATCGGCGGGCGCGATACCCGCCCTGGCCAGCACCTCGGCAATGCCATCAAGGATCGACTGTTCGGGTGCGGCGTAATTCGTCAGCACCTTGGTCGAGAACAGCCTGCCCCGGCAATCGAGGGCGATATCCGTGAAAGTTCCGCCAATATCGGCACCAAGGCGGATCGCGGTATTCATGGGCTTTCCTTTGCGGCCAGCGCGGCGTCGCGCATCCGGGACAGGGTCTGATGCGGGGTCAGCGCCTCGGACGAGATGTTCAGATCCAGCACCGCCCCCGTGGCCGAGGCGCGCGCACGGGCAAAGGCGGCAGGGAAGTCCGCCGTCGTTTCGACCCGCTCGGCGTGGAAGCCGTAGGCGCGGGCAAGGGCGGTGAAATCGGGGTTTTCCAGCGTGGTGCCCACGACCCTGCCTGGATAGCCGCGTTCCTGATGGGCGCGGATGGTGCCATAGATGCCATTGTTCAGGATCAGCACGATGGGCTGCGCGCCCGCCTGCATGGCGGTGCCAAGTTCCTGACAGGTCATCTGAAAATCGCCATCGCCGGCAAAGCAGATCACGCAGCGTCCGGGACAGGCGATCCGGGCGGCGATGGCGGCGGGCAGACCATAGCCCATGGCACCCGATTGCGGGGCCAGCAACCGCGCCTTCGGACCAAAGGGAAAGAACTTGTTTGGCCACACGGTGAAATTCCCCGCACCATTGGTCAGGATCACATCATCCGGCAGCACGTTGCGCAAATGGGCGATGACGGCGGCCATATCGACCGGCGAGGGCTGCGGCGGAACATCAAGGCTGGCCCGCCAGCCGTCCCGCGCCCCGGCCCGCCATCCGGCCCAATCGCCGGCAACCGGGGTCAGCGCGGCGGCAAAGGCGTTCGGACCGGCATGGATGCCAAGTGTGGGCTGAAAGATCTTGCCAATCTCGCGGTCCGAGCCGTGGACATGGATCAGCCGCTGTTTCGGCTGCGGCACCGCCAGCAGCGAATAGCCATCGGTGGTCATCTCGCCAAAGCGGATATTGACGGCAAGGATGGTGTCGGCCTCGCGGATCAGGGTGCGGACATGGGGCGGCATGCCCACCCCCGCCTCTCCGGCATAGACGGGCGAATGATTGTCGAACCGGTCCTGATAGCGGAAGGCGGCAACGACCGGAATGTCGGATGCTTCGGCAAAACCCTGCAAGGCGGCGCGTCCCGCATCGGTCCAGTTGCAGCCGCCCAACAGGATCAGCGGACGCGACGCCCCGGCCAGAATCGCCTGCGCTTCGGCCACGGCCCCGGCTGCGGGCGCAGCCTCGGCGATACGGGTTGGACCGGACAGAGGCGGCGTATCGCTGTGGCTGGTCAGCATGTCCTCGGGCAGCGCGATCACCACCGGACCGGGGCGACCGGTGGTGGCCGTCACCCATGCACGGGCGAGGATTTCGGGGATGCGGGCGACATGGTCGATCTCGACCGCCCATTTCGCCATGGTGCCGAACACCGCCGGATAGTCGATTTCCTGAAACGCCTCGCGGCCCTTCATGGAGGTCGCCACCTGACCGACGAAGGTGATCATCGGCGCCGAATCCTGCATGGCCGTGTGGATTCCGATCGAGGCGTTGGTCGCACCCGGTCCGCGAGTAACGAAGCACAGGCCCGGCTGTCCGGTCAGCTTGCCCCATGCGGCGGCCATGAAAGCCGCGCCGCCCTCGTTCCGGCACAGGACGAAATCCAACCGCCCCGCTGTGTCGTGAAACGCGTCCAGCACCGCCAGAAAACTTTCGCCCGGCACCCCAAAACCCGCCCGCGCACCAAGTGCCAGCAGGCATTCGACCAAAAGCTGACCACCATGCCGTGTCATGACGCCGTGTTCCGTGGATTGCATATCCTTTACCCTCAACTTGCGCCGCCGCGCCGATGCGGAAAACAAAGAAGCGCGGCAAACATGAAAGATCGCCTTTCGCAGATTGCCGCGCGACGGGATGATTGGCCATGCCCCAGGATCCGGCTCAGTGCCCTGTCACCTGCGACAGGAACTGCTGTGTCCGCTGATTACGGGGGGCCGAAAAGAAGGTTGCGGGGTCGGCAATCTCGACGATCTCGCCCTGATCCATAAAGATCACGCGGTCGGCGACACGCCGGGCAAAGCCCATCTCATGCGTCACGCAGATCATGGTCATCCCCTCGGATGCAAGGCTGACCATCACGTCAAGCACCTCGGCGATCATCTCGGGGTCAAGCGCCGAGGTGGGTTCGTCGAACAGCATGATCTTTGGTTCCATGCACAGCGACCGGGCGATGGCCACCCGCTGTTGCTGCCCCCCCGAAAGCTGACCGGGATATTTCCGCGCCTGTTCGGGAATACGCACCTTTTCCAGATAGCGCATGGCGGTCGCCTCGGCCTGCGCGCGCGGGATCTTGCGCACCAGCATCGGGGCCAGCACGCAGTTTTCCAGCACGGTCATGTGCGGGAACAGGTTGAAATGCTGAAAAACCATGCCGACCTCGCGGCGGATTTCGTCGATATTGCCGACATCGTCGTTCAGTTCGATCCCCAGCACCTCGATCAGGCCGGAATTATGTTCCTCAAGCCGGTTGATGCAGCGGATCATGGTGGATTTTCCGGAACCGGACGGGCCACAGATGACCACCTTTTCGCCCGGATCGACGGCAAGGTCGATATTCTTCAGCGCGTGAAAGGTGCCGTAATACTTGTTCATGCCCTGAATGCTGACGGCGCGGGCCGGGTTTTGGGTCATCACGGGTTTTCCTGAAGGGTGCCGACCGCCATGCGCCGTTCAAGATAGGCACCATAGCGGGACAGGCTGAAGACAAAGACGAAATAGATCAGGGCAATGAAGGCGTAGACCTCGCGATAGGCAAAGGTCCAGTCGCCGGTGCCATAGGCGGCATTGCCCGAGGCGAGGATTTCGAAAAAGCCGACAACGATCACCAGCGAGGTTTCCTTGAACGAGATCACAAACTGGTTGATCGTCGCGGGCAGTGCGTTGCGCATTGCCTGCGGCAGGATGATCCGGCCGATCCGCTGCCAATAGCCAAGGCCAAGCGATTTCGCCGCCTCGTTCTGCCCCGCCGGAACGCCTTGCATTCCGCCGCGAATGATCTCGGCCTGATAGGCGGCGAAGAACAGCGCCGCGCCGCAAATGACACGGTACAGCTTTCCCGTCTGAAGCCAGCCAGGCAGCATGAAGGGAACCACTACCGCAAAGGCGAACAGGATCGACAGCAGCGGAAGTGAGCGTACCGCGTCGATGAACAAGCCGATCCCCTTCGAGATCACCGGCAGTTCCGAACGGCGTAACAGCGCCAACCCGATCGACAGCGGAAAGCCGATCAGACAGGTCGAGACAAAGATGAACAGCGTCAGCGCGAGGCCGCCCCATTTCTCTTCGCCGATATGGGGCAGGCCCGGCAGGCCGCCCTTCATCAGCAGATAAAACAGCCCCGTGCCCGCGACCCAGATCACCGCCAGCCGCCTTCCGCGCCAGAACGCCGGCACACAGCTTAGCACTGTCATCGCCACCACCGTGACACAGGCAAGGGCAGATCGCCATTGTTCGTCGAACGGGTAAAGTCCGAACAGGATGATCCGCCAGCGCTGCGCGATCACCGTCCAGCACGCGCCCGACGCGGCGCGACAGGTGGCGGGCGTGGCCTCGGGGTCGAACACTGCCGAAAACAGCGCCCAGAAGGCAAGCTTCCACAGGATCCAGCCCAGCAGGCCCAGACCCGCAGCCGAGATCGCGGCCTGCGCCGGGCTGCGAAAATAGCGCCGTCGCAGCATCGCTGGCCAGCCCGGTGTGGCGGATGCGGAAATCGGAAGGTCTGTCACGCCGCGCATCGGCTCAACTCCTGAGCTGATTGCCCTTCAGGGCAATCGCCTTGTTGATGCGGTTGAAGATCGCCGCCAATGTCAGGTTGATGGCAAGAAAACCCGCCATCAGGATCGCGATCGCCTCGATGGTCTGGCCGGACTGGTTGATGGTCACGGCGACGATCATGAAGAAATCGGTAAAGCCGATGGCGATGCCCATCGTCGTCGCCTTGATCAGCCAGATATACTGGTTGGCAAGAATCGGCAGCATCGCCCGCAGCGCCAGCGGCAGGCGGATGCGAAAAAAGCTCTGCAGGGGTGAAAGCCCAAGGGCGTGGGCGGCCTCGGTCTGGCCGCGCGCCACCGCCTTGAAACCGCCGCGCACGATTTCGGCAATATAGGCCCCGCCATAGATGCCGATGGCAATCAGCATGGCGCTGAATTCGGGCGACACGCGCAGCCCGCCTCGAAGGTTCAGCCCTTGCAGGACCGGTATGTCGATCAGCGGCTGACCGGGGTCGCGCCCGGTCACGACAAGGGCCAGAGACAGTGCAATCAGCCCAAGGAACGTACCCCGCACCAGCCCGCGCCGCGTCCGGGGCGGGCGGGCGATCCGGCGGGTCCGCGCGATCCACAGCGGCAGAACCAGCGCGGCCAGCAGGGCACCCCCCGCCGCCGCCAGATGCCAGCCCCCGACATTCAGCCCCGGCAGATAGATGCCCCGGCTTGACAGGATCAGCGGTCCCAGACCTGACGCATTGCGCGGCACCGGCAGATGAGTGACCACCGCATACCAGAAAAAGACCTGAAGGATCAGCGGGATATTTCGAAAGACATCGACATAGCTGCGGCCAAGCAGGTTCAGCACCGGATTGTCCACCGTGCGCATGATCCCGATGCCGCCGCCGATCAGCGTCGCCAGCGTCAGGCCGATCACGCCAAGAAACAGCGTGTTCAGGATGCCGATCACGAAGAACCACCAATAGGGATCGCCGGCCGTGGCCGGCAACAGCGAAAAGTTCACATCCCAGCCGGTCGATTTCCACAGAAAGCCAAAGCCGGAAACGATATGCTGCGATTGCAGCCTGTGCTGCGCGTTCCGCCAGCCAGCCAGCACCACCGCCAGCACAAGGATCACGAACACGGCCTGCAACAGGATGTTGCGGACCTTCTGGTTGCGCAGAAATCCGGGCATCGTTCCGCCTCCGGTCAGGGAAAGCCGCCCCGCCGCGCGGACGGGGCCGCGATGGATCAGTCGATCACATAGGGATAAAGAACGCCGCCATCATTCCACAGGGCGGTCATCTCGCGGTCCATCCTGTAGGGCGAGCCCTGGCCAAGGGTGCGGTCGAAAATCTCGGCGTAATTGCCGACCTGCCGGATCACGTTATAGGCCCAGTCGTCTTCCAGCCCCAGCGGCGTACCCATGCCGGGGCTGACGCCCAGAAACTTGGCGATGTCGGGACTGGGAGGATTGGCCCTGATCTCTTCGACATTGGCGGAACTGATCCCCTCTTGCTCGGCGAACCACAGGGCCGACAGCGTCCAGTTGGCAATGTCTATCCAGTTGTCATCGCCAGGGCGCATCACGATCACCTCGGGTTCGACCGCCAGCACATCGGGCAGGATGTCATGGTCCTCGATATTGCCCTTGGCAGAGCGGGCGATGGCCAGGACCGGCCCCCATTGCGTATAAAGATCGCAGCGCCCCGAGAAATATGCCTGCTCAAGTTCCTCGGTCTTTTCGATCAGCACCGGTTCCAGCGCGATACCCAGCTTGGCGCTGTAGGATGCGATCTGCTGCTGCATCGAGGTGCCCGCCGGGATGCAGATCGTACCGCCATCGGCATCCTTCAGCGAGGTCAGGCCCAGTTCCTTATGCGCCATGATCTTGGTCGTGCCGAGGTAATAGGACAGCGAAAATTGCAGCCCCAGTTCCGTATCGCGGCTGAGCGTCGCACCCGATGCCTTGATGATCAGATCGACCTCGCCGGTCTGAAGCGCGGGCCAGCGTTGCACCCAACTGATCGGAATGATCGTCAGTTTCGCCGGATCGCCAAAAATCGCAGTGGCCACCGCGCGGCACAGGTCGATGTCCAGCCCCTTCCACATGCCCCTGTCATCCACCTCGGCAAAGCCCAGATAGGATCCGTCATGCCCGGTGCAAAGCAGGTTTCCCCGTTCTTTCACCGCCTTCAGCGTATCGCCGTTTCCGGCATGGGCCAGCCCCGCAGCAAGGGTCAGGGCAGCCGCAGCCAGCAGGCCCGGTTTCACATGGCTCATCATCAACACTCCCTGTTGGTTTTCGGTTTACGTGTTCTTTGACCCGCTTTTCGTTCGGCGCGGGCTGCGCCATTCACTCGCCGCTGACCAGCGGGCCCTTGTCGCGGTGAAGTTCCCGGTTCCAGTCCTGCGCCACCATCCAGCGGTGCAGCGCGGCCACGCCCTGCACTCGCAGATGGCCGCGCGGAACCAGCAGATAAAAGCCCGGCACCTGCGCGTCGGGCATGTCGGCCAGCACGTCGCGCCCCAGCGGGGCCACAAGCGCGCCGCTGCGCATGTCGGCATCGGCATCATGCGGAGACAGCAGCCCCACACCGATCCCTTGCAAGGTCGCCCGCCGCATCGAGGCGGCATCGTCAAAGCCGATACTGCCGTGGCTATCGCCGGGCTGAACGCCAAGATGCTGGAAAATGTCGTTCCACAGCCGCCTGGACTTTACCGTGTCAAGCAAGGTGCAGTTCCGCAGGTCGGCGGGCTGGCGCAGCTTTCCGGCAATGCCGGGCGTGCAGCAGATAATCTTGGGGTCGCGCACCAGCAGCGTGCATTCCACATCCGTCCAGATGCCATAGCCCCATTGCACGGTCATATCGATATCGTCGCGGGCGAAATCGGGCAGGTCGATCATCGTGGTCAGGCGAAGGTCGAAATCCGGCATCGCCTCGCGAAAATCCGACAGGTGGCGCAGAAGATAGTTGGTGGCGAAATAGGGGCTGGTGTTCAGGTTGATCCGCTCGCGGCACTTGCTGCGGGTGATCCGGCGCACGCCCTCGGCAAGCTCGTTGAAACCGGCCTCGACATAATGGGCCAGCAGGATCGCGGCTTCGGTCGGTTCGATCTTGCGACCCTTGCGTTCGAACAGCGTGACCTGCAACGCATCCTCAAGCAGCTTGATCTGCTGACCGACGGCCTGAGGCGTCACGAACAGCTCGTCCGCCGCCTGCCGCAGGCTTTTGTGGCGGATGACAGCGTGAAAGGCACGCAACGCATTCAGGGGCGGCAGACGCAGTTTTCCGTTCATCCCGTGCCTCCTTTCCGCCCGGTTCGCCGTTGCCCCAATCCCTCAGGCGTAGATATACCCGCCTGATACGATGACATTTTCTCCGGTCATATAGGTGTTTTGCGGCCCCCCTGTCATCAGCACCCATTCGGCAATCTCGGTCGGCTGCGCCCCCCGGTTCAGGGGGCTGGCCTTTGCCAGTTCCGCAAGAAATCCCAGTTGCCGCGCGCGTTCCGTCGCCATCCCGGCGGGCGCGACCGAATTGACCAGAATGCCGTCCGGCGCAAGGTGATGCGCGAAGGATCGTGTCAGGCTGACCACGGCGGCCTTTGTCGCGGCATAGTGGGCGTTTTGCGGATGCGCCTTGAAGGCATCAACCGAGGTGATATTGACGATTCGTCCCCTGACATGGTCCCTGGGTTCCTGCCCGCGCATGTGACCTGCGGCGGCGACCATCATGTGATAGCTGCCCTTGATGTTGACCGCGTTCGAGGCGTCCCATTCCTCATCCGTGATCTCAAGAATCGGCTTGCGCGGATAGATCGCGGCGCAGTTGATCAGCGTGTCGATACGGCCAAGCCGTTCCGCGACAGCGCCGAAAGCGGCATGACATTCCGCTCCGTTGCGGATGTCCGCCGCAGCCATGGCCACCGGCACCCCCTTGCCGCGCGCGGGTTCCAGCGCCGCCTCGGCACCCTTGTGGCTGATGTCGATGATGCCAAGTCCCGAGGCCCCCGCATCCACCGCCATCCGGGCCAGCAGCGCGCCCAGTCCGGATCCGCCGCCAACGATCAATACCGAAAGATCCTTCATCCCGTTACCCTTTCACAATGGGGGGTGGCCGTGTCGGCACGATGTCGAACCGCGGGACAGTGGCCCATTCGGGCAGGTCCAGCACGGCCAGAACCATCCGGGCCACATCCTCGGGCTGGACGGTCCTGACGGCGGAATACATCGCCTTCCACGCAGCATCGTCAAGAATGTCACGGTAAAGCGCGGTCTCGACCCGTCCCGGCACGATCTCGGTCACGCGGATGCCAAAGGGCGAAAGATCGGCGCGCAGCGCGGCGGCAAAGCAGGCGATGGCCCCCTTGGTCGCCGAATAGACGGCCATATCCGCAAAGACCGCATGCGCCGCAGCAGAGCCGGTAAAGAACACATGCCCCGCGCCGCAAGCGCGCATCTGTGGCACGACAAGGCGCGTCAGGGCGATGACGGCGCTGACATTGACCCCCAGAGCAAAGTCGATATCGGCCATCTCCGTGTCGCAGAAATTGCCCAGAGGCGGCATGACGCCTGCATTGTTCACCAACACGTCAATCTCAAGCCCTGCCAGCGCGGAAACGACCGCCGCGCGGTCAGTCACATCCAGCCGGACCGGCACGATCCCGGCATGGCTGGCATGCAGTTCGTTCAGGGCCTTTTCATTGCGCCCGACGGCATGGACCCGATAACCCGCGCGGGCCAGTTCCAGTGTCACCGCCCGCCCGATGCCGCTTGACGCGCCTGTCACCAATGCCGTTGCCATGAACCTGGCCCCTTTTGTGAACCTGAAGTAAGTGTCCCGGCAAGACGGGATTCTCAAAATCAAGAAATTCCACAAACAGGAAAGTAAATCTTTCCAATCCTCAATCCCGGCCCGACGAAAACAACCAAAGGGTCGATACGGAAACCCGCACAAAACGCCGCAAAATCAACCGGTAAAACGCGGATATTCAGGCGTCATGCCGCAGCCGTCCCCGAATACCGGCTGTCCGGCCATATCCTGTACCCGGTCTGCCCGCCCGGCCCCATCACAAAGCTGTGCTTGTCCATGCCCTGCCCCTCAGGCCCCACCCGTCCGGGGCAGCCCGGCAAACAGCGCCCGCGCCGCCGCGGCGTCAGGCAAGCGCCCCGAACTGATCCCGACCGCGGCACCAAATGCCTTCATCCGTTCCAGACTGTTGACCAGATGCCTTCGCATCGCCTCGCGCGCTGCAGAGGCATTGCCCGCGCCGATGGCCGTGACGATCTGCAGATGCTCATCATGGATACGGGTGTAATAGCTGTCTTTCAGATCAGTGGTGACAATATGGCCAAGCAGGTATCGAGGCACGATCAGCGGGCGCAGATATTCAAGAAACGCGAGCATGAATTCGTTCCGCGCCGCCCGTGCGATGCTGAGGTGAAAATCATAGTCGTAATGGACCAATACCGCCGAGGGGTCGGCATGGGCGCTGTCGGTCTGTTCCATCAGCGCGGCGATGTCCGCCGCCTCTGCATCGCTGCGCCGCTCGGCGCACAAACCCGCCGCCTCGACCTCGACGCTAAGACGCAGCTCCAGCAGGGCGATGGTCTCGGCAAGGGTCTGCAACGCCTCTTCCGAGATCAGAAAGCCGGGCTGCGCGGGTGCCTCGCTGACGAACATGCCGCGTCCCTGCTGCGGGATCACCTGCCCGGCGGATCGCAGCCGCGCGATCGCCTCGCGGATCACGGTGCGGCTGACTTCGTATTCCGTGCAAAGCTCGGCCTCGGTAGGCAGTTGAGCGCCGGGTTGCAGCGCGCCCGACGCGATCTTTTCCGACAGGCTTTCCCAGACGAGGGTTGAAAGCGGTTTGCGTCTGGCCATCACGTTCCTTCCTGATCTCCGGGTCCGGTTCCCACAATCCCGCAGGGCGGCGATGGCACGGTCATCGCGCCCCCTCACGGACAGGATTTCCGCGCAGATAATGGGCATAGGGGGCCTGAACCAGCCAGCCAGCATCGACAGGCAGCGTCACGCCCGTGATCGAGGCCGCCCGGTCCGAACACAGAAACAGCGCCGCCTCGGCCACATCTTCGGGCGCGACGAATTTCCTTAGCGCGGTGCCCGAGACAATCGCCTCGGGATCGCGTTCACCTGCCGCAATCCTGGCCTTCAACCCGTCCGACAGCGTATAGCCGGGGGCAACCGCATTGACGCGGATGCCATGGGGGCCAAGCTCTGCCGCGAGGATCCCGGTCAACGCCAGCACCGCGTGCTTTCCCGGCGTATAGGCGGGCAGCGAGAGGGGCGCGAAAGAGGCCAGCGAGCCGACATTCAGGATCGCCCCGCGCCCGGCCTGCCGCATCAGTCGGCCAAAGACCTGACAGCCGATCAGCGTGCCGCGATAATTGATCCGCCACAACCGTTCATCCTCGGCCAGATCCTGATCCAGCACCCGCTGGCCGCTTTGCAGGATACCGGCGCAGTTCACCAGCACCTGCGGCGGCCCGAAAGCCTTGTCCACGGCCCGCGCAAGCCCCGTCAACGAGGCAGGGTCGCCGATCTCGACCGCCATGAAACACGCATCCCGAGCCCCAAGGGCAAGACAGTCCCGCGCCACCCCGTCCCCGCGCGCCGCGTCGCGCCCCGCGATCACCACCCGCGCGCGCCCGGCCGCAAAGCGCAGCGCGATAGCCTTGCCGATGCCCGACGTGCCTCCGATGACGGTGACGCTGTCAATCCCGGTCATTGGCACGGTTCCGGCGGTCAATGTCAAAGAACGCGGCCATCGCCCCGACCTGAAAATCCAGCATCGGGCGTCCGGGCTGGATACGGCAGCCGATGCGCCTCGCCTCGCGCAAAAGCGGGGTTTCGGCGGGTTCCATGATGATGTCCACGACAATCATCCCGGATGTCAGCGCCAGAACATCCAGCGGCAGCGGATCGTCCGGCTTCAGTCCCATCGGCGTCGCGTTCACGACCAGTTCCATGCCTGTCGGATTGGCAGGCCCGACCGTGACCCGGCAGGCCGGAAAGGCGCGCGACACCAGATCGGCCAGCCTTTTCGCGCGGGCGTGATCAACGTCGCTTAGCCGGATCCCGGCGGCCCCCTCCTCGGCCAGACAATAGGCCAGAGAGGCCCCCGCGCCCCCGGCCCCGACCTGCAAGATCTGCCTGCCCGCGATCCTGTGACCGGCGGCCTTCAGCGCCGCAATAAATCCCACACCGTCGAAATTGTCGGCATGCCAGCTTCCGTCGGGATTGCGCCGCACCGCATTCGCACTGCCCACCCGGACGGCGCGGTCATGACCGCTGCTGCATTTCGCGAACACCGCAGCCTTGTAGGGGACCGAGACGATGACGCCTCGCAGATTTTCGGCTGCGGTCAGGCCAGCCCAGAAGATCTGGAAATCCTCGGGCCGGCAACTCAGCGGTACCATCAGGCTGTCCAGCCCCTTTTGCGCGAACAGGTCGTTAAAGACCTCGGGGCTTTTCGCATGACCCACCGGATGCGCCAGCATCGCAAAGACATCCGCCCTGCCGGTTCCGCGCATCATGCACCACCCTTCGCAGCCTGTCGGCTCCCAGCCACCGTTTTGCCTGCGGCCCGCAATCCAATCTTCCCGGACACAGCTTTCCCCATTGCGACTCATGGCCTCGCCGCATTATGGTTATTTATAATACATCATACAACACACAAATCTGCATGATGGAGCCACCCATGGCGCAAGAGCGTGAAAACATCCTGAAGAATACCCTGTTGGCAGGCAGACCCAGCCTTGGGCTGTGGTGTTCGCTGGCCGGTCCGCTGACGACCGAGATCATGGCGGGTGCCGGGGCTGGCTGGCTGCTGATCGATGCCGAACACAGCCCCAACGACCTGCGCAGCGTGGTCGCGCAGCTTCAGGCCGCCGCCGCCTTCCCCTGCGAGGCAGCCGTCCGGCTGCCCTCGGATGACGCCAGCCTGATCAAGCAATTCATGGATGGCGGCGCGCGCAGCCTGATGATCCCCAATGTCCGCGACGCTGATCAGGCCCGCCGGATCGTCGCGGCCATGCGCTATGCGCCCTTTGGCGGGATCAGGGGTTTTTCGGTCGGCCACCGCGCCAATCAGTTCGGCCGTATCGCGAACTATCACGCCACGGCGCAAGACCGGCAGCTTCTGGCGGTGCAGATCGAATGCGGGACCGGCCTGGCCAACGCCGCCGAAATCGCTGCGGTCAATGGCGTCGATGTGCTGTTTGTGGGGCCGGGCGACCTGTCGGCCAATCTGGGGGCCATGGGCAACCCGAATGCGGATCACGTTCAGAATGCCATCGCCGCCGTGTTGGCCGCCGCGCGCATGGCAGGCAAGGCTGCGGGCATTCTGGCCACGCTCAAGGCCGATGCCGACCGCTATCTTGCCGATGGCTTTACCATGGTCGCGGTGGGATCGGATCTTGGCCTTCTGGTGCGCGGGTCCGACGCCTTGATCGCATCGTTCAGAACCTGAGGTTTGACATGCCCGCACCCCGGTACAAAGCCCCGAAATCCGCCCGGTATGACATCGTGATCGTCGGCGGCGCGGCGGTCGGTTCCTCGACCGCCTATTGGCTCAGCCAGAAACTTGGCCCCGATGCCTCGGTGCTGGTGGTCGAACGCGACAGCAGCTATGAATTTTCGTCCACGGCGCTTTCGACAAGCGCAATCCGGCAGCAATATTCGAACCCCATCAATGTGAAGATCAGCCAGTTCGGGATCGCGTTCATCCGCAGCTTTCCCGACCGCATGGCACCGTTCTTTCCGGACGAAGCCTCGCCTGATCTGGGCTTTCGCGAACATGGCTATCTTTACTGCATCTCGCCCGAAGGGGTCGGTCCCGCGCGCGAACGGGTCGAGTTGCAGCGCAGCCTTGGTGCACATACGGTCTTTCTTGAACCGGGTCCGCTGAAGGACCGGTTTCCCTGGCTGAATACAGAGGATCTGGGTGGCGGCGCATGGGGTGCGCGTGACGAGGGCTGGTTCGATTCAATGGGAATGCTGAACGGGCTGCGCCGGGCGGCACGCGGCAGCGGCATCGAGTATGTGGACAATGCCGTGACCGGGCTGGAGGTCGCGGAAAACCGCATCACCTCGGCGCGGCTTGCGACCGGCGAGACGGTGGCCTGCGGCATTCTGGTCAACGCAGCGGGCCCCCGCGCCCGGCAGGTCTGCGCCATGGCCGGGCTGACGATCCCCGTGGCCCCCCACAAGCGCTACAGCTTTGTCTTTGCCAGCAGCACCCCCATCCCCGGCCGGATGCCGAATGTCATCGACCTGTCAGGCACTTTCGTCCGCCCCGAGGGCGAGTTGTTCCTGACCGGCAACACGCCGCTGGATAACGGACCTGCCGATTACGACGATTTCGCAATCTGCCATGCAGAGTTCGAGGATCGCATCTGGCCCGCGCTCTGGCACCGGATCCCGGATTTCGACGCGCTGAAGGTCAGGCAAAGCTGGACCGGGCATTACGAGTACAACATGTTCGACCAGAACGGCATTGTCGGCTTTCACCCCGAGATCGGCAATTTCATGTTCGCCAACGGGTTTTCAGGCCACGGTTTGCAGCAATCCCCCGCCGTCGGCCGGGCGGTGGCCGAACTGATCGTCGATGGCCGCTTTACGACGCTGGATCTGGGGCCGTTCCGCTATGAGCGCATCGCGCTGAACGAAGCTTTCGTTGAGGAAGCCGTGATCTGAACCCCTGACCCCGCCGGCCCCCTGACCCCGGCACCCTGACCCCGGCCCCCTGACCGGCGGAACCGGCGGCAGCATGCAGCCGCAGGGGCTGTGGCGACCGGACCATCGTCGCAGGCATGCCCGCGCCACTTGACCCGGCCAAAGGATTGGCGCCAACCTCGCACAGGCTTGGCGCGACGCAACGGGCTGCGGGCCAACAACAACGGAAAGTCATTGCCATGGCACCATCAGATGTCCTGACGTTCGTCGTCATCGCGACGCTGCTTGTCATTTCCCCCGGCCCGAACGGGGTTCTGATCGCCAGAACCGTTCCAGGCTCGGGTCGCAGGGCGGGATTTGCCAACGTGGCCGGGTTCATCACGGCCTTTTATCTGCATGGAACCCTGTCGATTCTGGGAATTTCGATAATCCTTGTGCAATCGGCAACCGCCTTCGCAATCGTTAAATACCTTGGCGCGGCCTATCTTTGCTGGGTCGGCATCAGGGCCATCCTTTCCGCCATCCGGCAGGGCCAGCCCGTTACCGATACGCCGGTCGCCAAACGCAAGCGCAGCTTGCGTGGTGCCTATGTCGAGGGGTTCCTGACGAACGCCCTCAACCCCAAGGTATCGATGTTCTATCTCGCCGCGTTTCCCCAGTTCATATCGCAGGGCACAACCCCGGCGGCCGCGGCGTTTTTTCTGGTCTTTCTTCACTCCATGATCAACGCAGTCTGGTTCGGAGCGATGGTGATGCTGTTCTCGACGGTTTCAAGGTCGATGAAAAACGCCGCGTTCCAGCGTCATCTGAAGATCGCTACCGGTGTCATTTTCATCGGCTTTGGTGCCAGGCTTGCAGCGCTGAAATCCGCCATTCCATGATTTGCACGATTTTCACAGATCAGGGCCGGGCGGGTTGCGGTGATCCTTGCCTCAATAGATCGCCGTTTCGGCCTTGCCTCCGTCACGCAGAAAGCCGCGATACATGCCCTCGCAGTTGAAGGGCAGCGCAATGTTGCCATCGCGATCCACGGCGATCACCCCGCCCGAGCCGTCATTCTGCGCCAGAACCCGCATCACCACGTGATGCGCGGCCTGTTCCAGCGTTTCGCCCGCAAGGCGCATCCGGGCCGAGATCTCGGCCCCCGCCGTCCAGCGAATGAATACCTCGCCATGGCCGGTACCCGAGACGGCGCAGCTCGCGTCATCGGCAAATGTGCCCGCGCCGATGACCGGCGTGTCGCCCACCCGGCCCGGAGCCTTGGCCGTCATCCCCCCAGTCGAGGTCGCTGCCGCCAGATGCCCGTTCCTGTCCCGCGCCACCGCGCCCACCGTGCCGTGCCGTCGCGCCGGATCGTCGTCGGTCTGGCCCGCCTGACGCATCGCCAGCGTCTTTTGCAACGCATCCCACCGGGGTTGGGTAAAGAAATAGCCGTCGTCCTCAAAGGGCAGCCCGGCAGCCCGTGCGACCCTCAGCGCGCCGGCACCGATCAGCAACACATGGTCGGTCCGCTCCATCACGGCGCGGGCGGCCTGAACCGGGTTCCGGGGGCCGCAGATCCCCGCCACCGCCCCCGCCCGCCGCGTCCGGCCATCCATCACGGCAGCGTCCATTTCCTGCCTCCCGGCGCTGGTAAAGACCGATCCCCGCCCGGCGTTGAACAGCGGCTCGTCCTCCAGCGCGGAAACGGCGGCCACAACGGCATCCAGCGCCGCGCCGCCATCCCGCAGCACCGCCTCGCCCGCCGCCAGCGCACAGGCCAGCCCGGCGTGATAGCCCGCCTCGCGTTCCGGGGTCATGGTCGATTTCAGAATGGTCCCGGCCCCGCCATGGACTGCAAGCGAATAGGTCATGTCTTTCCTTTCAGTCCCGCCTCGCGGGCGCAATAGGCCGCGATCTGGGCATGGGTGGCGATCCAGGCGTCGCCGGTGGCGCGGATATGCGCGATCAGCTCGTCCAGGATGAAGATTCGCGACCGATAGCCGGTGATATGCGGATGCATGGTCAGGACGAACAGCCCGCCCTCGGCTCGCGCACCGTCAAATTCGCGGCGAAAGATGTCCAGCACATCGGCGGGCGGCGTATAGGGCCGCTGCGCGCCATGGCGATTCATCATGAAATAGGCGGCATCGTCGCGGATCCATTCGACCGGCAGTTCCACAATGCCGGTCGGGCGGCCTTGGGACAGGATCTCATAGGGGTCATCGTCCGAGAACAGCGAACTGTCATACAGCAGGCCCAGTTCCTCGGCGATGGCAAGGGTCGCATCGCTGAAATCCCACGACGGCGTCCGCATGCCGACCGGTCGGGTGCCGGTAATCCGTTCCAGCGTGTCGGCAGCGCGCAACATCAGGTCGCGTTCGTCCTGCGGGGGGACCATGGTATTGCGTTCGTGGATCCAGCCATGCAGCGCGATCTCGTGCCCCTGACCAGCCAGGTCGCGCTGCTCGTCGGGATGCAGCAGCGCCGAAACGGCGGGCACGAAAAAGCTGGCCTTCACGTCATGGCGACGCAGCACCCCTGTGATGCGCGGAATGCCACGCCGCGCGCCATATTCGCCCCAGCTCAGCCGGGCAAGGCTGGTCGCGCCGTCGCGCAGTTCGTTCGTCTCGTGATCGCTGTCAAAGCTTAACGCGACCGCACAGCGCGCGCCGCCCGGCCATCGTTCGGGCAGCAGCGAACGCCCCGCGCGTATCTGTTCGACGCGCGGGCGCCATGTGCTTTCGGGCCATGTGTACGGTTCGGTCATGCGCGTCCTCCATCCACGGAAAGGGTTTGTCCGGTGATCCATCCCGCCTGATCCGAGGCAAGGAAAGTCACGGCGTCGGCGATGTCCTGGGGTTGGCCCAAGCGGCGCAGATGCGTTCCGGCAACAAGCCGCGCCTGCCCGTCGGGGCCAAGGGCCTGCCACTGGCGCTCGGTCGAGGGGTTGGACCGCAGAAATCCGGGGGCAACCGAATTGACGGTGATGCCATACGGCCCCAGTTCCTGCGCAAGCTGCTTCGTCAGGCCGATCAGCGCATGTTTCGCCGCTGTATAGGCCTGAATGCCGGTCAGGCTGGGGCGCAGCCCGGCCCCGGACGAAATGGTGACGATCCGCCCCCCGCGCCGCGCCTTCAGATGCGGCGTGGCGGCTTGCGCGCACCACATCGCGGCATCCAGATTGGCGGCAAGGATCGCGCGCCAACAGGGTGCGTCGATCCGTTCCAGCGGCTGGCCGGTCTGTCCGCAGACCCCGCCCGCCGCCGTGACCAGCCCGTCGATCCGGCCATGCGCCGCAGCGATGTCGTCCATGACCGCATGGGCCGCGTCGCGCTGGCCCAGGTCGGCCCGATGGCACGAGGTCGCACCGGGCAGGCCCGCCATGCCCGGCCCGTCCAGATCGACCGTCGCGACCCGCGCCCCCGCCCCGGCCAAAGCCGCGACAATAGCTGCGCCAATGCCCTGCGCGGCTCCGGTGACGGCAAAGACGCGGCCTGTCAGATCTATGCGCATGCGGCGACCAGTCGATCAGGCAGATCGGCAGACTGGGCGCGGCGGCCCTGTTCGATGTCATGGATCAGGCCAAGCAGCCGCGCCATCACCGGCACTGCAAGGCCGTGGCGCGCGGCGATGGCGGTCATGACGCCCAGATGCGCGTCAGCCTCGGTCTTGCGCTTGCGGATGGCCAGATCGCGCCAGATGCCGGAATGGGTCTTGGCCGATTTGCGGTTATGGACGACCATCCCGGAAAGCGAGGCCGCCATCCGCGCCGGATCGGCGGCCAGAAAGGCCTGCGGGTCAAAGCCGTTGAAGCCAAGCGGTTCGACCCCTTCGGCATCCGCAAGCCGCATGACCTCGTGGCCCAAAGCTTCATAGGCCCGGCGATGCGCGGGCAGCGCCATCGCGTCGGCCATGGACAGGGGCGTCAACGCGGTGGCGTAAAGCAGCGCGCCATAGCCCATCTTGCCCCAGAGATAGCCCTGAATATTGTCGGTCAGCACGGCCTCAGGCTCGACCATGCGCAGCAGGGCGAGGATGTCACGGGCGCGGTCGGTGATGCGGCCATCCATTTCGCCCACGGCAACGGCGGCACGGTTGCCGTACAGAATCCGCCCCGGCCCCAGCCAGTCCGCGCCGAAATTGACAAAGCAGCCCACGGTGCGGGTGGGACCAATACGGTCGGCGATCAGCCGCTCATTCAACCCGTTCTGGGCCGAAACGACATATCCGTCGGGGGCCAGATGCGGCAACAGCATGTCCAGCGCCGCGCCGGTGTGATGCGCCTTGACGGCAAGGATGATCCGGTCGAACCGGCCCTGCAATTCACCAGGGGTCGAGGCGGGCAGCGCCTGCACAAAAGCCTCGACGGGCCCCTCGATCCGAAGGCCCCGGCGCATCGCCGACACGTGTTCGATGACGGTATCCACCATATGCACCGGCTGCCTCGCGCGGGCCAGACAGCCGCCGATGACGCCGCCAATGGCACCCGCGCCCCAGATCAGGACCGGGCCGCTCACGGCCAGTCTCCCTCCAGCAGCGCGCGGGTTTCCTCAACTGCTGCGGACCAGATCCGTGCCATTTCGGTGTCGGGACGCTGGTACAGACCGCCGTAATTGCCATCCCCGATCAGTTCCCGGACCCCGGCGGCATCGCGGTCGCGCAGGCGGTCGAAATCGACCAGGGGTTTCCGCTCTGCCGGCATCTGCCGCCCCTCAAGCCGGGTCCAGGGAAAATTCTCCATCCAGCTTGCATGGCTGGCGACGGGGTCGGTTTCCTGCACCGCCGTCCATGTGCGGGGCGCGCGCCACCAGTCATGAAAGCGGCAGCGCGCGCCCTGATGCGCCTCCATCCATTCGGCGCAGACCGGCTGGACCGGCGTATTGCCTCCATGGCCGTTCACGATCAGCACACGGCGGAAGCCGGTGGTGTAAAGGCTGTCCAGAATGTCGCGGATCAGCGCGGCATAGGTGGACAGTTTCAGCGAGACCGTGCCCGGAAACGCCATGAAATAGGGGGTCAGCCCATAGGCGACCACCGGAAAGACCGGAATCCCCAAAGGTTCCGCCGCCTCGGCCGCAACACGTTCGGACAGGATGGAATCGACCGACAGGCTCAGACGGGCATGCTGCTCGGTCGAGCCAAGCGGCAATACGGCGCGGTCGTCGCGGGTCAGATATTCTTCGATTTCGAACCAGTTCGCTTCGGATATTCTCATTCTGCGGCATCCCTTTCTGGTGGAATCCTGCGCCGGACCGCCTCGATGGCGGGCAGCAGATCGTCGCGGACCGACTGCGCATCCGGCGTGTGACGATATTCGAACGCGGTCTGATCGGGGCGCAGGCTGTCACACAGATATCCGGCCCCGGTGGCATGGATCAGGACATCGGCAGAGGCGATCGCCGCCGCTTCGTCTGCGTCCCCGCGCACCAGCATGGTCAGGTCCGGCACATGGGGGGCAAAGCGCCGGATGCCGGTTTTCATCACCGTGACAAAGCCCGGAAAATAGGAATAACCCACGACCCGCGCATCGGGCCGCAGCGTGGCCAGCGCAACCCGCGTCGCCTCGTCCGGGATCAGGGTGATGCCCACGGCGTCGGTTCGCGGCGCGATCTGGCGGATCCGCGCCAGCAGGGTACGCGGCGCGACGATCAGATCGCAACCCGCCGTCCCCCGCGCGTCAACATCGGGCAGCGTGATCGCGTCGATCCG
Organism: Paracoccus sp. (in: a-proteobacteria); assembly: GCF_047973135.1. Taxonomy (GTDB): domain Bacteria; phylum Pseudomonadota; class Alphaproteobacteria; order Rhodobacterales; family Rhodobacteraceae; genus Paracoccus. The sequence goes on from NZ_JBKEBL010000240.1 coordinate 20,135, forward strand.
GTCGCCCGCGCGCAGATGCCCGCGCAGATCAGAGGCATAGGCCCGTGTGGCCTCGATGAAATTGCCGACCATCAGCAGGCTGACCGCCGCGCTGCGCGCCGGTCGCGCCATGGTCATGCGCAGCGACAGATCAGCGGCAGACAGCCCGCATTCCCGCCCAAGCGCGATCAGTTCGGCGATTCGCCCGTCGATCAGCGCCAGCTTTTGCCGCAGACCGGCCCCGCCGGAAACGCCGGAACTGCGCACAAAGGTGCCCGAGCCCGCCCGCCCCTCGATATGATCGGCGGCCTGAAGCGTGGCATAGACGCCCGAGACGGTGACGGGCGACACGCCCAGACGGCGAGCGAGGATACGGATCGATGGCAGGCGATACCCCGCATTCAGATCGCCCGAGGCGATGCCGAATTCGATGGCACCGCGCAACTGCACCGAGACGGGCACCGAACATGACGGATCGATGGCCGCGGCGATCTGTTCGATCACGGGGTCAAGTTGTTCAGCCCTTTCGCCCATCCGTATCACTTCATCATGACAGTTTCTGTCGCAGGAACCGTTATAGAATCAACAGAATTGCGCGTCCATACCTATCGGCGTCCCAAAAATATCTTGACGATTCGATTTTCCGCTTTCTATCGTAACAGCGTATCATAACACTTTGCAGGGAGCCCGCCCCGTGTCCACGCATTTTCTGAAAGCCGCCACAGCCGCCCTGGCCCTGATGGCCGCCGCACCTGCCATGGCGCAGCAGCTTACCCTGGGCCTGCGCGCCGGACCCGATTCAATCGATCCGCACTGGTCCACGCTTGGCAGTCAGGCCGAGGCGCTGCGGCATGTCTTTGACACATTGGTCGATGTGGACGAGAACCTGCACCTCAAGCCCGGCCTTGCTGTAAGCTGGACCCCGGTTGACGATACGACATGGGAGTTCAAACTGCGCGAAGGTGTGGCCTTTCACGATGGCACGCCCTTCACCGCCGAGGATGTCAAATTCTCGATCGAGCGCATCCCCGCCGTGACCGGCCCGATGCCCATGACCCTGTACACCAAGAATGTGGACAGCGTCGAAGTCGTCGATGATCTGACGCTGCGCATCAAAACAAAGGGCATTGCCCCGGCCCTGCCGAACGACTTTACCCGGCTGTTCGTCGTGCCGTCGGAAACCGGGATGGAGGCTCGGAACGAACAGTTCAACTCTGGCGAAAAGGCCATCGGGACCGGCCCCTATAAATTCGTCTCGTGGCAGCCCAAGGGCGATCTGGTGCTGTCGCGCAACGATGGTTACTGGGGCGGCGCGCCCGCATGGGAAACGGTGATCCGAAAAGAAATTCCCGACGATGCGGCCCGCGTGGCCGCGCTGCGTTCGGGGCAGGTCGATCTGATCAACTATGTCCCGGCCAGCGATTATGTCTCGATGAAGGGCGATGGCAGCCTTCAGACCTTTGTGGCGGATTCGATCTATATCCTGAATGTCTCGCCCGTCGTGAAGGACGAGGAACCCCAGCCCATCAAGGTGAACGGGGTCGAGGTCGAGGGGAACCCGCTTCAGGACAAGCGCGTGCGCGAGGCACTGGATCTGGCGATCAACCGCGAGGTTCTGGTCAATGTCGTGCTGGAAGGTCTGGGCACGCCCGCCAACCAGCTTATGCCCCAGGGGTTCTTTGGCTATAGCGACAAGATCGGCGACAAGCCATATGACGTCGAAAAAGCAAAGGCGCTGCTGGCCGAGGCCGGCTATCCCGACGGGTTCGAGGTCGATTTCACCTGCACCAACAACCGCATTCCAGGCGATGCCGTGGTCTGCGAGGCGCTGGGGCAGATGTGGGCGCGGGCGGGGCTCAAGGTGAATGTGCAGGCGCTGAACGGCACCGTGTTCTTCCCCGCCGCGCAGCGCGAGGAATATACGATGTCCATGTCCGCATGGGGCACGCTGACGGGCGAGGCGGCCTATACCTATGGCGCGCTGATCCACACCAGGGACGACACGCGGGGGCTGGGGAATTTCAACCGCTCGGGTTATTCCAACCCGGAATTCGACAAGGTCTTTGACGAGGGCACGCAGCTTCTGGACGAGGATGCACGGCGGGCACAGTACGAAGAAGCGTCCTGGCTGGCGATGGAGGACCGGGCGCTGATCCCGACCGTGATCCTGCAAACCGTCTGGGCGGCAGCGGCGGACAAATACGCCTTTACCCCCCGCGTCGATCAGGAAACCCGCGCCTACGCGATCACACCGGCACAATGACAGTCGGGGCCGCGTTGCCGCGCGGCCTCTTCCGCCAGCCATCGGAGCCCTGAATGCCCGGCTATCTGCTGCAAAGACTGGTACAGGCGGCAATCGTCGTCTTTGCCATGTCGGTGATCGTCTTTGTCGGGGTCTATGCCATCGGCAACCCAGTCGATGTGCTGATCGACCCTGGCGCCACCGCCGAAATCCGCGAAAACCTGATCCGCCAATACGGGCTGGACCAGCCCCTGTGGCGGCAATACCTGACATTTGTGTCAGGCGTGGCGCGCGGCGATATGGGCAATTCGATGGTCTATAACATCCCGGTCACGGATCTGGTCTTTTCGCGCCTGCCTGCCACGCTGGAACTGGTGCTGGTCGCCGTGACCATCGCAACATGTATCGGCATCCCGGCGGGTATCTATGCCGGATACCGCCCTGGCAGCGCGGGCGCAAAGGCGATCATGGCGCTGTCCGTCCTGGGATTTTCGGTGCCGACCTTCTGGATAGGCATGCTGCTGATCATGACCTTTGCCGTCCAGCTTGGCTGGCTGCCATCGGGCGGGCGCGGGCAGGTCGGCAGCTTTCTGGGCATCGACACATCGCTGGCCACGCTGAACGGCTGGAGCCATGTGATCCTGCCCGCGATCAACCTTTCGCTGTTCAAGATGGGTCTGCTGATCCGCCTGACCCGCGCCGGCATGGTAGAGGCGATGTCAGCCGACTACGTCAAATTCGCCCGCGCGCAGGGCCTGCCTGATCGGCAGATCGTGTTCCGGCATGTGCTGCGCAATATCTCGATCCCCATCGTGACGGTGTTCGGGCTGGAACTCGGCTCGACCGTGGCCTTTGCTGTGGTGACGGAAAGCGTGTTCAACTGGCCCGGCGTGGGCAAGCTGATCATCGATTCGATCCTGCAACTGGATCGGCCGGTGATGGTGGCCTATCTGGTGCTGGTGGTGATCCTGTTCGTGATCATCAACCTGACGGTCGATCTTGTCTATGCCCGCCTCGACCCGAGGGTTCGCCTGAAAGGGGGCAAGGCATGAGCGATACGGCAAGCGCCCCCCCGCGTGAAACCCGCGCCCAAAGGCTGGCGAATTTCTGGGCCGATTACCGCCAGTCGCCGGTTGCCGTCATCTCGCTGGCGGTGATCGCGGTGCTGCTGTTCGTGTCCGTCGGCGCGCCTCTGGTCTCGCCGCAGGATCCTTATGACATGGCCACGCTGGACTGGCTGGATGCGTTCCTGCGGCCCGGCACGGTCGGGTCGGGCGGATATGTCCACCTGCTTGGCACCGACAATGCCGGGCGCGACATGCTGTCGGCGATCTTTTACGGGCTGCGCACCAGCTTTGTCATCGGTCTGACGGCGGGCACACTGGCGCTGAGCATCGGCATCTGCGTCGGGCTGAGCGCGGCCTATTTCCGGGGCCGGACCGAGGCCGTGCTGATGCGCATCATCGATCTGCAACTGTCCATGCCCGCGATCCTGCTGGCGCTGGTGATGGTCGCGGTTCTGGGTCAGGGCGTCATGCAGATCGTCGCGGCGCTGGTGGTGGCGCAATACGCCTATTTCGCGCGCACCACCCACGGCGCGGCGACGGTGGAACGCGGCAAGGACTATATCGAGGCCGCCCGGTCCACCCCCCTGCCCACCAGCCGCGTACTGTTCCGGCATCTGCTGCCCAATGTCCTTCCGCCGCTGATCGTGGTGGCCACCGTGCAGGTCGCCAGCGCCATCGCGCTGGAGGCGACGCTGTCCTTTCTGGGCGTCGGCGTGCCACTGACCGAACCCTCGCTTGGCTCGCTTATTTCAAACGGATTCAAATACATCCATACAGACCGCTATTGGCTGTCGATATTTCCGGGGCTGTTCCTGATGATCACTGTCGTCGCCATCAACCTTGTGGGCGATCAGGTCCGCGCCGTGCTTGACCCAAGGCGGTCACGATGACCGCCGCACTTGAGGTCAGGGGCCTGACCACCCGCTTTGCAACCCGCAAGGGCTTTGTCACGGCGGTAAACGATGTCAGCTTTTCGGTGCGGCCCGGTCACATTCTGGGGCTGGTCGGTGAAAGCGGGTCAGGCAAAAGCGTGACGGGCTTTTCGGTGATGGGCCTGATCGACCCGCCGGGCGAGATTGTGGCGGGCACGGTGCTGGTCGGCGGCGAGGACATGCGCACCATGCCCCCCGAGGCGCAGCGGGCGATGCGCGGGCGCAGGGTTGCGATGGTGTTTCAGGATCCGATGATGACGCTGAACCCGGTCCTGCGGGTCGGCGACCAGATGGCCATGGCGGTGCGGGTCCATGAAAGCATGTCGAAACCCGCCGCATGGGATCGCGCCCGTCAGGCGCTGGAGATCGTCGGCATCCCCGCCCCGGCGGAACGGCTGCGGGCCTATCCGCATCAGTTGTCGGGCGGAATGCGCCAGCGGGTTGCGATTGCGACGGCGCTGCTGCACCGCCCCTCGGTCATCATCGCGGACGAACCCACGACCGCGCTGGATGTCTCGATCCAGGGGCAGATTCTGGCCGAGGTGCGCAGGCTGGCCGATGAGACCGGCACCGCGATCGTCTGGGTCACGCATGATCTGGCTGTCGTGTCCTCGCTGGCCGATGACGTCAGCGTCATGTATGCGGGCCGGATCGTCGAGACCGGCCCCGCGCCCGATGTCATCGCCCGCCCCCGCCACCCCTATACGCAAGGCCTGATCCAGTCGGTGCCCGGCCTGCATGAACCGGGGCAGAAGCTGCCGCAGATTCCCGGATCGACCCCGCAGCTTGCGCATCTGCCCTCGGGCTGCGCCTTTCGCACCCGCTGCGCCCGCGCGACGGATCTGTGCGTGACCCCGCCGCCCTCATCCGGCGACGGCGCAAGGCAGGTCCGCTGCCATTACCCGCTGGAGACCACATGACCGCGCCGCTTCTGGAAATCCGCAACGTCTCGAAACGGTTTGCGCAACCGGCGGGGCTGATCGAACGTGGCATCGCCCGGCTGACGGGCACAAGGGCCGGGGCGGTGGTCCATGCGCTGACCGGTATCGACCTGACGGTTCCGCGCGGCCAGGTTCTGGGGATCGTGGGCGAATCGGGCTGCGGGAAATCGACGCTGGGGCGGATCGTGGCCGGGGTCTATGGGCCGACCGGGGGCGAGGTGCTGCTGGACGGCGCGCCCGTCGCGCGCGAACGCGGCGGGGCGACCGAAAAGCTGACCACCCGCGTGCAGATGATCCATCAGGATCCCTTTGCCAGCCTGAACCCGCGCATGAAGGTCGGCGAAACCATCGCCGAGGGGCCGCGCGTGAACGGCATCGCCTCGGGGCCGGAAATGCGCCGCCGGACCGGCGAATTGCTGGAACAGGTCGGGCTTGAGGCCGGCTATGCCGACCGTTTCCCGCATCAGTTTTCCGGCGGCCAGCGCCAGCGCATCGCCATTGCCCGCGCGCTTGCAATGCAGCCCGACCTGCTGGTCCTTGACGAGGCGGTCGCCTCGCTGGATGTGTCGATTCAGGCGCAGGTGCTGAACCTGTTCACCGATCTGCGCCGCGATCTGGGGTTGACCGCGCTGTTCATCAGCCACGATCTTTCGGTCGTGCGCCATGTCTGCGACCGGGTGGCCATCATGTATCTGGGCCGGATGGTCGAACTGGCGGGCGCAAGGGAACTGTATGACAATCCCCGTCACCCCTATACACGGGCGCTGTTCGATTCGATCCCGACGCTTGGAACGGGCCGCGCGCAGTTCCACCCCATCAAGGGCGAGATCCCGTCGCCGCTGAACCCGCCCTCGGGCTGCGCCTTTCATCCACGCTGCCCGCTGGCCGGTCCACGCTGCAAGGTGGAAACGCCCCGCCTGATCCCCGCCCTCTCGGGCAGCGCGGTCGCCTGCCACCTGCATGACGGCGGCACGGGTCAATAAGGCCGGGCGGCCATTGGGCCGCTTCCGGCCTCAGGGAACGATCATTCGCCGGGACCGTCGGGTATGACGCATCGCGCAGCGGCCTGCGTCAAAGCCTCCATCGCCTCGCGCCAGGGAAACGGACCAAAGCTGATGCGCGCCACGTTCAGCGCGGCAAGCCGCCCGAGCGAAGGGGCGGCGGCAGAAGCCATGATATTGACCGGCAAGGGACATTCGCTGCAAAGCCGCGCGATCAGCGCCGGATCCACCAGCCCCGGAGCAAAGAAACAGCCCGCCCCTGCCCGCTCATAGGCCGCCGCCCGCTGCAACGCCTGCGGCAGCAGGGCGGCATGATCGGCCACGGGCGATTGCAGGAACAGATCGGTCCGCGCGTTCACGAACAGCGGCGTCGCCTTTCGGATCGCGGCAATCCGTGCGGCATGCCCTGCCATCGAACGAATGCCGTTTTCCGGCGGAATGCCGTCTTCGAGGTTTATCCCGGTCACACCCGCTTTGGCCAGCAGCGCAGCATTCTGTGCCACCCCCGCAGCATCACCGGCATATCCGGCCTCGAAATCGACACTTAGCGGCAGGTTCGATACCGCGCGGATCCGGGTGATCACCGTCACAAGCAGGTCCAACGGCACGGCCTGCCCGTCCGGGTATCCCAATGCGCCCGCGACAGAGGCGCTGCCCGTGGCCAGCGCAACCGCCCCGGCCCGCGCCACCGCCGCCGCCGATCCGGCATCCCAGATATTGTACAGGATCAGCGGTCGGCCGGCGCGGTGCAGGTCGCGAAAGGCGTCAGCCATAGGCATGTTCGGCCTCGATCAGCTTTTCCTTGCGCCATAGCCCTCCGGCATAGCCGGTCAGGCTGCCATCGGCCCCGATCACCCGGTGACAGGGCACGACCAGCGCGATGCGGTTGGTGGCATTGGCGCGGGCGACGGCGCGGGTAGCGGTGGGCTGGCCCATGGCGGCGGCAAGCTGGGCATAGCTGCGCGTCTCACCTGCCGGAATGGTGCATAGCTGCTGCCAGACCCGTTTCTGGAAGTCAGTTCCATGCAATTGAACGGGAATGGTAAAGCGCGGCTGATGCCCGGCAAAATAGGCATCCAGTTCGGATTCGGTCAGATCGGTAACGGCACTGCGGCCCAGTCCGATCCGCCCGCCGACAAAGCCCGACAGCTTGCGCAGACCCTGCGGCAGGGCCTTGCGGTCAATGAACTCCAGCAGATGCAGCGCGTGGTCATCGGCAATGGCGATCATCCCGCCCAGGGGCGTGTCTATCCAGTCCGCGCGCAGATCGGCCCCGCCGCGCATCCGGTGCGGCGCATGGCCGAACAGCCGCGCAAAGGCGGTCCGAAACCCCAAGGCTGAATCGAAACCTGCATCCGGTTGTGCCTCAATCATCGCAGTTCCTTTCGTCAGGGATCGCAGCCCGCCCTTCAGTCGCGCGGCCCGCACCATCTGAAGAAAGCTTTGCCCGAAATGGCGCTGAACGGCACGTCGCACGGTCGAGGGCGCGCAGATCGCCCTCGGACCAGCGCCGGACCGGGCGCGCGCCTCACAGGACGGATCACGCGCCAGCCCTGCGGCGTAATGCGTGGCGGGTTCAGGCAGATCGAACATGGCTGCATCCTTTCCTGTCCCGCGACACTGGCCCGCTTCCCGGCGCGGATGGGCGCAAATCCGGGCGTTTATTTCCGCCCGTGCCGCTGCCGGGGCAGCGTCAGGAAAAATGATCCCTTCCCATGCGGCAAATGGCAATGGCTTCGCACCCCCGTCAGCAACGCAATGCCGATGCACGCCGCGGATTCAGGGCGAGGCCCCGCAAACACCGGCGCATTGGCATCCTTGACTCTGCCCGGTATCCGGCGATCCTTGGCTACCCGGTCATTCCGCCCATGTCAGCGACATGCTGGCGGAAAGGTGGCTCGACGGCGGCAGCATGACCAGACCCGGCTGGCCGGGAAGGTTGACCGCGTCGGGCGGATGCGAAACGGGTTCGAAGCAAAAGAAATCCGCGCGGGCAGATGGCGAATAAACAATCGCGCAGTCCAGCGGAGCCAAGGCGGTCAGCCGCGCCGACACCGCATCCTCGCCCTGCCGGATGACCGCCTTGCCGTCCCAGCCGACAAAGGCATTGTTGATCCAGCCCGAAGGCAGCGCCCGCAAGTCGCCGAACTGCCAGTCCCGAGGCGCGGGAACGGGGGCCCTGCCCTTCGGCAGATGATCCCCGGCCTCTTGCCAGACTGCCTGCGACCGAAAGCAAAGCTGCGTATTGTCATCGCGCGGAAACCACGGATGAAAGCCGATTCCATAAGGCAGAGACCGCTTTGCAAGATTTTGCAGCCTCAGCGACAGGCGCAATCCGGTCGGGGCAAGCGTGATCGCCAGATCGGCGCGGTACAGCCACGGGCCAAAGCTGCCCGCGTCAAGCCGCAGCCCGAGGCCGGCCTTGCTGCGGTTGTCAACGGTCCAGGCGCGCGCAAAGGCGTCGCCGTGGATAGGGTATCTTTCGCCGGGAAGGTTCGGCGTCAAGGCAATCCGCTGGCCGTCCAGGTCAAAGCCGTCTGCGATGCGGTTCGAGAACGGCGCAAGGATGTTCAGCGCCAGATCGAAGGGTCCGGCCCGCTTGTCGCCCGTCCACGGGCGCAGTACCGGCTTGTCGCCGACCCACAGCCCCGCCAGACCGCCGCCCATTCCGGGCAGAACCTCGCATCGGGCCGGGTCGGCGGTCAGCAAGACGCCGCTACCAGCCACCGTCAATGCCGATATTCTGCCCGGTGATCAGATCCGAGGCGGGCGAGGCCAGAAACAGCGCCAGCCGCGCGACATCTTCGGGACAGATCCGTTGCTTGAGGCACTGATTTTCCAGAACCCAGTCGTTATATTCGGCCAGCCGGTCGCCAAAAACCCGTTCCTCTGCCTCTGACACAACCGCGCCGGGGGCGATGGCGTTGACATTGATCCCGTGCGGCCCAAGTTCGCGCGCCAGCCCCTTGGTCAACCCCAGCATCGCGCCCTTGGACGCGACATAGGGGACATAGCCGTCCCAACGGCCATTCAGGGTCAGCGAGGTCAGATTGATGATCTTGCCCGAGCGCGCCGCCTTCATCTGCGGACAGCATGCACGGGTCAGCGCGAAGGCGGCGGATGAATTGACGCGGACCTGATCCTCGTATTCGGCGATCGAAAATTCCTCGAACGGACGATTGATGATCAGCGCGGCATTGTTGACCAGAATGTCGATCCCGCCCAATTCGCCGGACAGAGCGCGGATTTGCGCCTCGGCCTCGGTCAGGGCATTCAGATCGCAGCCAACATAGTGCGCACCTGGCGACAGCGCGGTGCCGGGTTCCGCCGCGTCGGGACGGTCCAGCGCGACGACGCTGGCGCCCTCGGCATGAAACAGCGCGGACATGGCACGCCCAATCGTGCCCAGGGCACCGGTGATCAGCGCGGTCTTTCCCGAAAGTACGGGCATGGTGGCCTCCTTCACAGAATGTCGTGGACTTCTTCAATCGAGGTTTCCTCGATGGGCTTGTCCAGCACGACCTCGCCCAGGGCCATCGCGACGATCCGGTCGCAGCAGGCAAAGACATGGTGCATGTTGTGGCTGATAAAGATGCCCGTCACGCCCTGATCGCGCAGAGACCGGGTAAAGCCGATCACCTTGTCGGTTTCCTTGACCGACAGGTGGTTCGTCGGCTCATCCAGAATCATCACCTTGGACTTGAAATGCATGGCCCGCGCGATGGCGACGCCCTGCCGCTGTCCGCCGGACAATTCGCCGACGGCGGCATCGGGCGAACGCAGGTGCAGATCGACATCGGCGATGGCGCGCACGCTTTCCTCGCGCATGCGTTTCTCATCCAGAATGCCAAGCGGCCCCAGCCTGAATTTCAGGGGTTCGCGCCCGATGAACATGTTGCGCGCGATGCTCATCAGCGGCACCATCGAGTTGTACTGATAGATCGTTTCGATCCCCAGGGCCATCGCATCGCGGGGATTGGTGATCGCAACCGGCGCGCCATCGACCAGAATATCGCCCTCGTCCTGCTGATGCAGGCCCGACAGGATATTGATCAGCGTCGATTTTCCGGCACCGTTATCGCCCACGAGGCCCACCGTCTCGTTCCGTTCGAAATCCAGCGAGACACCGCGCAGCGCATGAACGCCCGAATACCATTTGTGCAGGTTGCGCACCGAGATGACAGGATCAGCCATTGCGCTTTCCTTTGGATGTGTCGGTCACGATCTTGATGGCGCGGGCCTTGCTGCGCATCCAGGCATTGCCGACGACCGCAAGGATGGTCAGCGCGCCGACCGCGAATTTGAACCAGTTGCTGTCAACGCGGCTTAGCACCATGCCATTGTCGATCGCCCGGATCAGCAACACGCCCAGAATGCCGCCAAGTATCGTGCCGACCCCGCCAGTCAAAGAGGTGCCGCCGATAACGGCCGCCGCGACGGCCTGCAATTCCAGCCCCTCGCCGATGGATGGCAGGGCCGATCCCAGCCGCATCACCTGAATGATCCCGGCCAGCCCGGCCAGGACCGCGCTGATGATGAAGCAGATGATCTTGACCCTTGTGGTCGGAATCCCCATCGCCTTTGCCGCCGGAAGAAAGCCGCCGGTGGCGCGGACCCAGTTGCCGAAATTGGTTTTCGACAGCAACAGCGACACCAGCACCGCTATCACCACGAACCAGATGAACGACATGCGGAAAATCTGCCCCGGTCCAACAAAGCTGACAAACCATTCATCCGGCATCGCGTCGCGGCTCAGGCGCGGAGGAAACCCGCCCGAGATCACCACCGTCAGCGACCGCGCCATGAACATCATGCCAAGCGTGGTGATAAAGCTGGGAATGTTGAAGGTGATGGTCAGCCAGCCATTCGCCAGCCCGACCGCCATTGCGACCAGCAGCGCGGCGGCAAAGGCCAGCGCAAAGGGAAACCCCGCCCCCATCAGCACCACCAGCACCATCGGCGTCAGCGCAAAGACCGACCCGACCGACAGGTCGAACTCGCCGCTGATCATCAGCAGGGTGACGCCGACGGCGACAAGCCCCATTTCGGGCAGCAGCCCCAGAATACCGCGCAGGTTGTCGGGGCCCAGAAACACCCCGTTCGAGCGGATCTGAAAGACGATCACAAGCACCAGAAGCAGCAGGCCAGCGGCAAGCTCGGGCTTCTGGAACGCAATCTTGAGAAAACGTTTCATTCGTGTTGACCCAATAGCGGGCCGGGATCCGGGGATCCCGGCCACAGGAAACTCAGCGAAGCCCTTTCGCGGACAGTTCCGCGATTTCCTCGGCATCTGCGGGTGTCGCGATACCCTGCCCGGTATCTATATCCGCAGGTGCCAGTCCGACCGTCTTGGCCAGATAGACCGACATTACCGGCATGAACCCCTGCATATAGGGCTGCTGATCCACCTCGGCCTGGATGTAGCCGTCGCGCATCCGATCGATCACATCGGGGACCAGGTCGAAGCCGCCAAGCAGAACCTTGCCCGGCTCGATCCCGCGATCCTTCAGAACCTGCGCAACTGCGGAATGCCACAGGCCGGTGTCGAAATAGGCCGTGGTTTCGGGATGGGCTGACAGGTAGGCACCCACGCGGTCGGCGGTGACGGCCATATCGGTGCCGCTGTCGATCCGTTCGAATGTGATCTCGCGGTCGGGATTGGCGGCCTTGTATTCCTCAAGGAAATCCATCACGCCGCCGCCGCGCTGTTCGGACCAGTTCTGGCCGGGGGCGGAAATGCCGACCAGCACGTGAATCGGGCCTTCGGCGGGGAAATGTCCGGAAATGGCCTGACCAAGCGCATGGCCCGCCGGACGGAAGCCCTGCCCGATAAACGCCGCCCTCGCGTTGCCTTTCGCGCCTTCCAGATCGTCCACATTCGCAGCGATGACGATCACACCGTTATCCACCGCCCGCTGGATCACATCGTCGAACGCGTCGTTATCGACAATCGAGGTGATCAACGCGTCGGGTTGACGGGCCAGCGCGGCCTCCATATTCGCAAGCTGCTGTTCGATCGATCCTTCGGTCTGGGTAAAAACCATCTGGCAATCGGCCCCGACACGGGCACAGGCGTCGTCATAGCCCTTTTTCACCGCCTGCCAGAAGGTGTTGGACGATGACGAATGATGCGTGAACACGATGCTCAGCCCGTCCTGCGCCATCGCCGTGCCGCCCGTCGCCACGGCCAGCGCCGCCGACATGGCCAGTTTTCGTGCAAGTTTCATGATTTCCTCCCTTGATTGCCTGTTGTGCCGCGGGTCAATTGCTCCGCTGTCGCGTGGTCGTGAAAATCCGGTCAAGATCGGGGTTCAGCTCCGTTCCCAGGCCCGGCCCCGGCGGAACGGTGATCATCCCGTCCTTCACCTCGGGCAGGGTCGTCACCAGATCGCGATACCAGGTGCGGTAAAAGGCGCGCACGCTTTCCTGCACCAGCGCGTTCGGCGCGTTCAGCGACAGATGAGTCGAAGCGGCCAGCACCACGGGGCCGGTGCAGTCATGCGGCGCGACGGGCAGATGCCAGGCCTCGGCCATGGCGGCAATCTTGCGCGCCTCTGACAGGCCCCCGCACCAGCTTATGTCCAGCATCACGATACCCGCCGCCCCGGTTTCCAGAAGGTCGCGAAACCCCCATCGCGTCGCCAGCGTTTCCGACGCGGAAATCGGCGCGACCGACGCCTCGGCATAGCGGCGCAGGCTGGACAGGCTGTCCATCTTGATCGGATCTTCGTGCCAGAACGTGTCATAGGGCTGCAACGCACGTGCGATTTGCATCGCCGGCAAAAGCTGCCACATGCCATGAAATTCGATCATGACATCCATCCGGTCGCCGACGGCGGCGCGGATTTTCTCGACCGGGTTCAGCGCGGCCTTCAGGTCGGTCGATGAAATATATTGCCCGCGCGATTTTTCGGCGGCGATGTCGAAGGGCCAGATCTTCATCGCGGTGATGCCTTCTTCCAGCAGCGAAAGTGCAAGCTCGTCGGCACGGTGAAGAAAGCCGTTCAGATCGTCATAGCCGCAATTGTCGTCGTCCAGCGCATAGTTGGCGACGTTCTGGCCGGTGGTTTTCTTGACATATTCCGAGCCGGCGCAGGTATTATAGGTGCGGATCGCATCACGCGTGAACCCGCCCAGCAATTGCGCGACGGGCTGGCCGGTCGCCTTGCCGAACAGATCCCACAGCGCGATGTCAAAGGCGGAATTTCCGCGCATCTCGGCACCCGAGGACCGGAAACCCAGATACCCCGTCAGTTCGGCGGCAAGCCGGTCAATCTGCAACGGGTTCTGGCCGATGACGCGCGGCGCGATCCATTCATGGACATGCGCCTCGACCGCAGCCGCGCCGTAAAAGCTTTCGCCCAGTCCTGTCAGCCCCTCATCGGTATGGACAAGAACCCAGATCAGGTTGGGCCGTTCTGCGATACGCACGGTTTCGATTGATGTGATCTTCATTACAGCATCCCGCCGTTCAAAAGGGCCCTGACACTTTCGTCGAAATGAGCCTCCATCAGATGCGTCGCCGCGACCGGATCGCCGTCGGCGATGGCCTCGGCGATCTTTTCATGGACGCTCAGCATGGTTTCCCGTGATTCCGCCGTGGTCCGGGAACGCCAGCCCACCGGCCAGGTCTGGCGGGTGACACCGCCAAAGGCCCCGATCAGCAGCAGAAAGACCGGATTGCCGCAAGCCTCGGCGATGGCGGCGTGAAAGGCGATGTCCAGTTCCATCAGCCGTTCGGGCATGGTCAGCGCGGCGCGCATGTCGCGCGCGATCTGGCGGATATGGCTGGCCTGCGCCTCGCGCCGCCGCATGGCCGCCAGCGCGACGATGCGAATCTCGATGGCGCGGCGGACATCATAGACATGCTGCACGCTGATCTGTTCGGTCTGCACGCCATGCTCGACCAGCATCGAGATGGGCGAATGGTCAAGCTGGGCGATGGTGGCGCGCTTGCCCACATGCAGTTCAACCACCCGGATCGCGGCCAGCGCGCGCAGAGCCTCGCGGACAACGCTGCGTGACACGCCGAAATTCCGGGCCAGGGCGGTCTCGCTTGGCAGGCGGTCGCCGGGCATCAGCGCGTTGGCGCGGATATGATGCGTCATGGCACCAAGAACCTGATGGACATGATCTGGCTTTTCGGCGGATGGATTCGTCATTTTTGCACGCGATTCTATTAAAAGCTGTCTGACAGGTATTCAAAAGGCCGTCAACTACTTGTTTTGCACAGGGTTCCGGCGATCACGTTCCCCGCTGTGGCCGACTTCCGGAAAGGCCTTGCCGCCACCAACGCCCGGCATTCCCGCCGCAAAGACCGGGCTTCGCCGCTCGCTGCATGAATGATGAGGAATGTGCGGAAAATGCCGCGTTTGGCGCTGCACAGGGCGTGCACCGGGGCGGCACGGGCTGAATACGGCCCTGCCCTGCGTTGCGGGAAGCCCCGGTGTGACGTCACCGCCGGATGGATTGCGTCCCGCGGTGGCCGGGGGAGCTGCGCCCCCCGGACCCCCTGCTATGGCCTGCGGCGGGCCATCTTCCCCTTGGCGGGGATCGTTGCTCTGCGGGCGGCGGCAGGTTTCGGCCCCGGTTTCGCGCAAGGTGCCTGGCATTGCTTCAAGGACCGACGGCGCGCGAAGCGCGCTTCCGGCCCGGGCGGCAGCACGCGGGTCGGGCTTTGCCCGGCCCGCACCCCCCTTTCCGTTCACGCAACGCCTGCCCGACAAGGCGCTTGCAGCCGTGAAGGCAAGCAGCCTTGGCCAGGCACAGGGCAGGTCCAGCACAGTATAACCATTTGATTTTACGCTGATGCTGCGCCGATTTGAGGATCAAACCGGCTTCCGTCAGCTATACCGGCATTCGGGTGGTTCGCGGCATTGCCCGGATCGGGCGCGAATCCGATCTTCGTGGTGCCATTCCCGCAGACCAGCGCCGACAGACGACAGCCGCCCGGTTCCGCAGGTGGCGGGCAGTCTCAGCCGGTGAAATCAAGCTGGACCTTGACTGCCTGCGCCCGATCGCCTGCCAGATCGAAGGCGCGGACCGCGTCGGCGGCGGGGATGACATGTGTGACCATGGGCGACAGGTCTATCCCGCCCGTACCGATCATGCGCACCGCCTCGGCAAATTCGGCGTCGAAACGATGCGTGCCGACGAAACGCAGCTCTTTGCTGACAATCAGGTTCAGCGGCAGAGGCAGCGTCCCGCCGACTCCGATCTGCACCACGGTCCCCTGCGGCCGGGTGATCGCGATGGCCTGCGCGATGGCGTGGGGATTGGCCGAACATTCCAGCACCACGTCGATCCGGCCCTTGCCCGAGGCATATTCAGCCAGCCCGTCGGGATTGGCGGCGACATTGACCACGCGGTCCGCCCCCATCCTGCGCGCCACGTCCAGGGTGAAATCCTGAACGTCAGTCACAATGATTTCTGCCGCGCCGCGCAGCCGCGCCAGCGCCGTGCAGATCGCCCCGATCGGCCCGGCACCGGTGATCAGCACCCGCTGCCCGGCAAGCGCTGGCGCCATGTTCAGCGCATGCAGGCAGACGGCCAGCGGCTCGGCCGCGGCGGCGGCCCCGGCCGGAATGCCCTCGGGTAAAGGAAAGCACTGCGCGACGGGATGGGCGATGTGGTTGCGAAAGAAGCCCTGTTCATGTGGTACCCGCATCGCCGAGCCATTGAAACGCATGTTCAGGCAATGCCGGGGCTGTCCCGCAGCACAGAATTCGCATGTGCCACAGGCCCGCGACGGGCCAAGCGCGACCAGTTGCCCGACCCGCAGGCCGCTGCCTTCGGGCGCGGCCTCGACCAGTCCGGCGGCCTCGTGGCCAAGGATGATCGGCTCGCGCACGCGGATGGGACCAAAACCGCCATCGTGATAGTAATGCAGGTCAGACCCGCAAATCCCGCCGCGCGCGACCCGGATCAGCGCGGTATCCGCATCGATCCCGGCCTCGGGTCCGGTCTCGATACGCAGGTCACGGGCCGCGTAAAGGCGGCAGGCCAGATTGTCGGTCATGTCAGTTCCCCATCAAGGAAGGAAGCCAGGTGCTGATCCACGGAATATAGGAAACCAGCAGCAGCACGATGATATTGGTGATCAGATAGGGTACAAGCGCCCGGATCACCGGGGCAAGCGGCAGGCGCGCGATATTGGCGCAGACGAACATGCACACGCCCACGGGCGGCGTGGTCAGCCCGATCATCAGGTTCAGCACGGCAAAGACGGCGAAATGCAGCGGCTCGATCCCGACGCCCTGAGCCAGCGTCAGCAGCGGCACGAACAGGATGATCAGCGCGGCGATGGTCTCCATGAACATGCCGACCACCAGCAGGACGATGTTGATCAGCAGGATGACCAGATACTTGTTGTCGGTGACGGACAACACCGCTTCGGCGATCATCTGCGGGATACGCTCGCTGACCAGAATCCAGCCAAAGACATTGGCGGTTCCGACAAGCGCAAGAATGCCGGCTGATGACACCGCGCTGTCGATCAGGATGCCCGGAACGCGGGCCAGCGGCAATTCGCGATAGATGAATGCCCCCACCACAACCGCATAGATCGAGGCCACGACTGCGGTTTCAGTCGGGGTAACGATGCCTGACAGCATGCCGCCAACGATCAGCCCCGTCATCGCCAGCGCCCAGAATGCGCCCAGGAAGGCCGCGCCCAGTTCCGGCCAGCCCTGCCAGGGCTGACGCGGAAAATTGCGGCGCACGGCGATGACATAGGTTGTCACCATCATCGCCCCCCCCAGAAGCAGCCCCGGCAGCGCCCCCGCGATGAACATCTTGCCGACCGAGATCCCGGCCAGCGAACCGACGATGATCATGGGAACCGAAGGCGGAATAATCGGCCCTACTGTCGATGAGGCGGCGGTAACGGCCGCCGAGAAATCAGCAGGATAGCCCGCCTTCTTCATGCCGGGGATCATCATCCCCCCGATCGAGGCCGCATCGGCAACCGCTGTCCCCGAGATCCCGCCGAACAGCATGGATGAGGCAACATTGGTCTGCGCCAGCCCGCCCCGGATCCATCCGACAAGCGCCTGCGCGAAACGGATGATCCGCCCGGTGATGCCTCCGCCATTCATCAGGTTGCCCGCAAGGATGAAACCCGGAATGCACAGCAGCACAAAACTGTCCATACCCGCATACATCTTTTGCGGAATGACGACCAACGGCATCCCCTGAAGCAGCAGATAGGCGACCGAGGACAGCCCCAGCGTGATCGCCACGGGCATGCCGATGACCAGCCCCAGAACAAAGACAAGGGCAAGAATCGCAAGGCTCATTCGGTCTCTCCGATCAGGTTTTCGGGGCGGCCGTCGCTGCGGCCCGTCAGCATTCCGGCCACGCGCAGGACCGCCATGATTCCCAACCCCGCCAGCAGCAGCAGGACAGTGCCATGGACATAATCCATCGGCAGCCCCATCGCCGATGAGGTCTGCATCGCCCCGATCGTGGTAAAGCGCCATGCCGGACCGATCAGCAGCGCGCAGAACAGCACGATCAGCAGCGTCGAGACCAGCCGCAGGACCATGCTCAGGCGCGGGGGCAGCCTTTCGCTGACCAGATCGACATTGACCAGATCACCGGTCAGCAGTGCCATCCCGGTGCCGAAACCGGCCAGATACAGCAGCGCAAAGCGGGTCAATTCCTCGGTCCAGATCGGCGAGCCGCCGATGAATGTGCGCCAGACAACCTGCACCGAAACGGCGCAGATCAGCACGAAAAACGACACTCCGGTACCCAGTCGCAGACAGAACCGTACCCATTTTATCAACATGTCCATCGTTTCACCTCGCTGGCAAGCCCTGACAGGCCGCCGCCCGGTCGGGCGCGGCGTATGGTTCAAATTGCGGCCGGACCATGGGGCCGGCCGCAGATGGTGTCAGGGATCAGCCCTGCCGGGCGAAAAGCTGTTCGGCCACTGGCCTGATATCGGCACCAACATTGGCCAGAACCGCATCCTTCGCCTTCGCGGCAAAGGCGGCCGTATCGCTTTCCACGAAGGTCATGCCCTTGTCCTGCAAGGTCGAGGTCAGGCCCTGTTCATCCGCAAGGAACAGCTCGCGCTCGAACCCCTGCGCGGTCGCTGCCGCCTCCAAGACCGCCTGCCGGTCGGCCTCGGACAGCCTGCCCCAGGTGATTTCCGACACGCTGAGATAGATCCAGGACCGCACATGTTCGGTCTTGTTGACGAATTTCTGCACCTCGAAGAAGCTGGCCGAATTGATCAGCGACAGCGGGTTTTCCTGCGCGTCGATGGTGCCGTTCTGCAATGCTGTGAACACCTCGCTGAAGGCCATGGGCGAGGGCGCGGCACCAAGCGCCTCCCATGTTTTCAGGAACAGCGGCACATTGGGCACCCGCAGCCGCAGCGATTGCAGATCGTCGGGGGTCACGATCTCGCGGTTCGAGGTCAGGTTGCGCGGTCCGCGCGCAAAATAGGTCAGGGGACGGATCTGGACCCGCGCCAGAATCTCGGCCTCGATATTCTTGCCGATCTCGCCCGAGGCGACTTCGTCCATCATCTCAAGCGAGTTGTAGGCATAGGGAACCGCCAGCAGCGCCGCCGAGGGGGCCCAGTTCTGAAGATTCTCGCCGGTCAGCGAAAAATCCACTGTGCCAAGCTGAAGCCCGTTGATCAGGTCCATGTCCTTGCCAAGCGATTCGTTCGGAAAGACCTGCACCTCGACACGGCCCTCGGTCAGGCGGGCGACCTCTTCCCCGAATTTCAGCCCGGCCTTGTGCCAGCTGGTCTCTTCATTGCCCAGATGCCCCAGTTTCAGCGTCATTCCGGCGGCATTGGCCCTGATCGCGGGTGTGGCAAGCATGGCGGCACCCGCCAAAGCGGTGAATTGACGGCGATTCAGCTTCATCATTTTCCTCCTGTTGATGATATCGTTCATGATACGAAAAGTTCGGGTCGGCCTTGCGCGATTTCGGGCAAATCCCTCAAAACCTCGCGCAAATGCAGGCGCATCGCGGCTTCGGCCATCGCGGGGTCGCGCTGGCGCAGCCCTTCGACGATCGCCGTGTGCTGGTCGATCAGACGCGCGGTATCGAATGTCCTGACCGAGATATGGCGCAGCCGGTTCATCTGCGATTTCAGCCCCTCAAGCACGGACCAGACGGCCTCTTGCTGGGCCAGCGCCGCAAGCAGCCGGTGAAAGCCGTCGTCCAGCCGGACGAACAGATCCGTATCCCCTGCCTGCGCCGCCCGCCGCTGTTCCCCGATCTCGCGATCCAGTTGCATCAGCGCCTGCTGATCCAGATCGCCCGCCAGCATGCGGACCAGATCGCTTTCCACGGCCTCGCGGATCAACCGCGCAGACAGCACGGCCGAGATTGAAATCCGGGTGATATAGGTGCCGCGCTGCGGGCGAACCTCGGCCAGCCCGTCGGCGGTCAGGCGAATGAACGCCTCGCGCACGGGTTGCCGACTGACCCCGAACTGCCTTGCGATCCCCGTCTCGCTTAACCGGTCGCCGGGCGTCAGCGCCCCGCACAGGACGGCACGGCGCAGGTATTCATA
>NZ_JBKEBL010000194.1:0-2750 GCF_047973135.1 Paracoccus sp. (in: a-proteobacteria)
GATCTTGTCATCCATCGCGTCGATCCGGGTCTGGCCTTTCTTCACCAGCTCGGGCTCGAAGCTGCTGTCCCGGTCCCGCGGGATCGCCACTGGCAATTCCCCGTCCTGGCCCTTCAGCACCTTGGCCGATCTGCCGTTGCGCCGGTTGGATTGGTTCGGCGGCGCGCGCTCGCCCTCTTCATAGCCAAGATGCGCGGTCAGCTCGGCCCCCAGCATCCGCTCCATGAGCCTGATCTTCAGCTCTTTCATCAACCCGGCATCGCCGAGCAGATCCTCAGGGCGCTCGACGCCCTGCAAAAGTTCGTCCAGAATTTCTTTCGAGATGGTCATTCATGCTTCCTTTCGGTGAAGCATGAACCGGATCAGTCATACACAAAAGGTCGGACACTCTCCGCTGCCGCGGATTGTGGTCCCGGCAGATCTTCTGGTTCCCACGTCCCACAGGACATGCGTTCAGGGCCACTCCGCCGGTATCATGCTTCCGTCCGTGGTCGGTGCAGGACCGCCACATCATGCCTGGTCAGTGGGATCTCGCGTGCCGATCTCTAATCTCGTGCTCAACCTTGCGGCGGCACCAGCGATTCTACGGCATCGTCAAGACCTCGTCCCGGCGAAGGGACTTCGGAGGATCGGGATAAGCCCAATCCAATTCGGGATCAGGTCGGCAGCTTCGTCAGTATGGGAGTAAGGTTCAAAGCATCAAACCGGAACGCACCGTTGCGGATGTGTCGCCCGAAACGGTGCGCCATCGCACCACATCCGATGCAGCACGGCGACAAGGCGACGAGCAACGGCCACCACGGCACGCTTCATGCCACGGCGCTTGGCGACCTGCATCCCCCAGGTCCTGAGCCAGCTTTTTGCCCGCGACCGATAGAGCATCACAGTTGCTGCCTGAAACAGGGCTGTGCGGACGTTCCGATCGCCTGCGGCGCTGATCGCCCCCACAACGTCGCGTTCGCCGGATTGCTCGCGTCTGGGCGTCAGGCCAAAATGTGGCCCGACATTCTTCGACGAGCGGAACCGGGCCGGATCGTCAATCCCTGCCTTAACCTGAAGCGCCACGATCGCGCCGACACCCGGAACCGTCATCATCAGCCGGACGGTCCGGTCGGCACGCGCGATGCGGCGCAGCCGACTTTCGAGCCGGGCCAGTTCCATGCGCAGAGCCGACTGCCCACGCAACATCGACGTAACCATGGCCGTCAGCATCTCATTGCCCTGCGCCAGTTCACGCGCGCGATCTGGCAGGCGTCGCCGGGTGACCGGGCCAAGCTTCAGACCGAAGCCACGCAGCATGCCGCGCATCGACAGTTCGATGCTGATCATCGTTCTCTGCAGCGTGCGGCGCGCGCCGAGCAGGGCCCGCAGTTCCTGTGCCGAGACCGATTTGCAGTGAACCGGGCGGAACCAGCCCATTCGGAGCAGCTGCGCGATGCCAAGCGCGTCACGCCGGTCGGTCTTGATCGGCATGGCCTTCAGAGCGCCCTTCACCTGCCGGGTTTCCATCAACGCGGCCTCGAACCCTGCCTCGCGCAGATGTCGGTGCAGCCATTGCGACAAAGGCCCGGCCTCAAGCCCGATGCCGCTGATGTTGATGTCCATTTCTCGCAGGAACCCAATCAGTGCCTCTGGCTCGCAGGCAACCTTGGCCTCGCGCATCACCGCGCCGGCCTGGGTCACGACGCAAACCGCGCAGCTCGCAAGCGATACATCGATGCCGACAAAGTGATCCATGGCTATCCTCCCTGTTGCGGATCGTGGAAGCCGACCAGAATGACCGGCTCTGACAGGACGATAGCCAGCTTGACAAAGAACCAGCAGCACAACCGCGGCTTCCGAAGCGACTCGCCCATTACGGCATCTCAACCGCCCGACCACATCAAGTAAATCACCAGCAATTTCATTTCTTTATGATCGCGGAAGGATCGCCCCATGAAAGGCATGAGCGAGCGGGCCTATGCAGCCCATTCCGGGCTCTCGCGCGGCGGAGTGCAGAAAGCGCGGAAGAACGGCCGACTGGTGGTCTATAGCGACGGCTCCATCAATGCTGCCGCTTCCGATACACGCCGTGCAGCCACGACAGACCCGGACCAGCGGAACCGGTCGAAGAGCAGCGCATCGCAGCAGGCGACGGGACAGCGCGCAGGCGACAACCTCGCCGCACCTTCAATCTCCGGCCCGGGCGACTCGTCCTCCTATCTGAAGGCCCGCACAGCGCTGACGGTCTATCAGGCGCAGGAACGCCAGATCGCCATCCAGAAGAAGAAGGGCGTGCTGGTCGACCGGGCGCGGGCCGAAACGCTGGTCTTTCGCCTCGCCCGACAGGAACGCGATGCCTGGGTGACCTGGCCTGCCCGCGTCGCCGCGATCATGGCGGCGGAGCTCTCGGCCGAGATGGAAAAGACCACCGGGGAAGCAATGAGCATCGGCACCGGGGTGCTGCAAAGGGTGCTGGAAGCCCATGTCCGAGACCAGCTTGCCGCCCTCGCCGACCTCAAGGTTTCTCTTGAATGATGACGATGGGAGCGATGATCACAGCCCCGACCTGAGTTTCGACGGCGCCGAGGACATGTTGCGCGCCTGGTCGCGCGGCATCCGGCCCGATCCGGATCTGACGGTCTCCGAATGGGCCGACAGGCATCGCTGGCTGTCCTCGCGGGCTGCGGCGGAACCGGGGCGCTATCGCACCGCCCGCACCCCCTATCTGCGCGAGATCATGGACGCCCTCTCGCCCGGCCATCCGGCGC
>NZ_JBKEBL010000262.1:0-9837 GCF_047973135.1 Paracoccus sp. (in: a-proteobacteria)
CTGCGCCCGGCCTTCGCCAGCATCCAGCGTGCCGTTCTTGTTGGCGTCGTACCAGACCGTATCGCCAAGCGAGGCCGTACCGGTGTCTTTCTGCACCAGACCCGCATCGACGTCGCGTTCAGCCTCGCCGATGGACAGGTTGATCGTGCCGGTCAGACCGCCCGTCCCCGCATCGCTGTCATTATTCACAGCATCCGGGGCAACCGTGCTTTGCGTGGTGAACTCGTACCCGTTCGGGGCCACGAATTTCACCTGATAATTGCCCGCGTTCAGGTTGCTGAACAGATAGTTCCCGTTCGCATCCGTCACCTGCGTTGCAATCACCGCGCCGGTCGTCGGGTTGATCAACTGAACCGTCACGCCCTGCGCCCGGCCCTCGCCAGCATCCAGCGTGCCGTTCTTGTTGGCGTCGTACCAGACCGTGTCGCCAAGCGAGGCCGTACCGGTGTCTTTCTGCACCAGACCCGCATCGACGTCGCGTTCAGCCTCGCCGATGGACAAGTTGATCGTGCCGGTCAGACCGGTGGTCTGGTTGGCATCGGAATCATAGGGCACTTCGTCCGCATTAAACGTACTGGCCCTGGTAAATTCATAACCGTTGGGAGAGATGAATTTTACCTGATAGTCGCCGGAATTCAGGTTGTTGAACAGATATTTGCCGCTGGCGTCGGTGGTGGTGGTGGCCAACACGGCACCGGTGGCCGGGTTGATCAATTGCACCGTCACACCTGCGGCGCCGGTTTCGGTGGTATGGTTCTGGATGCCGTCCGCGTTCTTGTCGTACCAGACGTAATCACCCAGCGATGCCGTCCCGGTGTCTTTCTGGATCAGACCCGCATCAATATTAAGCTGATGCTCACCTTCGCTCAGGATGATGGTGCCGGTCATGCCGCCCGCACGCGCGTCCGAGTCGTTATTGGCCGCCTCGGGACCGGCCGGGGACGCAACGGTGAACTCGTAGCCGCTGGGGGCAACGAACATGACCTTGTAATTGCCCGCGTTCAGGTCGTCGAACAGGTATTTGCCGTTCGCATCCGTCACCTGCGTCGCAACTACTGCGTTGGTGTTCGCGTCCAGCAGCTTGACGGTCACGCCTGCCGCGCCGGTTTCGCCGCCGTCCAGAACGCCGTTCTTGTTGGTGTCATACCAGACGGTATCACCCAGCGACGGCTTGTCGCAGATCTCGATCCGCAGGTTTTCGCTTTGCGGTTTGCAGGTCGGATCATCGGTGTCGCGGATCAGCGTGACTTCGTAGATATTGTTCTTGCCGCTATCCAGCGGGTTTTCAAAGTCGGGCGCCGCCTTGAACTTTACATTGCCCTGCGCATCGACGGTGAACAGCGCCGCGTCGGGGCCGGTCAGGCGATAGGTTACATTGCCGGTGGCCTCGAAATCACGCTGCACGGTCGAGCGGATGATCTGGCGGCCCAAGGCATCGGTCTGGGTGCTGACCCGGCCCGAGATCTCGGTGATGCTGTTTGCCGAAAGCGACTGCAATTCGCCGCTCTCGACCACGGCATCGCCGTCATCGACCCACAGCGCCAGGCCGTTCAGCTCGGCCCCTTTGACCACGCCATCGCCGTTCGAGTCGAACTGCGCGCGCAGCTTGGCGTAACCGTCGGAAT
The DNA here is from genome assembly GCF_047973135.1 of Paracoccus sp. (in: a-proteobacteria). GTDB lineage: Bacteria > Pseudomonadota > Alphaproteobacteria > Rhodobacterales > Rhodobacteraceae > Paracoccus. Next base: position 1,626 of record NZ_JBKEBL010000262.1, read on the forward strand.
ATTTGCCGTTATCGGTGCCGAACAGGCGCGCGCCATTCATCGAAACAAAGGCGTTGCCGTCACGGTTATCGACCAGAATACCGTCGCCCGAGCCGTCGAACCATTCCATCCGCTCGGCCTTGCCGTCGGCATTCATGTCGAAATGCACGGTATCGCCGATCTTCAGGCCGGTCTTGTTGGACGAGGTCGTCGCGCCGGTCACGCCGATCTTGCCGTCCATGTTCAGGTCGATCGCCACCGGAGTGGTCACGACGCGCTGGACACGGGCGCAATCCTCATCGAGATCGTGGTTATAGATGTTCTCGATCTCGATCCCGAAGGTATAGTTCAGGGCTGCGGCCTCGGTGCCGACATAGACCGGCCCGGACTTGCTTTGTCCGGCCTTGACCGTGACCTCGTATTCCTCATAGCGCGGGGCGTTAACCTCGTTCGCGCGATCGGTCAGATAGGCAAATCCGTCAGGCGCATAGCCATTGGCACCAACGGCGACCTTATCCGGATCGACGGTCAGCTTGACGGTAAAGGTCAGATCAGTCGTCGCGGGCTTGTCAAGGAAAACGTAGTAGGGAACCGCAGTGGTGGTCGAGTTGTTCCAACCGGTTGTCGGGTTCTCGTCAAAGCTAACGCGGCCCAGACGCGCGCAGACCGGCTCGTCCACCATGAAGTAGACGTCTTCCGAGATCAGCTTGCAGTCGGTCTGGAACTCTTTCACGAAGGTTTCGTTTTCGCAGATCTTGATCGACGTGCTGGTCTTGCTGCCATGGCCCGCGTAATCGACACCCATCGTCACCTTGCCCGCCTCGACATGGAAGCTGGTGCCGACCTGTACGGGGTTGTTGTTCGGATCGCGGCCCGTGCCCTGGGCGTCGGGGAAGGCGACGCGATACACGTTCGGGTTGATGCCGCTGAAGGTGTAATTTCCGTTTACATCCGTCACGGCGCTGACCGGCGCGCCATCGGGACCATAGACGAAATACATGTTGTTGTTCAGCAGATAGACGGTCTTGCCCGCAAGGCCCTGCTCGCCATCATTCTGCTGGCCGTCCAGATTGCCGTCATAATACAGCGTGCCGTTGATGTTGCCCGTCGTGTGGACCAGATTGACCTTGCGGACGGAAACATTGTCCAGCAGCGCGCCAAGGCCGTCGTCGGACGACGCCATGTCATAGCCATGTTCCATGAAGGTAACGGTATGGGTGCCGGCCTCGACATACACATCGAAGGTGCGGTGCTGGAAGCCCATCTTGAAATTGGCATCAACACCAGGACCGACATGCTGGACCTGCTTGCCATCTATGCTGACCAGCATGCCGTTCGACGCCGAATCGTGCCACCAGGGCTCGTACGCGTAATCATAGGCCCGGACGCCGTAATCGAAGGATACCTGATAGACGCCCGCCTCGGCTGCGGTAAAGCGCGCGGTGATGCCCTCGGCCTTGCCGGCTGTGGCATCAAGTTCGACAATGGCGTTACCTACCTTGTTACCGGTGTTATAATTACCGGTCTGCAGTTCGATGAACCTGCTGGGGCCAGCCGCCGACCACCCCTTGAAGCTGTAGTAATTCCAAAAGCCGATCGCACCGGCATTGTCGTGATTTTCAAAATTACCGTTATAGATCAGTTCATTGCCAAGAACGCGGCTGGCGTTGTCGTCATATTCGGCGGACAGCGGAGCGGTCGCGAACCCATAAGAATAGGTCGCGGGCGACGGCTGCTGAAGGCTGGTCTGCATCGCGGCGACCGCACCGTTGACCATGGCGACCGTGTCGCCACCGGGATTGATGCTGGCGTCGATATTCAGATAGGCATTACCGGCCCGAAGATGGATGATGTCGGTCACACCGCTTTGACGCGCATCCGAATCAGCATCCGCCGAGCTGCCGATGTCCATCGGGACGAAATCATAGCCATTGATGGGAACAAATTTCACGAAATAGTCGCCGGGCTTCGCGTTGAAGCTATAGCGACCGGTGCTGCTGGTTTGGGTTTCAGCAACGACATTGCCATAGACGTCCAGAAGCTGGACCAGACTCCCGACAACGCCAGGGTCGCGGGTGCTGGTGGCATAGTTCCACCAGTCGTTGGTTCCGTCAACATCGACGGTCAGCCCGCCGCTGATCTCTCCGTGGTCTGTCCAACTGTAGTTGAAAAAGCGTTCTACTGTCGTTCCCGACATGCTGGTCTCTCCTTGACTCGCAAAAGGCTGCACCAAATATGAACTGGGATGACCAATTCGGCTTTACAGATACCACCTGTTTATGTGCATGGGAAATCCCTAAAATTTTCTATAGTTATCAACTATAGGTTGTTAAACAAATGTTATGTTTGCGCAATTGGTAGAAATCTCATCAGATTAAAATACACTTTAAAATTGTATAATGTCTGCACAAACATCTATGGATTGCTGCCCATTAAGTGATTAACCACCATCGAAGGGAGAAAACTTCTGCTCAGGTTTGATGCCCGAAAAAGTTGCGGGCGAGCATACCAAAGGGAAACTCTCGTATTGAGAATGGTGATTCTGTTTCCAAAACTCTGAAATTGCGTCAAAAGTTCTTGCCGCGCCGCAGCAGACGACGTCAGATGCATCCGGCCGGGGAATCCGGTCCCCGCGGCATCGCTTTTCGCAGACAGGGATCAGGGCTGCCAGACGTAGAAAAATACCGTCTAGTAGCATGCCGTGAACCCCTGTGACCGCCGCAAAAGCCACAATTTTACGCACAAGTTCGGCCTGCGGCTCAAACGTCTTTTTCGTCGCAGGGGGGGGCGTGGCTGATCTTTTGGCCAGATTCTGGCCTTTCAGCCGGGCCGTGTCGTTTCCCCCCGCGAATCGTCTGTCACGGACAGGGCCGCAACAGGCTGACATTTCCGCCACAATCGCCTTGCCTTGCGAAAGGACGATTGCGGCGCGCTGGCCGCGCCCCTAGATTGCGCCCAGTTGATCCGGGACAAATCCAATGACTTACTGCGTCGGTCTGAAACTGAATGCGGGGCTGGTGCTGCTGTCCGATACGCGCACGAATGCCGGCCTCGACAATATCGCCTGTTATCGCAAGATGTTTTTCTTCGAAGAACCGGGCGAGCGGGTGATCACCATCATGACTGCGGGATCGCTGTCGGTGACGCAAACCACCCTGGCGCAGCTGGAGGAGGCGATCGAGGATGAAATGGCCGACGAATCGACCTCGATCCTCAAGGCGCCGACGATGCTGCAGGCGGCGTCGATCATCGGGCATACCCTGTCCCGCACCCGCCGCGAGATTGCCGACCAGTTGCGCGACCTGAACCAGCAGGCGTCGGCCAGCTTTATCGTCGCGGGGCAGCGCAGGGGCGGCGACATGCGGATGTTCCTGATCTATCCCGAGGGGAATTTCATCGAGGCGACTGACGACACGCCGTTCCTTCAGATCGGCGAGCATAAATACGGCAAGCCAATCCTCGACCGCGTGGTGACGCCCGAAACCAGCCTTGCCGACGCGCAAAAGGCGGTGTTGCTGTCGATGGATTCGACTTTGCGGTCGAACCTGTCAGTGGGCATGCCGCTGGATCTGGCGGTCATCGAAAAGGACGATTGCAAGGTCAGCTTGCGGCGGCGCATCGACGAGGGGGACGTCGATTTCATGCGGATGAGCGCGGCCTGGTCCAACGCCCTGCGCGACAGTTTCGTCAAGGTTTCGGTCTGACGCGACTGGAAACGGACAGCAAAACACAAATGCCGCCCGGCGGGGCGGCATCACGTATCGCAGTTGACGGCGCAGTCAGGTCTTGCGGCGACGGCGCATCAGGCCCAACGCACCCAATCCGCCGCCAAGCAGCAGGACTGGCGCAGGCAGCGGAACCGACGGCAGCAGGCCGGCTACCTGCGGCACCGGCTTGGGCGTCGCGACATTGAAGGTGACTTCGCTCAACATGATCCAATAGCCCGAACGCGTGAGCATCGTCGAAAACCGGTCCATCACACCAAAGCCGCGCAGATCCACACTGAAGCTGAACGGCCCGCCAGCAACGGGATCGGCGACAGCAAAGATGCTGCTGCCCGATGCCGTCGTGACCGTGACGCTGGCAGGTGCAGACACTCCGCCGGTGCCGTTGGTATCGTCAAGCCAGAATGTCACCGAATCGAAGTCATATTCATCGTCAAAAAACCAGTCGATCACCGGATTCTTGCCGCGCCAGCCGACATATTTCGCCGCGTTGCCGACATTCCAGCTTTGCGTTGCGATCACGCCGTCGGTCAGCTCCCCCGCACCACGATACAGAAAACCGCGATGATTGTATCCGCTATAGGAGTCATCGTGATAGCTGAATGCACCGCTACCGCCCTGAGGCATGTCATAGCTGACGGGGCTGACAGTCGCTGCCTGCGCGACCGCAGAACCAAAGAACAGGGCCGCAGCCCCCAGACAGACAGATGAGCGCATACTACACCCCAAAACATAAGAAACAGTTTAGTTAAAAAAAATACCATATTTGTGCGTACGTCAAGACAGTATATATGCATGCAGGATACCTGCGCGACGTTTTCCTTGACTCTTCCTTAACGGGCACAGGTCAGCCCCAGTCACCCAGCGCTGCCTGCCACAGCGTGACAGCCGCACAGACAGCCGTATCGGCGCGCAGGATTCGCGGCCCCAGACCCACAGGGGTCACACAATCCATCGCGCGCAGACGGGTGCGTTCGGCCTCGGAAAAGCCGCCTTCCGGACCGATCAGAATTGCCCACGGACCCGCTGGCAGGCCGGCCAGAACCCGCGAGGGACCGGCCAGCGCCTCGTCCGCCCACAGGATACGCCGCGCGGGATCCCAGCCATCCAGCAGCCGCGACAGGGGTGACAGGTCGTCCACGCCCGGCACAAAGGTGCCGCCACATTGCTCGGCCGCCTCGGTAGCGTGGGCTTGCAGGCGATCCTGGCGGATGCGTTCGGAATTGGTGAAATCGGTCTGGACGGGCCGGATGCGTGCGACGCCAAGCTCGGTCGCCTTTTCCACGATGAAATCGGTGCGGGCCTTCTTGATCGGCGCGAAAAGCAGCCACAGATCGGGCGGGTTCCGCTGCGGGGCGGTTTGCGCCACGACCTCCAGCCGCCCGCCCCGCTTGCCTGCCTCAAGGATCCGCGCCAGCCATTCGCCATCGCGGCCATTGAACACCGCGATCCCATCGCCCGCGCGCAGCCGCATGACACCGGACAGGTAATGGGCCTGCGCGGCCTCAAGCGATACGGCTTGTCCCGCGGCCAGAGGGTGATCTATGAACAGTCTGATCTTCGTCATGATGGGCGCGACGCTATGCAAAGCCGGAACGAAACGCCAGAGGCCGTCATCGACGCCCCAAGGGGAAACTGGGTGGACCATCTGGCCCCGGCGGCCTGGAGACCATGGCTGCGGCTGTCGCGCGCCGACCGGCCCATCGGGACGTGGCTGCTGCTGTTGCCCTGCTGGTGGGGCGTCGGGCTGGCGATGATGGCGGATGGCCCGCGCCTGTTCGACCTGTGGATCGCGCTTGCCTGCGGCATCGGCGCCATCGCCATGCGCGGCGCGGGCTGCACCTGGAACGACATTACCGACCGCGCTTTCGACGCCCGCGTCGCCCGCACCCGGTCGCGCCCCCTGCCCTCGGGGCAGGTGACGCTGCGCGGAGCCTATGTCTGGCTGATCGCGCAGGCGCTGCTGGGTCTTGTCGTCCTGCTGACGCTGGGACATGTGGCGATCCTGATGGGGGTCGCCTCGCTGACGCTGGTGGCGATCTATCCCTTTGCCAAGCGGTTCACGTGGTGGCCGCAGATTTTTCTGGGCCTTGCCTTCAACTGGGGGGTGATGCTGGCCTATGCCGCGCATATGGGGCGCGTCGATCCGGTCGCCTTTGTCGCCTGGCTGGGCGGCATCGCCTGGACGATCTTTTACGACACGATCTATGCCCATCAGGATGTCGAGGATGACGCGCTGATCGGGGTCAAGTCCACCGCGCGCCTGTTCGGCGATGACAGCGCCCGCTATCTGGCCGGTTTCGGCGTCCTGACCGTGCTGCTGCTGGCCATCGCCATTTTTCTGCCCGGTCGCAATCTGTTGATTGCCTTTGCCGGGCTTGCCGGATTTGCCGCGCATCTTCTGTGGCAGCTCAGAATTTTCCAGCCATATCAGGGTAATATTTGCCTGCGGCTGTTCCGATCCAACCGCGATGCGGGTTTGATCCTTGCGCTGTTTCTTGCCGTTGCCGGGGTGCTTTGATTGCACCGGCTGTTTCACGCGGCTAGACCGATGCGGCTTGCCACAGGATAAGGCCCCTGAACATGGCGCTGACGCGTAGCTCTGTTGTCACCCTGATCCTGCTGACGGCCGCAGGCGGGCTGTGCTGGTACGGTGCCAGATCCGCCGCCGATTTCATCGAGACCCGGTCGGCGCGGGATGTACGGATGGCACTGGAATCGGGTGGGCATGACTGGGTACAGGTCCGGACCAGCGGGTTGCAGGTCCGGCTGGAAGGCACCGCCCCCTCAGAGGTCGAACGCTTTCGCGCCATGACGCTGGTGGCCAGCGCCGTTGATTCCAACCGTATTGTCGATGACATGGCCATCGAAACGGCAAGGGCGATCACCCCGCCCGAGTTCAAGGTGGAACTGCTGCGCAATGATGACGGCATCTCGCTGATCGGGCTGGTTCCGGCGCAGACCGACCGCACGGCACTGGCCCGGCTGCTGAAGGACGAACCCCACCCGCCAAAGGTCACGGATCTGCTGGAAACCGCCGATTATGCCGTTCCCGACAATTGGGACGCGGCGATCCGCTATGGTTTGTCGATCGCGCTGCTGACGCCGCAGGCGAAAATCTCGATCTCGCCGGGGCTGGTGCAGATTGCCGCGCTGGCCGACAGCGCCGCCGACAAGGGGCAACTGGAAAGCAAGATGCGGCGCAGCCTGCCTGCCGGGGTCCGGCTGGACAGCCGGATTTCCGCCCCCCGCCCCGTCATCACCCCCTTTACCCTGCGCTTCATCATTGATGACAAGGGCCCGCATTTCGACGCCTGCGCCGCCGATAACGAAACCGGTCGCAGCCGCATTCAAGAGGCGGCGGTGCGCGCGGGTGCGGCGGGCACGCCCGACTGCACGCTTGCCCTCGGGGCGCCAACCCCTGACTGGGCGGACGCCGCAGTAGCCGCGATTCAGGCCGTGGCGGCGCTTGGGCGGGGATCGGTGACGATCTCGGACGCGGAAATCGCGCTGTTCGCCCCGGCCGGAACCAACCGCGACCGCCTGGACGAGGTGGTCGGCAATCTGGAACAGGCCCTGCCCCGGATGTTCTCGCTCAAGGCGCAGCAGGAGCAGGCTGCCGACGCCGATCAGGGCCCGGTCGAGTTCGCCGCGACGCTGGACGATGGTGATCTGACCATTCGCGGACGCATCGCCGATCAGCGCATGCGCGAGGCCGTGGACAGCTTTGCCCGCGCACGCTTTGCGAAGGTGCAGGGCAATCTGCGCAGCGACGAGACGGTGCCCTCGGGCTGGACGGTCCGCGTGATCGCCGCGCTTGAGGCGATTGCGGTGCTGGACGACGGCCAGGCACGGGTAACGCCCGATCTGGTACGGCTGAACGGCACTTCGGGCGATCCGCGCGCCACCGACCGCGCGGCCAGCCTGCTGGCACGCCGCCTTGGCGCGGGGGCCGCCTATGAGCTGTCAATACGCTATGACCGGCGGCTGGACCCGGAACTGGGCCTGCCCGATGGCGAGGAATGCGTGGATCGGCTGAACATCATCATGTCCGAATCCGAGATGGGCTTTGAACCCAGCAAGGCCACCATCGCCGGGGATCCCGCGCCGACGCTGGACAAGCTGGCCGAGGTCATGAAGGACTGCGCCAGCTTCCGGATCGAGGCGGGCGGCCACACCGATTCTCAGGGTTCCGAAGGGTTCAATGCCAGCCTGTCGCGGTCCCGCGCGCAGGCGCTGGTCAAGGCCATGGGCGAGGCAGGGATCGACATCGCCAATGTGACCGCGCGCGGCTATGGCGAAAGCCAGCCCATCGCCAGCAATGACAGCGACGCCGGCCGCGAGGCGAATCGCAGGATCGAATTTCGTCTTGTTTCGGACATTCCGGTGCAGAACGAGCCCCTGCCTGCGCCGGTTACGGTCAGCGGCGTGACCAACCACGCCGATTCGGTCGGTGCCACCGCTGAAACGCTGACCATTCCACCCTATACGGCGGCCGGGCCCGAAAA
>NZ_JBKEBL010000035.1:0-1589 GCF_047973135.1 Paracoccus sp. (in: a-proteobacteria)
CTGTTCCACCCCGACCTGCCGGATTTCGACACGCGACGCGGTTGGCCGGGGCTGATCGCATTGCCACGCCTGGTGGATGGCACTCGCGCGCAGGGTATTCACCGGACCTTCCTGCTCGACGACGGCAGCGCCAAGGCGCCAGCCGGGAAGAAGATGCTGGGATCGGTAGCGGATGCGGCCGTGCGCCTGTTCGCCATGCCTGCGGACGGCCACCTCGGCATCGCTGAAGGCATCGAAACAGCATTGGCAGCACATGCCCTGTTCGGCACCGCTGTCTGGGCGGCACTCTCTGCCGACGGGCTCGCGCGGTTTCAGTGGCCGACGGGCACGACGCGGATCACGATCTATGCCGATGCTGGCGATGCCGGTCGTCAGGCGGCCGCCACGCTCTCAGACCGGCTGAACCGGGCCGACATTCCGAACCAGATCGTGGTCCCGCTCAATGGCGACGATTTCAACGACGATCTGATGCGCGGAGCGCGTGCGGCCGACTATCGCCCGGAGATTTCGGCCGACGAGCCCGTCGGTATTGAGGCATCGACGACAGTGGCGGCCCCGGCACTCGGCGATCCGGACGCGCTGATTTCCGCCGCCGAGGCGCTGACCAACCCGCCCGAACTCGCGGCACTCTCCAGCCTTCTCGGTCGCCTTGCGCTGGCCCGGCTCGATCCGCTGCCTGAACGCCAGATCCTCGCCCGGATCAAGACCGCGACCGGCATCTCCATGTCGATCCTCGACAAGCAATTGACGGAACTGCGCCGCCGCGTGCATGCGACGGGCGATCCACAGGGCAGGATTGCGCGCCCTTCCTGGTTCGGGCGGCTGTGCCAGGACTTGTCCGGCACGCCCGAGCGCAACGAGGCCAATGTGATCATCGCCCTGTCCTCGGATCCGGTCTTCGCAGGGCTCCTGGCCTTCGACGAGTTCGCCCAATCCATCGTGGTGCGCCAGCCGCTCCCCTGGGATGATCCGGCCATCCGATTTCCGCGCCCCTGGGACGATGCCGACGATGTGCGCACCGCCGAGTGGTTGCAATTGCGCGGGCTCAACGTCGCTCCGATGGTTGTCGGCCGTGGTGTCGGCGCGGTGGCCCGCGACATGCGCATCCATCCGGTTCGCGACTGGCTCGACACCCTGAAATGGGACGGCACGCCCCGTATCGAGACCTGGACCAGCACCTACCTCGGTGCAGCGCCGACATCCTTCCATCACACCATCGGCGCGCTCTGGCTGATCTCGGCCGTGGCCCGGATCTACCGGCCCGGGGTGAAGGCCGACCACATGCTGATCCTTGAAGGGCCGCAGGGCGCGCGCAAATCCACCGCGATCAAGGTGATGGCGGGCGAGGACTGGTTCACCGACGAACTGCCCGAGCTTGGGTCCAAGGACGCGGCCATTAAAACGCAGTGCGTCTGGATCGAGGAAATTGCCGAACTCGATGCCATCGGACGGGCCGAGGTCTCGCGCATAAAGGACTTCATGACCAGAACAACCTAACGTTTCAGCCCGCACTATGGTCGCTACACCTTCGAGGTGCCGCGACAATGCGTCTTCGCAGGAACAGTGAACCCCGACACCAATCAGCGCGA
>NZ_JBKEBL010000027.1:0-81162 GCF_047973135.1 Paracoccus sp. (in: a-proteobacteria)
TGACCGACGAACAGCTTGCGACCGCCCGCCCGTTCCGCAAGGCGCATCCCGAACTGCTTTCCGGGATGCAGGAAGAGGAGGCCCGCCGCGGGCGTCCGCCACTGGAAAATCCGAAGGTGTCCATTTCGGCCCGGCTGGACGCCGATCTGGTCGCGGCGCTGCGCGCGACCGGTCCCGGCTGGCAAACCCGCGTCAACGCGATATTGCGCGAGGCATTGGGACTGTAGGCCGCTGGCGCTGAAAGGAGAAACCCATGCGTTACGTTGCCTTCCTGCACACCGACGAAGCCGATGGCTTCGGCATCAGCTTCCCTGACTTCCCCGGCGCGATCTCGGATGGCGAGACCGTCGATCAGGCGATCCAGCGCGGCGAGGAAGCTCTTGCCTTCCATGTGCAGGGCATGCACGAGGATGGGCTGGGTATTCCCGTACCGCGAACCGTGGATGCCATTCTGGCCGATCCCGAGCTTGCCGAATGGCGCGCAGGCGCGCAGATCGCCCATGTGGCACTGATCCTTGACCGAGGGTCTCCGAAGCGTGTGAACGTGTCGCTGGACCCCGGCCTGCTGGAAGCCATCGATGCCGAGGCGGCGCGTCGCGGCATGACCCGCAGCGCCTTCCTGTCCTCGGCCGCGCGGGCGGAAATCAAAGCCGCGCATTGAGTGAAGGTGCGCTTTGGCAAGCTGTTTACCCACGCCCTCGGCGATAGCCAGCGAGGTTGTGATCGGATTTCCGGATTGATTGATTGATGGATGCGATGGCGCTCATTGTGCAGCCCTCCAGAGACAGGTGTTAACCCGACCACTGGGACGCCAATCCCGGCCACGCCTTTTTCGCGTGACTGGCCCGCGTGATGCGGACTTGCGATCACTCTGCCGTTCGTGGCGCGGTTTGTCAATCTGGCTGTCGATATTGCGCCATAGCATAACAATTCAGACGCCGATCTGATCGCATCGATGCCCGCGACCGGTCCCGGCTGGCAAACCCGCGTCCGCACCGTTGCAACACAGGCGATCATATCAGCACATCCTGCACGGATGCCTTGGGCGCGGGCGGTGCCACAAAAAGGTCTTTCTGGCGGTGCGCGTCGGTAACGCGGCTCACCGCGATATCAAAATATGCGGGGTTCGTCTCGATACCCACAGCCCTGCGCCCCATGCGCGCGGTGGCGACCAGCGTGGTGCCGGACCCCATGAAAGGGTCAAGGATGGTGTCGCCAGGATTGGTAAAATCGGCAATGATTTGAGACATTAAGCGCCATGGCTTTTCTGTTGGGTGCCCCCCGTGTCTGTCCGGCGGATTGGTCAGGTGTGTATACACCCCGCGCTTGCCCCCCGCGTTCCATTTCGCGTGACCCTGCCCGCACCACGCGGTGACAAAGCATTCCGCGCCCTGCGCCGGACCTTGGCCGTTCATTTGCGGCAGGCTGTCAGGCTTGACCCATATGCAGGCCCGCTTGTACTTAATCGGCGATGGGTTGATGACATCCGCCCACCGCGCCACGCCCTCGATTGTGCAAAAGGCGACAAACCAGCCACGGCAAAGACCGGCGCACAGGTCGATAAAATCCCCCCGAATCGCATCGATGCCCGCGAAATCAAGCCCGCGCAGTTCGGGTCCGCCATCGGTGCGCATGCGTCTTTTTGCGTTGTTTTTCAGATCGTGCAGCGATTGTTCGTAGGGCGGATCACAAATTATGTGGTCCACCGGGCCGACCATGGGCAACAGCGCCATCGCGTCGCCCTGTATCAGGCGACAATCCCCGATAGTCACCTCACGCACAGTGGATCCGCTCACGGCGCGCATCGCATCGGCGCTGGCCGAGCGTGACATTGCGGCGATGGAGGGCGGCGAATGACCCGTGACAGGCGGATCGTGGAGGGCTACGGCATCGTCTTCGATGAACCCACGCGGCTCGCCCATCAGGCGCTGCTCGAATGGGCCACCTATGACCCGGAGGGGGACGGCTGGCCGACCCCCGCTGACGTGGTGCGCTTCGCCCGCTTCTATGGCATCCCCGCCGCGCGGCTGGGCGGCCTGTTCGGGTTGCTCTCGCGCCGCGTCGGGCGGCGTGTCGTCTGGGCAGACATGGCTCGCGCGCCCGAGGTCGGGGCGCGGATCGGCGTGGCGACCTTCTCGCACGACGCCTTGGTGGCCTACGGCTTCTTCCGCGCAAGCTGGGCGGTGTTCGAGTGTGACCGGGCGACCATCCACTAGGGCAGTCGCCCGGTCCCTTGTCAGAATGGCACGTCATCACCGACCTGCGCGAAGTCCGGCCCGCGCAGGTCTTCGGGGTCGATGAAGATGTAGGCCCCGCCGGGGCCGTCGCGCGGCTCCTTCTCGGGCAGTTCGTCCAGCGGCACGACCTCATCGAGGCTGCCGTGGGCGTTGGTCACGCGGACAAACTTGCCGCCCTCCCGCTCACGCAGCCACGCGAGGGCCGAGAGGTTGACGTTGCCCGCTGCATCCTGATAGGCATACTGGCGCGACCGCGCGCCAGTATGGCCCACCTGAGAATCAAGATGGGGCGAGCCGGGTCGCATTGCAAGTGCGAGTTTCCCCGGGCTAGCCGCTCAGCGGCCCAAGCTCTCCGTTGGCATAGTCATAGAAGTCGGGGTTGCGGATTGCCGTCACCTGCAACAAATCATCCAGAGCTTCCGACAGTGCCACTTGCTTGTTGGGCTCTCCGACAAGGAAGACCCTGAAATTCGCGTGGCTGGAGGAGGCGTCAAGCAACACGATGTAGAGCCGTTCATACTGCTCATCGCGCCCACCGGGATCATCGCGTCCGGTGAAGAGGCGAAGCCGGGTGTGGGCATTCAGGAAGGTAGAGCGCTGCCCTCCTTCCGGGTTCTTCCGCTCCGGTTGTGGTTCACCATGCCAGAGACACAAAATCTAACCAACCGCAGAATACGCTGTTCTCACAATGTTCTCAAGAAATGATTGACCACGCGGCGCTCGGAGCCTTACGCGGGCTTTACTTTTCAGCCTTACGCGAGAAATTTCGGGAAAAGAAAAACCCTCTAAGTCATTGACCTAGAGGGCTTATCTTGGCTCCGGCGGTAGGGATCGAACCTACGACCAATTGATTAACAGTCAACTGCTCTACCGCTGAGCTACGCCGGAACACGGGGCGGATATAGCAATGTGTTTCGGAACCGTCCAGAGGGCGCGACGATTTTTTTACGCCGCCTGAAAACGAGCGTTTTCGGACAGGGTTTCCTGGGGAAAGACGACGCCGAGGGTTGTCAGGGCGACCAGATGGGCCAGGACGTTGCGGGCTGCGGCGGGCATCAGCAGCGGGGGGACATCATAGATTCTGCGGGCGAGTTCGGCGGCGGTGCCGGGGGTGTCGCGCAGGGTGGCGAGGATCTGGGCGGTGCGCTTGCGGCGGTGCGCGGCAAGTTCGGCAAGCCGCGCGGCGGGGGTCTCGACCGGATCGCCATGGGCGGGCAGCAGGCGTCGGGCGTCCAGCGCGGCGATCTTGTCGAGCGAGCGGAAATAATCGGCCAGATCGCCATCGGGCGGGGAAATCAGGGTCGAGGACCAGCCAAGCACGATGTCCCCGCAAAACAGCGTCTCATCCTGTTGAAAGCACAGGTGGTTTCCCGAATGGCCGGGGGTGTGGAGGGCGCGCAGGCTCCAGTCCGGGGTGGTGATCGTCTGGCCGTCGGTCAGGGGGATGTCAGGGCGAAAGCCCGTGTCCAGTCCCTCACCGCCGCCGGCCAATCCCGATTCGGCCAGCCTCTGCATGACCGGCGACCGGCCCGACAGGGCGTCGCCGAAAGCCAGCAGGGGCGCGCCGGTCATTCGCGACAGGGCAGAGGCACCGGCGCTGTGGTCGCGATGGGCATGGGTCACGAAGACATGGCTGATGCGGCCGCGGCCGGCCGTGACGATCGCGGCCAGATGGCCCTCGTCCTCGGGGCCGGGGTCGATGACGGCCACATGGTCCTGGCCGATCAGGAAGGTGTTCGTGCCTGGCCCGGTCAGGGGTGAGGGATTTGGTGCCAGCAGGCGAACCGGCTCTTTCGGAAGGTTGCTCATGGGGCTAGCCTAGGGCGGAACGGACGGGTTTTCCATGGTGAATGGCATCGAACCAAAGTGGCTGCGACTTGTGTTTCCGCGCGGGCTTTACTGGCGCGCGGCGCTGATCCTGTTTCTGCCGGTCGTCGTCGTGACGCTTGTGGTTACGGTGGTCTTTCTGCAGCGCCATTTCGAGGGCGTGACGCAGCAGATGACGGGCAACATGGTCCGTGAGCTGGGCTTTGTGGTGCAGCGCATGGATGGGGCAGCGGATCCGCAGGCCGCGATGCGGGCGGGTGAGGCGATTGCCGCGCCGCTGGAGCTGGTCGTGACCATGCCGGCACCTGAGGAGACCGGCGATGTGCGGCATTTCTATGACCTGTCCGGACGCGTGCTGATCCAAGAGCTGCATGACAGGCTGCCTCAGGTAACGGCGGTGGATCTGGCCAGCGATGACGGCAAGGTTGCTGTGACCATGACCGGGGTGTTCGGTCCCTATCTGCTGTCCTTTGAACGCAGGCGGGTCAGCGCCTCGAACCCGCATCAGTTGCTGGTGCTGATGGTGTTCACGTCGCTTTTGATGACCGGCATCGCATCGGTCTTTCTGCGCAATCAGTTGCGCCCGATCCGCAGGCTGGCGCGCGCGGCGGATGCCTATGGCAAGGGGCGGATCGTGCCCTATCGCCCGACCGGCGCGGTCGAGGTGCGCAGCGCAGGCACCGCCTTTCTGGATATGCGCAACCGGCTGGAGCGGCAGAACGAACAGCGCAAGATGATGCTGTCGGGAATCAGCCACGATCTGCGCACGCCGCTGACACGGCTGCGGCTGGGCCTGTCGATGATGGCGCCCGGCATCCCGCCCGAGCCGGACGAGATCGCCGCGATGGAGGCCGATATCGCCGAGATGAATCGCATGGTGAACGAATTTCTGGATTACGCCCGTGACGATGCGCAGGAATGTCCGCCTCAGGCGACCGAGGCGCTGGCCTTTCTGCGCGGTATCGTGACCGATGCGCAGCGGGCGGGGCAGAATGTCGGCATCGCCAGCCTGGAGGGGGACGAAGGCGGCCGGGTCACTTTCCGGCCCGACATGCTGCGCCGGGCGCTGGAAAACCTGATCAACAATGCCGCCCGTTACGGCAAGCGGATCGAGGTGGATGCGACGCTTGGCCCGCGCAGCCTGCGCATTGCGATCGAGGATGACGGGCCGGGCATCCCCGAGGACAGTCTGGATGCCGCGATGCGCCCCTTTACCCGGCTGGATGCGGCACGCAACCGTAACAACGGGCAGGGCGCGGGGCTGGGCCTGGCCATCGCTGCCGATGTCGCGCGCGGCCATGGCGGGCATCTGCGTCTGGGGCGTGGTCAACGGCTGGGCGGATTGCGCGCCGAAATCGTGCTGCCGCGCTGAACGCGTGCGTAAAAGGGAAATAGATCGTATTGTCGTGGTCATATTGAATGCGGCAGGGCCTGCGCTTAGATTGACGGCAGGCAGGGGCCGCGTGTCGCCATGACGGGACTGCGGCTTCGGGCGGAAAGGAAAGCATGACATGAGTGAATTCACTTCCCAGACCTATCCGGTATTGCCCCTGCGCGATATCGTGGTCTTTCCCCACATGATCGTGCCGCTGTTCGTCGGACGCGAGAAATCGGTTCGCGCGTTAGAGGCGGTGATGGAATCGGACGGCCCGATTCTTCTGGCCGCGCAGATCGACGCCTCGGTCGATGAGCCGACCGAAGATGGAATTTATCGCACAGGCGTTCTGGCGAATGTCCTGCAATTGCTGAAGCTGCCCGATGGCACGGTCAAGGTTTTGGTCGAGGGGCGCGAACGCGTGCAGATCACCGGCTTTGTTCCAAATGACGATCATTTCGAGGCGGCGGCGCTGTTCCTGCCGGAAACGGCGGGCGATGTGGCGACTGTGACTGCGCTGATGCGCACCGTGGCCGAGGAATTCGAACGCTATGTGAAGGTTCGCAAGAATATTCCCGAAGAGGTCGTGACTGCGGTTGCCGAGGCGGACGAACCCGGCAAGCTGGCCGATCTGGTTGCCGGCCATATGGGGATCAGTCTGGATCGCAAGCAGGATCTGCTGGACTCGCTGGACGTCGCCGAACGGCTGGAAAAGGTCTACTCCCACATGCAGGGCGAAATGTCGGTCCTGCAGGTCGAGAAAAAGATCAAGACCCGCGTCAAGACCCAGATGGAAAAGACCCAACGCGAATATTACCTGAATGAGCAGATGAAAGCCATTCAGAAGGAACTGGGCGATGGCGAGGACGGCCAGAACGAGATCACCGAACTGGAAGAAAAGATCGCCGGGACCAAATTCAGCAAGGAGGCCCGCGAAAAGGCCGAGGCCGAGCTGAAGAAACTGAAATCCATGTCGCCCATGTCGGCCGAGGCGACGGTCAGCCGCAATTACCTCGACTGGCTGCTGGCATTGCCCTGGGGCGTGAAATCGCGGACCCGCAAGGATCTGGGCAAGGCCGAAAAGGTGCTGGACGCCGATCACTATGGCCTGGAAAAGGTCAAGGAACGGATTGTCGAATATCTGGCTGTGCAGGCGCGCAGTCAAAAGCTGAAAGGCCCGATCCTGTGCCTTGTCGGCCCTCCGGGCGTGGGCAAGACCTCGCTGGGGCGGTCGGTCGCGCGGGCGACGGGGCGAGAATTTATCCGTATCAGCCTTGGCGGCGTGCGCGACGAATCGGAAATCCGGGGCCATCGGCGGACCTATATCGGCTCGATGCCCGGCAAGATCATTCAGGCGCTGAAAAAGGCAAAAACGACCAACCCGCTGATTTTGCTTGATGAAATCGACAAGATGGGTCAGGATTTCCGGGGCGATCCGGCCAGCGCCATGCTTGAGGTGCTGGATCCCGAACAGAACTCGACCTTCGTGGACCACTATCTTGAGGTGGAATACGACCTGTCGAACGTGATGTTCGTGACCACGGCCAACAGCTATAACATGCCGGGGCCGCTGCTCGACCGGATGGAGATCATTCCGCTGGCCGGCTATACCGAGGATGAAAAACGCGAAATCGCGCGTCAGCATCTGCTGCCCAAGCAGATCGCGGCCAATGGCCTGCGCAAGGGCGAATTCAGCGTCAGCGACGAGGCGCTGACCCATGTGATCCGCTATTACACGCGCGAGGCCGGGGTGCGGTCGCTGGAACGCGAAATCGCCAAGCTGGCTCGCAAATCCGTGACTGAAATCCTTAAGGGCAAGGTCACGTCTGTCGATGTGACGCCGACGAGGGCCGAAGAATATCTGGGCGTGCGTCGGCATCGTTATGGTCTGGCCGAAAAGGACGATCAGGTCGGCGTTGTCACCGGGCTTGCCTGGACGCAGGTTGGCGGCGATCTGTTGCAGATCGAGGCACTGCGTCTGCCGGGCAAGGGCCGGATGAAGACCACCGGGAAACTGGGCGAGGTAATGAAGGAATCGATTGATGCGGCCTCCAGCTTCGTGCGCTCGATTTCGCCCGAGATCGGGGTCAGGCCGCCGGAATTCGACAAGCGCGACATCCATGTCCACGTTCCCGAAGGTGCCACGCCCAAGGATGGACCATCGGCGGGTATCGCGATGGTGACAAGCGTGGTCTCGGTCATGACCGGCATTCCGGTCCGCAAGGATGTCGCCATGACGGGCGAGGTCACGCTGCGGGGCAATGTTCTGGCCATTGGCGGGCTTAAGGAAAAGCTGTTGGCGGCCCTTCGCGGCGGCATCAAGACGGTGCTGATCCCGGCTGATAACGAAAAGGATCTGGCCGAGATTCCGGATAACGTAAAAACCGGGCTGACCATCATCCCCGTCACCAATGTGCGCGAGGTGCTGAAACACGCCCTTGCCCGCATGCCCGAACCTGTGGATTGGGACGAGGCCGCCGAAGAGGCGGCCGAGGCCGCGCGCCTAGCCGCCCGCCGGGATGACGGCGCAAGTGGCGGTGCCGTCGCGCACTGAGTTTACATTCGTATCACGACAGGACCGAACCGGGGGCCAACCGGTTCGGTTTTGATTCTGCGTCGCGGCGCAGAATATAGTTGACGCATGGGCGCGATCGGACCACTTTCATAAACAGTTTGGTTCGCGAGAAGGGGGTGGGTCATGGTTGACCACTCAAATGAAATATCAGGCGACCGTCCCGATACACCGGGAAGGCCGCAGCCGGCGCAGGTCGTGCAGAAGAAAGATTTCGTGGATCGGGTGGTCGCCGCAACCGGCGCCAAGAAATCCGATGCACGGCCCATCATCGAGGCGACTCTGGAACAACTGGGCGCTGCGTTGTCGATGGGACAAACCCTTGCGGTGCCTCCTTTGGGGCGTGGCCGCGTCAATCTGGAAAAGGACCAGCGCGGCGGCGACGTAATCACGTTGCGATTGCGCCGCAAACCCACGGGTGTCAGCCAGGGCGTCGCCCGCTAGCCCGGCGCTTCGCCACCGGGCAAGGCGCTTGGCGCAGCTTGTCCGGTGGCGTGAAATCATCGTCGTCAGGGGCTTGCGGCTGGTTCTGCTTGCTGTTAGATGCGCCCTCATGGGTGATTAGCTCAGTGGTAGAGCGCTTCGTTCACATCGAAGATGTCAGCGGTTCAAATCCGTTATCACCCACCATTTCACCACAGCGGTGCGCCCAAAAAAGGCCGGACATGGTCCGGCCCTTTGGTATCTTGTCTGTCCGTGGCGACTATTCGCGGCTGCCCAGGAAGGACAGCAGGAACATGAACAGGTTCAGGAAGTCCAGATACAGATGCAGCGCGCCCATGATGGCGGATTTGCCCAGAAATTCCTGATCCGAGCCTGCCAGTTGCAGGTAGGTGTTCTTGATCCGCTGCGTGTCATAGGCGGTCAGCCCGGCAAAGACCAGTACGCCAAGGATCGAGATTGCGAATTGCATCGCCGGGGATTGCAAGAAGGAGTTCACGAGCAAGGCGACAATCAGCCCGATCGCGCCCATGATCAGGAAACTGCCCCAGCCGGAAATATCCTTCCTCGTAGTATAACCCCAAAGCGACAGCCCGGCAAAAGATATGGCCGTCACCAGGAATGTCTGGACGACGGAATAGGGGGTATACATCAGGAAGATCGAGCTGATCGACAGCCCCATAAGCGCGGCAAAGCCATAGAACAGCATGGTTGCGCCCTGCACAGACAGCCGGTTCAGCGCGGTGCCAAAGGCAAAGACCACCAGCAGCGGGGCTAACGTGATCACCCATTTCAATGGTGTGCCATAGATGGCATTGCCAAGCTGTGTCGCCTGACCGCTGGCATCCACCGCAGCCGAACTGATGCCATAGGCCGCGACGGCGGTTACGCCAAGGCCGACCGACATCAGCCCATAAACCTTGTTCATATAGGCGCGCAGGCCTTCGTCGGTCACCATGTCACGGGCGCCGATGCGCTGCGTGCTGCGGTAACTGTTGTAATCTGCCATCAAAGTCTCCCTTACAGAACGGCGTCCCGGATCCTGCCGGGGTTGATCGGATATCACTCTAATATTGGCGAAGCCGCGCCGCGATTCAACTGTCTGTGCGCCGAAATGCAAGCGTTTTACAGGGTAATGACGATCTTTCCGACCGCGCGGCGGGTCCGCAGCGCCTCGTACCCTTCGGCAATCCTTGTCAGAGGCAAAGTTTCGCCGGTGACGGGGCGCAGTTTTCCCGCCTCGAACAGGGTAAAAAGCTGCGACATGCTGCCGCGCAGCGCGGCAGGGTCGAGGCTGCGATACCCGGACCAGTAAAATCCGTGGATGGCGATATTCTTGACCAGTGCGTGATTCAGCGGCAGGCGCGGGGGGCGGCCGCCCGCAAAGCCGATGACCAGAAACCGCCCGCCACGCCGCAGCGCGCCAAAGCTGGCCTCGCCGGTGGCATCGCCCACCGCGTCATAAACGACATGCGCGCCGCCCAGGTCGCGCAGCGCGGTTTTCAGATCGTCGCATGTGTCGCTGTCGATCACGGTTTCGGCACCGGCGGCGCGCACGGCCTTCAGCCGGTCGGCGCCGCGCGCCACGCCGATCACCCGAGCGCCCATCGCATGCCCGATTTCCACCGCCGTCAGCCCGACGCCGCCCGCCGCGCCGGTGACAACCAGCGTTTCGCCCGGTTGCAGCGCGGCGCGGCCCGCCAACGCCAGGTGGCTGGTGCCATAGGCAATCTGGAACCCGGCGGCCTGTTCAAGGCTCATGCTGTCGGGGATGCCAAGCAGGTCCGTTCCGGGCACGGCGATCAGGTCGGCCATGGTGCCCGCCGTCAGAACTGCCACCCGGTCCCCCGGCGCAAAGGCGCTGCCTGGCCCGGCCTCCTGGACCACACCCGCGCCTTCTATTCCGGGGATGAAGGGCGGGGTTTCGGCCTCTTGGTACTGGCCCTTCGCCTTCAGCAGATCAGCGAAATTCAGGGCCGAAGCGTGCATCCTGACCAGAATCGCATCGCCCCGCCGGACGGCCGGATCGGCGGCGCGGATGACGGGATCGCTTCCCAAAGTCTCGACAAGGGCGATTCGGGGCGTATCGGACATCAAAACCTCGCGGAAATAAAACAATCAGTTCACTTACTTGTCTGGACATGGCTAAAAAGACAAGTCCCGCTTGATCGGAACCTGTCTTTTTGGTTAGAAACATAGACATTAACCACACTGACACTCGCAAATTGTCGGGGGTTGAGTTAGTACCAGTATAGATTGTAACGAGGTTGGGCTATGAAGCACGGTGTAGATGTTCATGTTGGCAAGCGTATCCGCCATCGTCGTTGGATGATTGGCATGACGCAACAGCAGCTTGCTGACAAGGTTGGGATCAAGTTCCAGCAGATCCAGAAATACGAAACCGGGATCAACCGTGTTTCGGCATCCCGTTTGTGGGATATCGCGCGGGCGGTCGATGTCCCGGTCAGCTTCTTCTTCGAAGGGCTGCATGAGGGCGCGCAAACCGAAGAGGTCGAGGGGGATATCCTCGCCGACAAAGAGGCCCTGCAACTGGTTCGCGCCTATTACGCGATGCCAGCCGCGCAGCGCCGCCAGATTTTCGAACTGGCGCGGGTTCTTTCCGACGCGGCCTGACGCCGCCACTTTCCGATACCGAACCAGAGCCGCGCTTGCCGTCGGCTCTGGCAGCTTTTGCGCTGGCGCGTTAAACCTGCCCCTGACCATGTGACGGGGGCGGCGATGGATGACGCGCAACAGATTATCGAAACCGCGCATCGGATGGCCGATGCCGCGCGGCATGCCATCCTGCCGTTGTTTCGCTGCGCCGGGCTGGAAGCCGACAACAAGCGTCCCGCCGATTTTGATCCGGTCACAGAGGCTGATCGTGCGGCGGAACGTGCCATGCGTGCGATTCTGGCCCAGGCCCGGCCGGATGACGCGATTCTGGGCGAAGAATATGGCCACAGCGCGGGGCGCAGCGGTCTGACATGGGTTCTTGACCCCATCGACGGCACTCGCGCCTTTATATGCGGTGCCGCTAGCTGGGGCGTGCTGATTGCGTTGCGCGACGCGCAGGGGGTCCGCTATGGCCTGATCGATCAGCCCTATACGCGCGAACGGTTCGAGGGCGGGCTGGGTCGTGCCGTGCTGAATGGTCCGGACGGGATGCGGCCTCTGGCGGTGCGGCGCGGGGTCGGGCTGGACGGCGCGACGCTGATGACCACCTATCCCGAGATCGGCACTCCGCCGGAATGCGCGGCCTTTCAGCGCGTCGCCTCGCGGGTCCGGCTGACGCGTTACGGGCTGGATTGCTATGCCTATGCCTTGCTGGCATTGGGGCAGGTCGATCTGGTGATCGAGGCCGGGTTGCAGCCCTATGACATCGCCGCGCCGATTGCGGTCATTCAGGCGGCGGGGGGCGTTGTCAGCGACTGGCAGGGCGGGCCTGCCGCCGGGGGTGGGCGGGTGATCGCCGCCGCGACGTCCGACCTGCATCGCGAGGCAATCGGCTTGTTGAACGGCTGATCCGTCCGTCCTATTCATCCGCTCAACCCCACACGCGAAGGAGACGCGGCATGGCTGACGACGAACGCCCCCAGCCCGAGGAAAAGCCCGCCGACGCATCGCCCGAGCGTGACGAGGAAGACGATTTCCTGCCCCGCCGCGAGCTGCTGGAGCAGATTGACGACGCCATCGAGGCCGAGGATGCGGCGCGGCTGAACCTGCTGCTGGAACCGATGCACGCGGCCGATATTGCCGATATCATCGAGCGGCTGGACGGGGCCGGGCGTCGCGCCTTTCTTGGCCTCTATTCGGGTGAGATCGACGGCGAAATCCTGTCCGAGATCGACGAGGCCATTCGCGAAGAGGTGCTGGACGCCCTTCCGCGCGCGGTCCTTGCCGAGGCCGTCCGCGAGATGGACAGCGATGACGTCGTTGACCTGATCGAGGATCTGGATCAGCCGGATCGCGAGGAAATCCTTGCTGCGCTGGATGAAAGCGATCGCGCCGCAGTCGAACAGTCGCTGACCTATCCCGAATATTCGGCCGGTCGCCTTATGCAATCAGAGGTTGTTACCGCGCCCGAGCACTGGACCGTGGGCGAGGCGATCGACTTTCTGCGCAGCGCCGACTGGCTGCCGGAACAGTTCTACCATGTGATTCTGGTCGATCCGCGCCGTCACGCGTTGGGGTATGTCGCCCTCGGGCGGCTGCTGGCGTCGCGGCGCGAGGTGGCGCTGCGCGACATCGTCGAGGACAGTTTCCGCACCGTCAGCGTCTATGCCGAGGAAGGCGATGTCGCCTATGCCTTTAACCAGTATCACCTGATTTCCGCGCCGGTCGTGGACAAGGATGACCGGCTGGTCGGTGTCATCACCATTGATGACGCCATGTCCGTGCTGGACGAGGAACACGAAGAGGACATCCTTCGCCTTGCCGGTGTGGGCGAGGATTCGGCCATCACCGACACGGTTCTTGAAACCCTGCGCCAGCGCCTGCCCTGGCTGATGGTGAACCTGATCACTGCCATCGTTGCATCGCTGGTCATCGCGCTGTTCGAGGGCACGATCCAGCAGATTGTGGCGCTGGCGGTACTGATGCCCATCGTGGCCTCGATGGGCGGCAATGCAGGCACCCAGACCCTGACGGTTGCGGTCCGCGCGCTGGCCACCAAAAGCCTGACGGGCAGCAATGTCTGGCGCGTCGTGCGGCGCGAGGCCATTGTCGGCCTGTTGAACGGGCTGGCCTTTGCGGTGGTGATGGGGATTGTCGCCTGGATCTGGTTCGACGGGGTCAATCTGGCCGCCGTGATCGGCATCGCGATGATCGTCAACCTTGCTGTGGCGGCACTGGCGGGGATCCTGATCCCGCTGGCGCTGGAAAAGGCCGGGGCGGATCCGGCGCTGGCCTCGGGGACATTCGTGACGACCGTGACCGATGTGGTCGGCTTTTTCGCCTTTCTGGGCCTTGCCTCGGCCGTGCTGCTATGAGCCTCAAGGCCGATTTGCGCGCGCGGGCGCTGGCTGTGCGGGCCGGGCAGGGGGGGGACGGGCAGGCGCTGACGGCGCGGCTGCTGGCGGCACTGGCCCCCTTTGCTGGCCGGGCGCTGGCCGGGTACTGGCCCATGCGCGACGAGGCCGATCCGCGGCCCGCCATGGCTGCCCATGAGGGGCCGCTATGCCTGCCGGTGGTGACGGGCAAGGGCGTGCCGCTGATCTTTCGGCAATGGAATGGCGGCGCGCTGGAGCCCGGTCCCTTTGGCACCTCGCATCCTGGCGAATCGGTCCCCGGAATTGTGCCACAAGTTCTGGTTGTGCCGCTTGCCGCCTTTGATCGTGCGGGAAACCGGATCGGTTATGGCGGAGGATACTATGACCGAACCCTGCAATTGCTGCGTGAAAACGGCGCGGTGACGGCGATCGGGCTGGCATTTTCCTGTCAGGAAGTTCCGGAAATTTCAGCGGAAAGCTATGATCAGCCGCTGGATATGGTGGTGACGGATTGCGAAATCATTGACCTGCGACGTTCCGGCGCAAAAACCTGACGCCTGTGGCGTGGCTGCATCAGGTGTGCACAACCTTGGGATGAATCAGGGGATAACCCTGTGGACGGACCGGGAAGGTTTCTCTATAATCAAATGAAATCACACATTAAATTGTGAACGTTGCAGGCTGACGTGAAGCCCGCGCGCTGCCCTGTGTGCGAATCTCTGGTTCTGCAACCTGACGTGATGTCAACGCGCTGCGGTTACGAAAAACTCAAAAAATGTGATTGAAATTTTGGTAAACTCACGTCAGTTTGTGCGTCGTGGCGAGGTTGGCACAAGATGTAGTGGTCTCAGACCGGCATCTAAAGAATCGACCGGCTGGCAATTCGACCCGGACTGACAGGCGGTTCGTCCGCCTGCCGCTTTTCCGCCCGTCAGCGAGGGCGGCGCCGTCCGGAAATCGGGGCCGGGGGACAGTGAAGATAAAGCTCAGAGGGGCAGGCATGAAGATCGAACGGCGCTTTACCAGTGAAAAGACCGGCGCTTACGGCGAGGTCGATTTCACGACGACGACCAGCGAAATCCGCAACCCGGACGGCAAGATCGTGTTCCGCAACGATCAGGTCGAGGTGCCGCATGGCTGGTCGCAGGTGGCAAGCGACGTCATCGCGCAGAAATATTTCCGCAAGGCTGGCGTGCCAGCCGCGCTGAAACGCGTCAAGGAAAAGGGCGTGCCCGAATTTCTGTGGCGCAGCGTTGCCGACAAGGACGCGCTGGACAAGCTGCCCAAGGATCAGCGGCATGTCGGCGAAACCAGCGCCCGGCAGGTCTTTGACCGTCTGGCCGGTGCCTGGGCCTATTGGGGCTGGAAGGGCGGCTATTTCAGCAAGGAAGCCGACGCCCGCGCCTATTACGACGAGATGCGCTTTATGCTGGCCCGGCAGATGGCTGCGCCGAACAGCCCGCAATGGTTCAACACCGGCCTGCACTGGGCCTATGGCATCGACGGCCCGAGCCAGGGGCATTACTATGTCGATTACAAGACCGGCAAGCTGGTCAAATCCGACAGCGCCTACGAACATCCCCAGCCCCATGCCTGCTTTATCCAGTCGGTCAGCGACGATCTGGTGAATGAGGGCGGCATCATGGATCTGTGGGTCCGCGAGGCGCGTCTGTTCAAATATGGCAGCGGCACCGGCACCAATTTCTCAAGCCTGCGCGGCGAGGGCGAGGCCCTGTCGGGCGGCGGAAAATCCAGCGGGCTGATGGGTTTTCTGAAGATCGGAGACCGCGCCGCAGGGGCGATCAAATCGGGCGGCACCACGCGCCGCGCCGCCAAGATGGTGATCTGCGACATGGATCACCCCGACATCGAGTCCTTCATCAACTGGAAAGTCATCGAGGAACAGAAGGTCGCAAGCCTTGTCGCAGGTTCCAAGATGCACGAGGCCCGTCTGAACGACATCTTCGCCGCGATCCGCGCATGGGATGGCGGCATGGACGACGCGACCGACCCGACGACGAATGACGGGCTGAAATCGGCGATCCGCGCGGCCAAACGCGCGATGATACCGGAAACCTATGTCAACCGCGTGTTGCAATATGCGCGTCAGGGCTTCGACAGCATCGAATTTCCGACCTATGACACGGACTGGGACTCGGAAGCTTACGTAAGTGTATCGGGACAGAACTCGAACAATTCGGTACGGGTGACGGACGCTTTCCTTGACGCGGTGCGCAATGATGCCCCGTGGGAGCTGCTGCGCCGCACCGATGGCAAGGTCGCCCGGACCATCAGCGCGCGAGAGTTGTGGGACCAGATCGGACATGCGGCCTGGGCCTGCGCCGACCCCGGAATCCAGTTCCACGACACCGTGAACGCCTGGCATACCTGCCCCGAAGACGGCGCGATCCGTGGCAGCAACCCGTGCAGCGAATACATGTTCCTGGACGACACCGCCTGCAATCTGGCCTCGATGAATCTGCTGACCTTCTGGCAGGATGGTCAGTTCGACGCCGACGCCTATGTCCACGCGACAAGGCTGTGGACCGTGACGCTGGAAATCAGTGTGCTGATGGCGCAGTTCCCGTCGAAAGAGATCGCTCAGCGGTCCTATGATTACCGCACGCTTGGGCTGGGTTACGCCAATATCGGCGGCCTGCTGATGAATATGGGCCTTGGCTATGACAGCGATCAGGGGCGCGCGCTGTGCGGTGCGTTGACCGCGATCATGACCGGCGTGGCCTATGCGACCTCGGCCGAGATGGCGTCGGAACTGGGGGCCTTTCCGGGCTACAAGCGCAACGCGAAGCACATGTTGCGCGTGATCCGCAACCACCGCGCCGCCGCGCATGGCACCGATGCCTATCACGGCGTCAATGTCCGCCCCGTCGCGATGGATGTGCAGAACTGCCCCGATCCGCGTCTGGTGGCGCTGGCCCGCGAGGCGTGGGACGAGGCGCTGACCATGGGCGAGGATCACGGTTTTCGCAATGCGCAGGCGACGGTCATTGCCCCCACCGGCACGATCGGGCTGGTCATGGATTGCGACACCACCGGGATCGAGCCCGATTTCGCCCTGGTCAAGTTCAAGAAGCTGGCGGGCGGCGGATATTTCAAGATCATCAACCAGTCGGTTCCCGCCGCGCTTGAGATGCTGGGCTATGGCAGTGCCCAGATCGAAGAGATCATCGCCAGTGCCGTGGGCCATGCCAGCCTTGGCAACTGCCCCGGCATCAACCATACGGCGCTGGCCGGTCATGGTTTCGGCCCGCGCGAGATCGAAAAGGTCGAGGCAGCGCTGGCCACTGCCTTTGACATCCGCTTTGTTTTTAACCAGTGGACTCTGGGCGAGGATTTCTGCACCCGCACCCTGGGCATCCCGGCTGACAAGCTGAACGATCCCGGCTTTGACCTGCTGCGTCATCTGGGCTTTACCCGTGCCCAGATCGACGCCGCCAACGACCATGTCTGCGGCACCATGACGCTGGAGGGCGCGCCGCATCTGAAGGCCGAACATTACGCGGTGTTCGACTGCGCCAATCCCTGCGGCAAGAAGGGCACGCGCTATCTGTCGGTGGACAGCCATATCCGCATGATGGCCGCCGCGCAGTCCTTTATCTCGGGCGCGATCTCCAAGACGATCAACATGCCGAACGACGCCACCATTGCGGATGCGCTGTCGGCCTATGAGCTGTCCTGGTCGCTGGGGATCAAGGCCAACGCGCTGTATCGCGATGGTTCGAAACTGTCGCAGCCGCTGGCCGCCGCTCTGGTCGAGGATGACGAGGAGGCCGAAGAAATTCTGGCTACCGGCAGCCCGCAGGAAAAGGCCGCCGTCATCGCCGAGAAGATCGTCGAAAAGATCATCGTGAAAGAGGCCGTCCGCAGCCATCGCGAGAAACTGCCGCAGCGTCGCAAGGGCTATACCCAGAAAGCCATTGTCGGCGGGCACAAGGTCTATCTGCGCACCGGCGAATATGATGACGGTGCCCTGGGCGAGATTTTCATCGACATGCACAAGGAAGGCGCAGGCTTCCGGGCGATGATGAACAATTTCGCCATCGCCGTGTCCGTGGGCCTGCAATACGGCGTTCCGCTTGAGGAATTTGTTGACGCCTTCACCTTCACGCGGTTCGAGCCGGCGGGCATGGTGCAGGGCAATGACAGCATCAAGAATGCGACCTCGATCCTTGATTACGTGTTCCGTGAACTGGCCGTGTCCTATCTGGACCGTACCGATCTTGCGCATGTGAAACCGCAGGGGGCAAGCTTTGACGATCTGGGCGAGGGCGAGGCCGAGGGGCCGAACCTTACCCCGGTCCGTCAGCAGACCGAACTGAAATCGCTGACCATGCTGAAACAGATCAGCAGCGCCGGCTATCTGCGCAAGCGTTTGCCGCAGGAATTGATGGTGTTGCAGGGCGGAGTCTCTACAGCCGCCGTCGCAACCGGCATGGCCGAAACCGCCACCGGCTTTCAGGCCGCAGCTTCGGTCAAGACCGAACTGGACGCGCGCACCAAGGCCAGGATGCAGGGATACGAGGGCGATCCCTGCGGCGAATGCGGCAACTATACGCTGGTCCGCAACGGTACCTGCATGAAATGCAACACCTGCGGCGGCACCTCGGGGTGCAGCTAAGCTGATCGCGCGGGCCGGGGAACCGGCCCCGCAACCGAACGTCAGGCGAAGGGCGCGGGTCTCCACAGTATTTCCCCCGCGCACCTATCGAAGCAGCCAGCCGCCCGGCAAGAGGCGCGCAGCCTGACTGCACAGCCCCCCGGACCGCGGCAGCCGGTTCCGGGGGGCTGATTTTTCTGGTGGTTCGCTGCGTCCCGCCGGAACACCCAGGCAATCGGCGGGTCGGGCAGGCTCAGACCGTCCAGCCACCGTCTATGATATGGCACTGGCCGGTGGTGAAACCGCTGTCCTCGCTGGCCAGATAGACGGCCAGCGCGGCGATTTCCCCGGCTTTGCCGACGCGGCCCATGGGCTGACGGGCGATGAATTCCGTCATGGCCTTGTCGTAATCGCCTGTGGCGCGCAGTCGGTCATGCAGCGAGGGGCTGTCCACGGTGCCCGGACAGATCGCGTTGCAGCGGATGCCGCGCGTGACGAAATCCGCAGCGACGGATTTGGTCAGGCCAATCACCGCTGCCTTGGACGCGCAATAGACAAAGCGGTTGGGCACGCCCTTCACCGAGGACGCGACCGAGGACATGTTGATGATCGATCCCGCCCCTTTGGCCAGCATTCCGGGCAGAACCGCGCGAATCAGGCGGTACTGTGCCTTGGCGTTCAGGTTGAACGAGAAATCCCAGTCCTTGTCCTCGCATTCCAGGATCGAGCCGGCATGCACGAAACCCGCGCAGTTGAACAGCACGTCCACGGTGCCGATCTCGGCCACCAGTGCGTCGATGGCGGATTTGTCGGTCACGTCCAGTTGCCGCGCGGTTGCGCCCGCGATCGAGGATACCGTCTCGACGTTCAGGTCGGTCGCCCAGACGGTTGCGCCTTCGCGCAGATAGGCCTCGACGGTCGCGCGTCCGATGCCCTGTCCGGCGGCGGTGACAAGGCAGGTTTTTCCGGTCAGTCTTGCCATGATCTCTCCTCAGGCTGGCAGGCAGGCGGGCCCGATGGGCTCGAAGCTTTTATAGGTCAGGATAAATTCGGCATGCCCAAGCGCCTCTGAGGCGGTTTGCTGGCCGCGTGCGACCTGCAGGGTCAGGTCGAAGATTTCGTCGCCCACATCGGACAGGGGCGTGCCGGACAGGATGCGACCGGCATTGACATCCATGTCATCGGCAAGGCGCGCATAGGTTTCGGGGTTGGCGCAGATCTTGATGACGGGCGCCAGCGCAGACCCCACGACCGAGCCGCGCGCCGTCACGAACAGCGTCAGATGCGCGCCCGAGGCCATCATCTCGACGATTTCGGCATTGTCCGAGATATTTGGAAAGCCAAAGCGCACCTCGCCATCCGGGACCACATCCATCAGGTACAGCCCGCCCTTCGGGGGAATGTCGCCCGGCTTGATCAGGCCGCTGATCGCCGAACTGCCGGATTTCGCATAGGCGCCCATCGATTTTTCCTCGATGGTGGACAGCCCGCCCTCGGCATTGCCGGCGGCAAAGCTGCCATATCCCAGAGTCGCATAATAAGAGGCGGCCTTTTCGACCGATGCGGTCAGCTCCGCCGCCAGTTCCGGGGTTTTCGCCCGCGCGGACATGATGCCCTCGCAGCCGATCAGTTCGCCGGTTTCCTCGAAGATGCAAGTCGCGCCCGCCTCGACCAGACGGTCGAAGGCCAGCCCGACCGCCGGGTTGCCGGTCAGCCCGCTGGTACCGTCGGATCCGCCGCAGACCGTGCCGACGACCAGCTCCGACAGCTCCATCGGCACTTTCTCGGCCTGTGCCAGCGCCTTGATCTGACCCGCCACCCAGTCGCGCCCCTTCTGGACCGAGGCGCGAGTGCCGCCGCTGCGCTGGATCACGATGGTCTCGACCGGTCGTCCGCTTGCCGCGATGATCTTTTCCAGCTTGAAGCGGTTGAAGCTTTCGCAGCCAAGCGACACCAGCACGACCGCGCCGACATTTGGATGGGTGCAAAGCTGTTCCATCATCCGTTGCGCATAGTCGTTCGGAAAGCAGCCCGGAAAGCCGATCACATGCGCGCCTTCCTCGCGATAGGGCAGAACGATTTCGGTCGCGACGTGGTGGGCGCATTCGACCAGATAGGCGACGGCGACGTGGTTGCGGATGCCCTTGCGGCCGTCGCTGCGCAAATAACCCTCAAGCATCGCTGCCCCCCTTCGCCGTTTCGTCCAGCACATGCGTGGCCGTATAGTCGCTTTTCATATTGTGGATATGCACATGTTCGCCTGCGGCGATGTCAGCCGTGGCCGAGCCTATGGGAACAGAGTATTTAAGGATTTTTTCGCCCCTGGCGATGTCTCGCGCGGCCACCTTGTGACCCAGAGTGACCGCCGCCAGCAGCGTGATCGGATCGCCGCCATTGACGTGGGCGGGGCCGGGGCCTGCCGGGCCGGTGGCAACCAGCACGTTGTCGCTGGCCGCCAGGCGTAACAACCCGCCTTGGGTGTTGGACATGCGTTCGCCTGACAATTACATCTTCTCCATGGTCGAGTTTTCGATCAGATCCCAGTCCAGAGACTGCCCCAGACCCGGTGCCTGCGGCAGTTCCGCGATGCCGTTCCGCACCGGCAGCCCGTCCTTCAGCCCGAAGGCGAAATCGCTGACCGGGGCCAGCAGTTCAAGATAGGTGCAGTTCCGCACCGCCGCGCAGAGATGCAGGTTCACCAGTTCCAGCGGGTGAAAGATTGCGGTGTGGATTTCACAGTTCATGCCAAATGCCTCGGCCAGATGCGCCGATTTCAGCACCCCGGTAACGCCGCCTGTCCAGCTTGCATCGGCGCGGATGGCATCGACCACATGGCGCGCGACGATGTCAGCCAGGCTATAGGGATGCCCGGCCAGCGTTTCGGTGCCAACCACCGGAATATCCAGTTGCCGGGTCAGTTCGGCCAGCGCGGGGATGCTTTCATCGGCCATCGGTTCTTCGAACCAGGCATAGTTCATCCGTTCCAGCCCGCGCCCGTAACGCAGCGCCTGCGGCAGGGTCATTGTCGTGACCGGGTCGCTCATCAGGGTATAGCCGGGACCGACGGCATTGCGCACCGCCTCGTGGATCAGCAGATCATCCTCGACCGAGCGGCCGGGGGGATGCAGCTTGTAGGCGGCAAAGCCCGCATCGCGGATCGACAGCGCCTCGGCGACGTAATCATCTGCCGTGTCCAGAAACATCGAACTGGCATAGACCGGCACCGTGTCACGCACCGCCCCGATATACCGGTACAGCGGCAGTTCCGCCGCCTCGGCCGCCAGAAGCCACAGGCAGCAATCGACCGGCCCCCAGATGTAGATCGGAAAATGCCCCCACATCCGGTTGCGCAGGCGGAAATCGTGCCACAACGCCTCTCGGTCATGGACATTGCGGCCAGCCAGGAACGGCGCCAGCGATTTCGCCAGATGGGCCGAACCAACTGCGCTGGCCCCGCCGAAACCGAACATCGAGGCGCTGCGCCCGCATTCGGTCCGCAGCGTATAAACCAGAAATTCGTGCCGCTTGCCCCCGCCCGGACCGCGCAACCCGCCCCGGATTTGCTGCTGATCGACAGCGCAGACGTGCAGCTCAAGGTCGGCGATGCGCATCAGAACTTGCCATATTTCAGATAGGCCTGCTGCGGGTCCGTGCCCGCAAGGATGGCGCTGCGGACCTTGCTTTCGGTCTGCATCGCCTCGACCGCCTTGTCGGTGACTTCGGCCACCACGCTGCGCGGCACCCGCACCATGCCGTCACGATCCCCCAGAAGGAAATCGCCCTGCGCGATCGCGACCTCGCCGATATGGATCACGTGGCCCGTGCCGGTCGGCAGCCAGCGTCCGACAACATCCTTTGGTGTATGCCCGCGTCGCCAGGTCTGAAAGCCGATCTTCACCAGAAAATGCGTGTCGCGCGCCTGCCCGTCCAGGACACAACCCGGAACGCCCTTGTTCTTCAGCGTTTCGGCCGACAATTCGCCCATCTGCGCAAGGTCGTGCGTATGCGGTTGACAGACCCAGACATGCCCCGAGGGGGCCTGCGACAAAAGCCCGGTCCAGGCCAGCAGCGTCTCGTGATCGCCCGCCGTATCGTCGGGATGCCCCTCGATGGTGAAGGCGGGACCGCAAAGAACCTTTTCCGGCATCAGCGGGGTAATTTCGGCGGGCAGGGTGAAATTCTTCAACCCCATCGCCCGCATCACATCATGCACGACCCCGGTATAACACCCTGAAAGCCGCTGGCTCAGCGCCGCATCGTCAGCCATTCCTCATCCCCCCGTGATCCCTCCTGTGCCACCCGCCGGCGGCGTGTCGAAACGGATTGCAAGCACCCTTAACCGCACCGTAATCAAAGATGTCGCAGAGAATCCAAAGGAGACGGCTGCCACGATCTTCACCTGAAAACTGCAGTCGCTAGTATTTGTATTTGAGTGGTGTATTCATAAGTGGGGGCTATTGCCGAGTCAACCGTTTTCTTGTGAAAAGCGGTGGCCACCGGTGGGCAAGAAGGGGGAAGGCATGTCGAACGGATCATCTGACGCGGTGCGCTATCGTGCGCCTGCGCTGGACAAGGGGCTGGATATTCTTGAACTGCTGGCCGCCTCGTCGGATGGTCTGACGCAGGCCGAAATCGCCAAGGGTCTTGGCCGCGGGCCGAATGAAATCTACCGGATGCTGGATACGCTGGTGCGGCGCGGATATGTAATCCGCAGCGTTGATGGCGACCGCTATTATCTCAGCCTGCGCCTGCTGGTGCTGGCCGATGCGCATCCGCCGCGCCGAAGGCTGCTGGACGCCGCCGAGGGGCGGATGCGGGTCTTTGTCCGCGAGGCCGAACAGTCGATCCACCTTGCCGTTCTGGAAGAGGGCGAGGTGATCATCAGCAGCGCTTTTTCCGCCCCCGGCAACTGGCGGCTATCGCTGCGGACGGGCTCGGTCATCGGCTTGTTCAACACCGGTTCGGGTGCGGTTCTGGCCGCGTTTCAACGCCCGGAAATCCGTGGTCGGCTGATGCAGGAACACCGGCTGGTGCGTGGCGAAACGGCCATTCCGCGCAAAGAGTTCGAGCCACATCTGGACCGGATCCGCGAGGCGGGTTTTTTCTGCGGGGCAAGCCAGACGGCGATTGGTGCGGTGAATATCTCGTTCCCGATTCTCGACCCGTTCGGCAATGCGATTGCCGCGCTGACCTGCCCGTATCTGCGCCGTATCGACAATTACGCCGCCCCGCCGCAAGACGACGTGCTGGCGATTCTGCGCGACACCGCCGGCGAAATCTCGGGGCAGGTACTTGGCCCGCCGCCCGATCCCGGTGTAGGGACAGATGAATGACGATCCGGCTGGACAGGATTTTTGACAAGGGCACGCTGGAACGCGGGCTGAACTATGCCCGGCGCGACCATGTCGTCTCGATCGATGTCGCGGATGACGGCCTTCTGCATACGCGGGTCGCGAACGGACGCGGGCGAAGCTATCGCCAGCAGATCAGCGTGGGAAGCTCGGCGGTCGAGGGGTTTTGCACCTGCCCGGTCGGCTATAACTGCAAGCATGTCGCCGCAGCGATGGTGGTCTGGATGGAACGGCAGGGCCAGAGCCCGTCGCTTTCGCCACAATATCTGGGCTGGCTGGGTCAGATCAAAAAATGTGCCGTGCCAGATACCGAAAAGCCCGAGGCGCGGCCCGAGGATTATCCTGACAAGGTCAACGCCCGGCTGCTTTACGTGCTGATCCCCCATGGTCAGCAGGTGAAGATCGACATTTACAAGGGGCAGATCAACGCTGCCAGGACCGGGCTGAACAAATCCATCCGGCGGCACGATGTCTCAGGTACCTTGCGGGGCGGTGTCGCCGAGGCATTCATCCGCCCCGTGGATCTGGATTTGCTGACGGCTCTGGCGCGGGCCGGGCTGTGGGACTGTCATTCCGGCTATGGCCTGCCCGAATTTCTGCGTCCGGCGGGCGGGGATGCCGCTGCCGTCATCCAGAGGCTCTGCGCGACCGGGCGGTTCCTGCATGACAACTTGCCCGATGCGCAACTGACATGGTCCGGCGAACGGCCAGAGCCGGAACTGGGCTGGACGACGATGGCGAACGGCAAACAGCGGCTGATCTTTCAGGACGGCCAGGGTCAGCCGCTGGATCTGCGCATGATGAATCGGGCAATGCTGTGGGTCGATGCCGCGCGGGGATTGATCGGCGAGGCCGGGCACTGCCTCAGCGACAAAATCCTGCGGATCGTGCAGTCCAGCCCCGAGGTCGAGCCCCTGGACGTTGCGCCGCTGGCCGAGGCGTTGCCCAAGGCGCTGGCCGGTCTGACGCTGCCCGCGCCCCGCACCATCCGCCAGACACGCCGCGCCGCGAAACAGCAGGTCGCGCGGCTGGTTTTGGGGGCTGAAACCGCGCGCCAGGGCGGGCGGTACCATGGCCAATCGGTGCAACTGCCCACGCTGACGCTGCAATTCATGTATGACGGGCAGCAGGTGCATTGCGGCGATGACGACCCGCGCCTTGTCGAGAACGGCGATGTCGTCGTCCTTGCCCGCGATCACCGATGGGAGGCGGATTGCGCCGCGCGGCTGCAAGAAGCGGGCGCATTGCCCGTGTCCGCGCTGGAATTTCATCGCCCCGGCGAACGTATGCAGGCCTGCGGTTTTGCCTTCGCCGAGGGCGAGCTGAACTGCCGCACGCAGAGGGTCTCGACCGCGCGGGACGGTATCGAATTTGCGTTCCATGTGGTGCCCGAATTGCAACGCGACGGATGGCAGATAGAAGAGACGAAGAAATGGCCCTTTCTTCGTGGTACGGAACGGGCGGTGCTGTCCGTTGAAACCCGGTCCGAGGCGGGTGCGGCGTTTCAGGGCAATGACTGGTTTTCGCTGGGGTTTCAGGCCGAGATCGGCGGCTATGTGCTGGATGTCGCCGCGCTGATCGCCGCCTTTCTGGAACAGGCGCGGCTGGCTTTGCCGGGCCTGCTGGATCTTGACACGCTGACACGCTACCTTGCGGAACGGCCAATCTGGCTGGATCGCGGCAAGCAGGGATATGTGCCGCTTGACCTTGGCCCCGTTGCGCCGCTGCTGCATCTGTTCCTGACCCATCACACTCAGCTTGGCGCGCTGCATCCCGCCGAGGCCGACATTGCCGGCCTTGCGGAAGAGGCGCTTGAGGGCAGTTCCATCCGCTTTGCCGACCATGCCGGGATCCTGCCGCTGGCGCGCAGCCTGCGGGTGCTGGCGAAGGCGCAGGCGCGGGATTTCGTGCCGCCACGGGGATTGACCGCAAAGCTGCGTGATTATCAGGCCTTTGGTGTCGCGTGGATGATGCGGCTGCTTGAGACGGGCTTTGGCGGCGTTCTGGCCGACGACATGGGGTTGGGCAAGACGATCCAGACCCTTGCCCTGTTGCAGACCCGGCACGAGGCGGGCGCGCCCGGCCCGGCGCTGCTGATCGTGCCGACCAGTCTGCTGCATGGCTGGCAGACGCAAGCGGCGCAGTTCACGCCCGGCCTGCGGCTGGTGATTCTGCACGGGCAGGGCCGCGCCGCGCTGCACGATCAGGTCGCTGGCGCCGATCTGGTGATCACGACCTATCCACTGCTGGCGCGCGATCGCGACTGGCTGGCGGAACAGGACTGGCCGCTGGTCATTCTGGACGAGGCGCAGACCCTGAAGAACCCGGCGTCGCTGATGGCCAAGGCCCTGCGCGATATTCCGGCAAAGGGGCGGCTGGCGCTGACCGGGACGCCGCTGGAAAACTCGCTGCAAGATCTGTGGACGCTGACCGATTGGGTGAATCCCGGCCTGCTGGGGGATCGCAAACGTTTTCAGACGCTGTTTCGCACGCCCATCGAAAAGCAGGGCGACATGGCCGCGCAAGCCCGTCTGAACCGCCGCCTGCGCCCCTTTCTGTTGCGCCGGACCAAGGAACAGGTGGCTGCCGAATTGCCTCCGCGAACCCAGATCCTCGACCGTGTCGATCTGCCGAAAACCCAGCAGGCGCTGTATGAAACCGTGCGCAGTGCCATGGATGCCCGCGTCCGCGAAGCCATCGCCGCGCGTGGCCTTGCTGCCTCGCGGATCACGGTGCTGGACGCGCTGCTGAAGCTGCGGCAGGTGTGTTGCGATCCGGTGCTGGTCAAGACAGATGCGGCCCGTTCCGTCGATAGCGCCAAGCGCGCCCGTCTGGGCGAATTGCTGGCGGAACTGATGGCCGAAAACCGCCGCGTGCTGGTCTTTTCGCAATTCGTTGAAATGCTGCGCCTGATCGAGACCGATCTGTCAGCGGCGGGCATCCCATTCTTGTCTTTGACCGGTCAGACAAGGAATCGTGCCGAGGTGCTGGACCGCTTTGCCCGTGGCGAGGCGCCGGTCTTTCTGCTCAGCCTCAAGGCCGGCGGGTTGGGTTTGACCTTGACCGAAGCTGACACCGTGATCCTGTATGATCCGTGGTGGAATCCTGCGGTGGAACGACAGGCGATGGACCGCACCCATCGCATTGGCCAGACCAAGCCGGTCTTTGTTCACCGTCTTGTGGCCGCCGGTACCGTCGAAGAGAAAATCCTGGAGATGCAGGCACGCAAGCAGGCGCTGGCGGATGCGCTATTCGACGAATCCTGCGAGGCCGCAGATATGCTGCTGAACGAGGCGACGTTGCAGGATCTGTTCGCGCCGTTGCAGGCGTAATGCGCCTGTCTCATGCGGTGACGTGGGATAGCCGGGCCTCTGCGGCTGCTGTCCCGGCGGGTGGAAGGGCGTTTTCCACCGCTGCCAGCAATTCGGCGCGGACATAGGGTTTCTTGAGAAAGCCGCTGATCGTGCCTGCGTCCAGCATCGCAGTGATCGAATCGTCCTCCATCCCGCTGGCGACCAGAACGGGGACGGGACCAATTTTCTGCCGGACGACGCTGACAATATCCGCTGATCTGGAATCAACCAGAATATTGTCGCTGATAACAATATCGCAGGGAATATCCGAGGCGTTGATCGCCTTCACGAAACTTGCCATTCCGTCAAAGGCGTGAACGGTGGCGCCGCGCGCCTCAAGTGAAATCCGGGTGATTTCCAGCAACGCCTCGTCATCGTCGAAAAGAAGAATTGAAATGCCGCCAAGGCCACGGCTTTTGACGACAGCCTTCTGCGCGGCTTTTCTTTCGATTGTCACCGCCGGCAGGATCATCCGCATCGTCGTGCCCTTGCCGACCTGACTTTCGCAAACCAGCTTGCCGCCATATTGCTGCGCAAAGCCATAAGCCATCGCAAGCCCAAGCCCGGTTCCCTTGCCTGCGGCCTTGGTGGTGAAAAACGGTTCAAAAATCCGCTCGATCACCTCTGGCGGCATGCCTTGTCCACTGTCAGTGAAGGCAAGGGAAATGAAATCTCCGGCAGCAAGATCATAATGCTTTTTCTCATTCTCCAGAATGCGCCGGGCCTCGATCCGGACCTTTCCACCATCGGGCATGGCATGTCTGGAATTGACCGAAAAATTCATCAGGACGACGTGAAGCTGATCCTTGTTGACATATATACCAAGACCCTGTTCGTAAGAAACGGCAAGCTTGATGTCAGCCATCAGCAGCGGTTGCAACAATGTGCTTGCCTCGTCAAGAAAGGCCGAAAGATCTATTTTTTCCTGCTCAAGCGGTTTGGTGCGGGAAAACAGCAAAAGCTGATTGATGATTGCCCGGCCCCGCTCTGCGGCATTCTGGATCAGCGAGATATTCCGGCTTGACGCATTCTCGGCTTTCGATCCCTCAAGCTCTGCCGCGCCAAGGATAATCGCAAGAACGTTGTTGAAATCATGGGCGACACCAGAGGCAAGCGAGCCAAGGGCCTCAAGCTTCTGCGTTTGTGCCCGCAGTTTTTCTGCCATGTAAACAGCGGTTTGGTCGGAAAAAATCATGGCGTCAAATTTGTCGGGATAACAGACGATATCGGCGACCCAGAATTTTCCGTCGTTCATCTCCATGAGAATCTGGCTTTTTGAGTCACGATCATCGGTCCCGTCGGCAATCAACAGGCGGTGCCCGGCACAGCTTGACGACTGGTCGCCGATCCAGTGTTCAAAATCCGAAATGGAATAGATCGGCTTTTCGGTCAATTCCTGAATGACCGGATTTTTAATATTTGAGAATCTGTTGAAGTTCGTCCGCGTTCGACCGTCTTTCGCCTCGACCACGATAACAGTATTCTGAGCGTACATGACATCCTGAAGAATTTCGCTTTCAAGGGTGCGAAGCTCTTTTTCAGTGCGAATTTTCTCCTGCATGTGGTTAAATTTTGTTGCCAGTGAACCGAAAGCGTTGGAACCCTCATAGTTCATCTGTGTCAGATCGCCAGTTTTCAGGGTGGAATCGACGGCGCGGGTCAACGCAGCCAAAGGTTTTCTTACATATCCGTTCAAGACATAATATAATGTCAGGCCGCAGGGAATAATAATCAGAAACGTCAGTAACGATGCCCAAAGCATAAGTCCGGGAAGTTCGTACAGAATGTTGCGCTGATTTCGCTCAACAGTTATCGATCCGACAATAACGCCTTTGGCATCTTTGATGTCATGGTTGTCGGTGAATATTTTGTCGTCTTCCAATGTGTCAAAAATGGCATAGCCGAATCTTTCGGAAACCTTGACACCTTTCAGATCTGCGATGGCCTGTAGCTCGGTCGCGTTTTTCTTGACCGTGTCGAAATCATAATTTTGCAACGACGGCAGGAAGAAATTTATATATTGAGCAATATGTTCCTTGGCCGCACGTTCTTCGTCACGAATTTCCCTTAGCGAGATGAACAGATAGTAACAGAAAAAACCGATGAAGAATAGCAATGTGAACTTTGTCAACGCACTATACAGCGCCTTGATGTCGGTTTCAAAGGATGCTTCAGAGCGTGAGGCGTGGTCAGCCCCGTCGTTTGGGGCAAAGGCAGGCTCGGCCATTTTCTACGATTTTTCTCTGATCTTCTTTTTCTTGACTATTTGGAAAAATTAATATTTAATATAAAAATCAAACAAGCAATATGGACGCTAAAACAGCGAGCTTGCGTAAGGTATTCTTACCTTTATTCTTCTGCTTTTATCGGCCATTATATTGCATGAATTTACCCTTTCAATCCTCATTCGCGTAGCGCTTGGGCAAAAAATGTTCCTGCCTCGGGGTCGCCAGCAACTCGGGCCTGAAATTTTGTACTTGAAATATTCAGGTACATGTGTTTGCATATATCCAGATAAAAGGCATGCCTCAAGGCACTGACAGGGAGTGAGTGATGAATACAACGGATGTTCTTGGAAAATTTGCGACCGGGTTGCTGGATGGGTCGATCCGGGTGGTGGACTGTTCGGCGCCGCTTGGACCCGAGACGCCGATCCTGAAGCTGCCGCCCGAACTGGCCGACGACACCCCCAAGGTCGAGATTCACAAAATCTCGGAATACGGTGATCGCGGGCCGTTCTGGGCGTGGAACTGGCTGAAACTGGGCGAACATTCGGGCACGCATTATGACGCGCCGCATCACTGGATCACCGGCAAGGATTTTCCGGATGGCGCGGTCGATACGATCAACCCACAGAATTTCGTCGCCCCCGCGAATGTCATCGACTGCTCGGCCGAGGCGGCGGCGGATGCCGATTTCCTGCTGACTCTGGACCATCTGAAGGCATGGGAGGCCGCGCATGGCACCATCAACGAAGGTGAATGGGTGCTGATGCGAACCGACTGGGATCAGTACAACACCGATGAGGACCGTTATCTGAACGCCGACGAAAACGGCCCGCATACGCCGGGGCCGACCGCCGAAGTGATCCAGTATCTGATGGACAAGAAGGCGCTTGGATGGGGAACGCAATGCGTGGGCACCGATGCAGGTGCGGCTGGCGGGTTCGAAATTCCATTTCCCGCGCATAACCTGCTGCACAAGAACAACCGCTATGGGCTGGCCTCGCTGACCAATCTGGACAAGCTGCCGCCCAAAGGGGCAGTGCTGATCACCGCGCCGCTGAAGATTGTCAACGGTACCGGCTCGCCCGTCCGCGCGCTGGCGCTGGTGGCGGGCTGATCGTCAGGGCGCGGGGATCATGGCCGCGGCTGGCGAGGTTGTCATCATCGGATCGGGCATCAACGCGCTGACCGCCGGGGCCATGCTGGCCAAGGCGGGCAGGCGGGTGACGCTGTTCGAACGCGAGGCGGTGGCAGGCGGCTGCATCCGCTCGGAAACGCTGGTCGAGGGGGTGGTGCATGATCCCCTTGCCACGACCTTTGTGCTGTGGGTCACGGGGGCCGCGCATGGCGCGCTTGCCGCCGATCTGGCCCGGCACGGGGTCGAATTTTGTGCAACCGATACCCCGACCGGGGTGCTGCTGCCTGACGGGCGGGCGCTGGTTTACAAAACCGACCGCGCGGCGAATGTGGCGGCCTTCGATGCGGCGCATCCGGGCGACGGGGCGCAGCTTGCGGCGGATCTGGACGCTTTCGCGGGCAATGCGAACCTGCTGTTCGGACTGATGGGGGGCGACCCGTGGTCGCGGTCCACGGCAAAGCTGCTGGCGAAAGAGGGCTGGCGGCGCAAGCCGCGCGGGCTTGCCAGCACGCTTGGCGGGGCGCTGACCTCGATGCGGGGCTGGCTTGAGACCTCGTTCGGGTCCGATCTGACACGCGCTCTGTGGGCACCGTGGTGCCTGCATGCGGGGCTTGGCCCCGAGGCGGCGTTTTCGGGGCAGATGGGGCAGGTGATCGGCTTTGCGCTTGAGGCGGCATCCGCGCCCGTGGTCAAGGGCGGGGCGGCGAATATCGTCCGCGCGCTGGTCGCGATCATCGAGGAACATGGCGGCACGCTGCGCACCAATGCCGAGGTGGCGGAAATCACCGTCGCGGGCGGGACGGCGACGGGCGTGCGACTGACAAGCGGCGAACAAGTCGCGGCGGCGACGGTGCTGGCATCGGTCACGCCAAACCAGCTTTACGGGCGGCTTGCGCCACAGCCCGCGCGGCAGGACGATCTGCGCAAGTATCGATATGGAAAGGCAAATTTTCAGATTCACTATCTGATTGACGGGGATGTGCGGTGGAAAACGCCGGGGTTGGAGAGGGTGCAATTGCTGCATCTGACGCCGGGGCTGGACGGGGTGTCAAAGGCTGGAAACGAGGCGGAACGCGGTATGCTGCCCGAAACCCCGACGATCTGCGTGGGCCAGCCCTGCGCCGCCGATCCGACCCGCGCGCCTGCGGGTCAGACCGTCCTGTGGCTGCAAATGCCCGAGGCTCCGCGCGTGGTCAAAGGCGATGCGCGGGGGGAAATTCCCGTGTCGGCTGACGGGCAATGGAACGAGGCGCTGCGCGAGGCCTTTGCCGACCGGATCGAAGCGATCCTTGACGAACACATCGAAGGGTTCCGCGACGGGGTGGTGAAACGCCGCGCGATCTCGCCCGCTGATCTTCAGGGCTATAACATGAACCTTGTCGGCGGCGATCCCTATGGCGGGGCCTGCACGCTGGACCAGTTCTTCCTGTTCCGCCCCTTTACGGACAGCCGCCGCCACGACACGGGCGTCGGGGGGCTGTATCACATCGGGGCCTCGACACATCCGGGGCCGGGGCTGTCAGGCGGATCGGGCTTTCTGGTCGCCAAGGAGTTGGGCGCATGACCAGCCTGCCCGGCGATCTGGAACAGTTCACCCCCTATCTGATGAATCGCATCATCGCGCGCTACAACAGGGCGGTCGAGACCGCGCTGAAAGAGGTTGGAATTTCCGTGCCGCAGATGCGCGCGCTTTCCGTTCTGGCCGAAAGCGGGCCACGCACGGTCAACGAGCTGTCGGTGATGACGGTGATCAAGCAATCGACCTTTTCGCGCACGCTGGATTCGATGGAGCAGGCGGGGCTGATCCGGCGCGAGGCGCAGGACGATGACGGTCGCGTCCGTCTGATCGTTCTGACCGATGCGGGCCGTGCGGCCTATCGCGCCGCCTGGCCCGCGATGTCGGGCATGCGCGACACGATGCTGGCCGCGCTGAGCGAAACCGAACGCGCGATTTTCAACGCGCTGCTGACGCGGATCCTGCATGACATCCGCCACCATGATTTCTGATCGTCGCCCGCGCCGTGCGGGCCAGATGTAACCTGAAGGGAACCACCCATGGCCGAACGCTCATTCGCCAAGGAAGTCAAAAAGTTGAAGATGGGTGCGGGCGAGACCTTCACCGGCGAGGGGATTCTTGCGATCACCAAGGCGCTGCTGGAAAGCGGTGTCGGCTATGTCGGCGGTTATCAGGGCTCGCCCATATCGCACCTGATGGATGTGCTGGCCGATGCGCAGGATATTCTGGGCGAGTTGGGCGTGCATTTCGAGGCTTCGGCATCCGAGGCGACGGCAACCGCGATGCTGGCCGCGTCGGTGCATTATCCGATCCGCGGGGCCGTCACCTACAAATCGGTGGTGGGCACGAATGTCGCCTCTGACGCGCTGTCCAATCTGGCATCCGGCGGAGTGACGGGCGGCGCGCTGATCATCGTGGGCGAGGATTATGGCGAAGGCTCGTCCATCATGCAGGAACGCAGCTATGCGTTTGCGATGAAATCGCAGGTCTGGATGCTGGATCCGCGCCCCAACCTGCCTTCGATCGTCAAGGCGGTGGGCGACGGTTTCGCGCTGTCCGAGATCTCGAATAGCCCGGTGATGTTGCAGGTGGGCATCCGGTCCTGCCATGTCCACGGCCAGTTTACCGCATCTGACAACCGGCGCCCGCCGCTCACGGTGTCGGATGCGCTGGAAAACCCGAAACGCGACCTGAACCGCATCGTCCTGCCGCCCGCGACCTATCTGCACGAGGCGGAAAAGCTGACGAAACGTCTGCCCGCCGCGCAGGATTTTATCCAGACACAGGGCATCAACGAACGTTTCGGCAAGCCGGATGCCAAAATCGGGCTGATCCTGCCTGGCGGAGCCTATAACACCGTCATCCGCGCACTGAACCGGCTGGATCTGGCCAATATCTATGGCGACACCGATCTGGACATGCTGGTCCTGAATTGCGTCTATCCGCTGGTGGACAGCCAGATCCTCGATTTCTGCGACGGCAAGGATGCCGTTCTGGTGATCGAAGAGGGGCATCCCAATTACATCGAACAGCAGATTGCCCATATGCTGTACAAATCCGGCCGCACCGTCGCGCTTGAGGGCAAGGGCATGCTGCCGATGGGCGGAGAGCTGACCGGGCAGGTCATGGTCGAGGGCATCGGCAAGTTTCTGACCGCCCATGCCCCCGACCGGATGCCGATCGCCAAGCTGGCCACGAACGAGGAACCCGTCGCCATCCCCGACCTGTCGCAGGTGCTGCCCGCGCGTCCGCCGGGGTTCTGCACCGGCTGCCCGGAACGCCCGATCTTTGCCGCGACCAAGCTGGTCGAACAGGAACTGGGCAAGCATCACATTTCATCGGATATAGGTTGCCATCTGTTCTCGATCATGCCGCCCTTCGATCTGGGCGCGACGACGATGGGCTATGGCCTTGGTCCGGCCTCGGCGGCGGCGTTTCACAACAAGAACAAGGGTGGACGGCGCGCGATTTCCTTCGTGGGTGATGGCGGGTTCTGGCATAACGGGCTGACCAGTTCCATCGGGAATGCGGTGTTCAACAAATCCGACAATGTGATCATCATTGTGGATAACTATTATTCCTCGGCCACGGGCGGGCAGGACATCCTGTCCTCGCGCGCAGATAACGCGACCAGGCAGACGCAAAATTCCATCACCGACGCAGTGAAGGGCATGGGCGTCAAATGGGTGCGCCAGATCGACCGCACCTATGACGTCACAAAGATGCGCGACACCCTGAAAGAGGCGCTGACCACCGAAGAAACCGGCCCCAAGG
Source organism: Paracoccus sp. (in: a-proteobacteria) (assembly GCF_047973135.1). GTDB lineage: Bacteria > Pseudomonadota > Alphaproteobacteria > Rhodobacterales > Rhodobacteraceae > Paracoccus. The sequence continues at coordinate 33,919 of NZ_JBKEBL010000027.1, forward strand.
TCATCGTCGCCTCGTCCGAATGCATGCTGAACAAGCAGCGCCGCGTCAAACCCGAAATGGCAAAGGCCGCCGCCGATGGCCAGCGCGTCGTGCGGCCCCGGTTCGGCGTGGACGAGGATGTCTGCACCGGCGATCACGCCTGTCTGCGGCTGTCGGGCTGTCCGTCGCTGTCGATCCGCGACACCGGCGATCCGCTGCGCGATGATCCGGTCGCCTCGATCGATCAGACTTGCGTCGGCTGCGGCAATTGCGGCGAGGTCGCGGATGCCGCCGTGCTGTGCCCCAGTTTCTATCAGGCCGAAGTGGTCTCGAACCCGAATGAGCGTGAAAAGCGCCGCGCGGGCCGGGCGCAAAGGCTGATGTCGTGGCTACAAGCCCGCCGCGACGCCCGCCGCATCTTGATTGCCTGAGGATCGTTCCGATGAATGCGCAAACCAAACCCATCGTCGCCCGCCGCTCTCCCGGTCCTGATGGCGAAACCATTATTACCCTCGCCGCGCTGGCCGTGGGCGGGCAGGGCGGAGGCGTTCTGACCGACTGGATCGTCGGCGTGGCCGAGGCCAGCGGCTATCGCGCGCAATCCACCTCGGTTGCGGGCGTGGCGCAGCGGACCGGCGCGACCATCTATTATATCGAGATGTGCCGCGATACCGGGCGGGCGCCGGTCTTTGCGCTGTCGCCTGCCGTGGGCGATGTCGATATCCTGATCGCTGCCGAGCTGATGGAGGGCGGGCGCGCCGTCATGCGCGGTTTCGTGACGCCGGGCCGCACCACGCTGATCGCTTCGACCCACCGCATTCCCTCGGTCGCGGAAAAGATCGTTCCCGGCGATGGCCGTGCCGATGGCCCGCAGGTGCTGGAGGCGATGGGTATCGCCGCCGATCAGATCGTGGCTTTCGATATGGAAAACATCGCCAGGCAGGCCGGTTCGGTGATTTCCTCGTCGCTTCTGGGTGCGCTCGCCGGGTCGGGCGCGCTGCCCTTTTCGCGCGACGCCTATGAACAGGTGATCCGCAGTTCCGGGCGCGGGGTCGATGCCTCGCTGGCCGCCTTCGCCGAGGCTTACGAGGTCGCGCAGGGTAATAAATCGGCCCCGGTGCTTGAGGAAACCCCGCCACGGCCTGCCCCGGCGCTGAAGGTTCCGGACCGGCTCAAGGCCAGATGGCAGGCGCTTGAGGCACGGGTTGCCGCCCTGCCGGAACCCGCGCGCGACATGGCGCATGCGGGCTTGGGCAAGGTCGTCGATTATCAGGATGTGGCCTATGGCGCGCAATATCTGGACATGGTCGAAAAACTTGCCGCTCTGGATGCGGCACCTTTCGATCTGACGGTGAATGCCGCGAAATACTGCGCCCGCGCGTTGTGCTATGACGACATCCTGCGCGTGGCCGATCTGAAAACCCGCGCCGCGCGGATGGATCGCGTCCGGGCCGAGGTTTCGGTGGCGGATGATCAGGTTCTGATGCTGACCGAATATTTTCATCCCCGGTTCGAGGAATTCGTGACGACCCTGCCGACCCCGCTTGGCCGCCTGTTGCGCCGCAGCAAGGGGGTTCAGTCGCTGTATGCGCGCTGGTTCGACAAGGGCCGCCGCATCCGCACCGACCGCATCGGCGGGTTCCTGTCGCTGTGGATCGTGTCGGCGCTGCGGCCCCGACGGCGGTGGCTGCTGCGCCACAAGGGCGAGATGAGTTTCGTCGGCGAATGGTTCGTCACCGTCCTGCGGCTGGCCGCGACGGACCGGGCGCTGGCCGCCGAGCTGCTGGCCAATTACCGGCTGATCAAGGGCTATTCCGACACTCACAGCCGCAGCCTGTCGAAGTTTTCCCGCGTCATGGGCGCTTTGCCCCTGCTTGAGGGGCGGCCCGACGCCGCCGACTGGATGCGTCGCCTGCGCGTCGCCGCGCTGGAGGATGAGCAGGGCGAGAAACTGGACGGAGCCATCGCCACCGTCAAGTCTTTTGCGGCGGGCTGAGATGGACAAGCCGGTCCTGATCATCGGTTCCGGGATCAACGGTCTTGTCGCGGCTGCCGATCTGGCGGCGCGGGGCAAGCCTGTGCGGGTGCTGGAACGCGGGCCCGCGCCCGGTGGTGCGGTCAGAACCGAGGAGCTGACCTTGCCCGGCTTTCGCCACGATGTTGCGGCGATGAACCTGTCGATGTTCGCCGGTTCCGCCTTCATGGCGGCGCATGGGCCGGAAATGGCGCGGCACGGGCTGGAATTGGTGCCCATCTCCAACCCCTTCGCGCAGGCGCTTGAGCCGGGCGATTTCGTCGGCGTCTCGACCGATATGAACCGGACGCTGGCCAGCTTTGCCTCAGAGGCCGACAAGGACACCTGGCGCAAGCTGATGGATGATTTTCCCCGGCGTGTGGCCGTGATCGGTGCCCTGCTGGGTACGCCAATGACACGCGGTTCCCTTGCGCGCCTTCTGGGCAGGACGCTCTGGTCGTGTGGATTCGCCGAAACGATGCAGATCGCGCGGTTTCTTGTCACCTCGCCCCGAAGCTGGCTGGAACAGACCTTCGAGGATCCGCGCCTGATCACCGCCCTGTCCACCTGGGGCATGCATCTGGATTTCGCCCCCGACATCGCGGGCGGCGCGATTTTTCCGTATCTTGAGGCGATGGGCGGGCAGGCCATGGGCATGGTCATTGGCAAGGGCGGGGCCGATACGGTGACGCGCGCGCTGGTTGCCATGATCGGGGCGCATGGCGGCACGGTGGAATGTGGCTCTGAAGTCACCGCGATCCGGCACCGTGATGGCCGTGTGGCGGGGGTTGACGCGGGTGGCCAGACCATCGCGGCCGACAGGGTTCTGGCAGGGCTTGCGCCGAAACATCTGCTGCGCCTCATCGGTTCCTCCGGAGACCAGCGTTTCGACCGGGGCCTTGCGCAGTTCCGCCATGCGCCGGGCACGATGATGCTGCATCTTGCGCTGGACCAGCCGGTGCCCTGGCTTGCCCCGGACCTGAGGGATTTCGCCTATGTCCATATCGGTCGTTCCATCGACACGGCGGCGGCGACCTATGCGCAGGCCATGGCTGGGTTGCTGCCTGCGGCGCCGCTGCTGGTCGTGGGCCAGCCCTCGCTGTTCGACCCGGCCCGCGCGCCCGAGGGCAGGCATGTGCTTTGGGTGCAGGCGCGCGTCGTTCCCGCTGATATCAGCGGCGACGCCGCGGGCCGGATCGACGCGCGCGACTGGGATGCGGCAAAGCAGCCGATGGCCGATCGCGTGCTGGACCTGATCGAGGAACAGGCCCCCGGCTTTCGCCAGACGATCCTTGGCCTTGCCATCCACTCGCCGCCGGAACTGGAGGCCGACAATCCCAATCTGGTCGGCGGGGACCAGATCTGCGGCTCGCATCACCTGAACCAGAATTTCCTGTTCCGGCCCGTCAGCGGTTTTGCCGACGGGCGCACGCCACTGGCGGGATTGCACATGATCGGTGCGGCCTGCTGGCCGGGGGCGGGAACCGGCGCAGGATCGGGCTTTCTGACCGCCCGTTCAATCCGGTGACGGCCACGCATTCATAACACACCCGGCCAATCGGGGTTAACGACCAACAGGAGAGTGTAACGATGACCCAAGGGACAAATCTGACCAGGCGGGGCTTTCTTGGCAGTTCGGCCACGCTGACCGCGCTGCTGGCCTCGGGGCTGCCGGGGCTGGCGCAAGAGGGCGGGGATCTGACCATCGCCTATAATCTGCCCGTTCAAAGTTGGGATCCGACCACCGGCCCCTCGGCGGTGAATCCGGCGTTGCAGGCGGTCTATCTGGCGGTGTTCGACCGTTATATCGGCCAGAACCCGGATCTGTCCTTTGGCCCCGGCCTGCTGACCGAATGGGGCTTCAGCGAGGACAGGACAAAGATCACCATGACCGTCCGCGAGGGGGTCAAATGGCATAATGGCGACGATTTCACGCCCGAGGACATCGTCTGGTCGCTGACCCGCGCGGGCGATCCGGCAACGGGCAATCCGATGCAGTTCGTCTGGGGCAAGATCGGCAATTTCAGCGTCGAGGGGAATGTGATCACCGCCGACGTACTGGATTTCGAACCCGCGCTGTTCAAGTGGATGGCCTTTCTGACGGGTTTCGTCCTGCCCAAGACCTATTACGAACAGGCGGGTGCGGCGGGCTTTGAAAAGGCCCCGGTCGGCACCGGCCCCTATGTGGTCGATGCCTTCGAACAGGGGGCCTATCTGCGGTTGAAGGCGTTCCCGGATTACTGGGGCGACAAGCCCGCATTCGATACGGTGACGATCAAGTTCGTGACCGATGCCGCCTCGCGCGTGGCCGAGGTGGAATCGGGCAATTCCGATGTGACCGCCAATATCCCGTACGAGGAATATGACCGCCTGACCGCAAGGGACGGGCTGTCGGGCGAAGCCGTGCCCGTCACCGATATCGGCATGATCTTTTTGAACGATATCGGCGTCATGCTGGACAAAAATGTCCGCCTCGCCGCCCATCACGCCATCGACAAGCAACTGATCATCGACCGTCTGCTGCGCGGCTATGGCGTGCCGCTGTCCACGCTTGAGGCCCCCGGATACGCCGCCTATGACCCCGGTATCGTCATCGGATATGACCCGGAAAAATCGAAAGAGCTGCTGGCTGCCTCGGGCTTTTCGACCGACAACCCGGTGAAATTCACCATCCAGACCACGCGCGGCTTCAAGCCCAAGGATTACGAGATGATCCAGGCCATTGTCGGCATGTGGCGCAAGGTCGGGATCGAGGCCGAAATCGAGGTCTATGAGATTGCCAAGCATTACGAATTGCGCGCCGCCGACACGCTGGCCCCGGCGGCCTTCTACAATTGGGGAAATTCCATCGGCGACCCGTCTACCTCGACCGGGTTCGCGATGTTCGGCCCCTCGCCGCATTCGGTCTGGGATTCGTCCGATCTGGCCGACATGATCGCCCCGCTGTTCACCGAACCCGACGAGGAAAAGCGGATCGCGGGGTACAAGGCCGTGTCGGGCTATATCGCCGAACAGGGCTATGTCATCCCGATCCTGCAATATGTGATGCCTGTGGTGTTCCGTTCGGATCTGACGGTGACGCCTTACACCTCGGGCGACCTTCTGCCGCAGGCCATAGGCAGGGCCTGATCGGGTGCTGTTTCAGACCGTTCTGATCCGGCTTCTGACAACGGTGGTGACGCTGTTTGGTGTTGCCGTCGTGGTTTTCACGCTGGTGCGCGTCGCGCCCGGCAACCCGATCGCGATGATGCTGCCCCCCGGCGCGACCGAGGCCGACATCGCCCGCCTGACCGCCCTGTACGGGCTGGACAAAAGCCTGCCGCAGCAGTTCGCGATCTGGCTGGGCGATGTGATGCAGGGGGATTTCGGCACCTCGATCACGCTGCGCCAGCCCGTCGTCGGACTGGTGTTCAGTCGCCTTCCCGCAACGCTTGAACTGTCGCTGATGGCGCTGGTCATCGCGGTTCTGCTGGGGGGCTGCACCGCCATCCTTGGCGCGCGCAGGCGCGGCACCGTGACGGAACTGGGGCTGGATCTGACCTCGGGCGCGGTGCTGTCCATCCCCGATTTCCTGTGGGGTCTGATCTTTGTGCTGCTGTTCGGCGTGCTGTGGCCGGTCTTGTCCATCTCGGGGCGGATCGACCCGAGGCTGAGTTTCGATTTCACGACGAATTTCTATGTGGCCGAAGGGGTGCTGCGCGGTCGATGGGATGTGGTCGGATCGACGTTGGCGCATATGCTGATGCCGGCGATGGCGCTGGCCCTGCCTCTGGCGGCGATGATCGCGCAGATGCTGAAACAGAACCTGAAAGAGGCGCTGTTGCAGGATTATACGACGCTGGCGCGGGTGCGCGGCTTTTCGGAAACCGCCGTGATCCTGCGCGAGGCGTTGCGCAACGCCGCCCTGCCGACGCTGACCCTGATCGGGGTACAGTTCACATTCCTGATTGGCGGCACGGTGATCGTGGAAAGGCTGTTCGCCTATGAGGGGCTGGGGAACATGGCCATCGACGCGGTGATCAACCGCGACCTGCCACTGATTCAGGGCATCGTTCTGCTGTTCGCGGCGCTGTTCATCGCCATCAACCTGATGGTCGATCTGTCCTATACCCTGCTGAACCCGAGGCTGCGCCATGGCTGATCTTTCCGCCGCAAGGTCCCGCCGCACGGGCGGCCCGAACCTGAGGCTGTGGTTGCCGCTGATCTGGCTGGCCATCCTTGCGCTGGCCGCGATCCTTGCCCCGTATATCGCCCCACAGGATCCGCTGATGCAGGATCTGATGCTGGAACGCCTGCCGCCCTTGTTCATGGCAGGCACAGAACCGGGGTTCTGGCTGGGGACCGACAGTCTGGGGCGCGATGTCCTGTCGCGGATGATTTTTGGTGCGCGCATCGCGCTGTTCGTCAGCCTGATCGCCGCAACGCTGACCTGCCTCGTCGGATCGGCGCTTGGGCTGGTCGCAGGCTATTTCGGCGGTTGGTGGGATCGTGTCATCTCGCGGCTGATCGACATCTGGATGGCCTTTCCGCCGGTGCTGTTCGCCGTTCTGCTGGTCGCCGTGATGGGCACGGGCCTGACCTCGGTGATTGCCGCAATCGCGCTGATCGACTGGACCCGCTTTGCCCGCGTCATCCGGGCCGAGACGATGGTGCAGGCGCGCATGGACTATGTGGACAGCGCGCGGATCGGCGGGGCAGGGCGGCCGGGCACGCTGATCGGGGAAATCCTGCCCAACGTCCTGCCTTCGATCATTGCGCTGCTGATGCTGGAAATGGGTATCGCGGTCATTGTCGAGGCGATCCTGTCATTCGTGAACCTGTCGATTTCGTCCGACGATCCCACATGGGGCTCGATGATTGCCGAAGGGCGCAATGCCATCCATTTCGCCTGGTGGGTGCTGCTGTTCCCGCTGATTGCCCTGTTCCTGACCGTTCTCAGCTTTTCGACGCTTGGCGAGGGGTTGAAACAACGCTTTGATCCGGTGCTGCAATGACCCGGCCCCTGACGCTTGATGTGCAAAGCCTCAGCATCGCGCTGCCCAACGGCCAGCGGCTGCTGCGCGATGTATCGCTGACGCTTGAGCCGGGCGAGGTGCGCGCGCTGGTCGGAGAAAGCGGCGCGGGCAAGTCGATGATCGGCAAGGCGGTGCTGGGTATTCTGCCCCCGGCGTTGCGCGTCACCGGCGGTCGCATCCTGCTTGAGGACCGCGACCTTGGTGCGCTGACGCCCGCTGCCCGCCGTGCCGCGATTGCCGCGCAGGCAGCGCTGATCCCGCAGGATCCGCTGACCGCGCTGAACCCGGTGCGCCGCATCCAGCCGCAGATCACCGACCCGCTGGTCCGCATCCATGGCTGGAGCCGCGACCGCGCGCGGGCCCGCGCGAACGAATTGCTGGAACTGGTGCATATCCGTGACCCCCGCCGTGTTCTTGCCAGCTATCCGCATGAATTGTCGGGTGGTATGCGGCAACGGATCCTGATCGCCTCGGCCTTCGCGCCCTCGCCCCGGCTGATTGTCGCGGACGAGCCGACAACCGCGCTGGATGTGACCGTGCAGAAACAGATCCTGCGGCTGATCCGGGAATTGCAGCGCGATACCGGGGCCTCGGTCCTGTTCGTGACGCATGACATGGGCGTTGTCGCCAAGATCAGCCAGAAGGTCACGGTGCTGTTTGCCGGAAAGGTGATGGAAGACAGCCCCACCAGCCGGATTTTCGCCGATCCCCGCCATCCCTATACCCGCGCGCTGATCGACGTCACGCCCAGTCACGCGGATGCAAGCCATCCGTTCACCCCCGTCCCGCCCGCGCTGATCGCCGGTCTGCACCGCCAGATCGCCGAAGAGGACAGCCGCCACGCAGGGCCGCGCCGATGACCGAACCACTGTTTTCCGTGCGCGACCTGCGCCTTTCCTTTCCCGACATGGCGCATAAGCCGCTGTTCGGCGCGGCCCCGCGTGTCGAGGTTCTGAAAGGCATTTCCTTCGACATCCCCAGAGGCCGGATCACCGGCGTCGTGGGCGAAAGCGGTTCGGGAAAATCGACGGCGGGGCGGGTGCTGGTGCGCCTGCTGCGGCCGGATTCAGGGCAGGTGATCCTTGACGGCCGCGACATCGCCCATCTGGACGAGGATAGTCTGCGCCCGCTGCGCAGTGATTTGCAGATGATCTTTCAGGATCCCATGTCCTCGCTGAACCCGCGCCACCGGGTCTGGCGGCTGATCGCCGCGCCGTTGAAACGTTATGGCCGGGGCGGCACACGTGAACAGGCGGTCGGGATGCTGGTCAAGGTCGGGCTGCCGCCGGAATTTGCCGATCGCTATCCGCATCAGCTTTCGGGCGGCCAGCGTCAGCGCGTCGGTATCGCGCGGGCCATCGCATTGCAGCCGCGCTTTATCCTGGCGGATGAGATCGTGTCGGGGCTGGACGTCTCCAGTCAGGCGCAGGTTCTGGCCCTGCTGCGCGATCTGGCCCGCGACATGGGGCTGACCGTCGCCTTTATCAGCCACGACCTGTCGGTGATCAGGCTGCTATGCGATCATGTGATCGTGCTGAACCATGGCGAGATCGTGGATCAGGGGCCGGTCGAACAGGTTTTCGACCGGCCTGAATCCAAGGTCACGAGACAGCTTCTGTCGGCGATTCCCGTGCCGGAACCGGATGATGGCTGGTTCGACGATTAGGACAGGGCGCCATGGACCACGCGGCCCTCGAACAGGGTCGCGTCCGGCGTGATTGCGCCGATCTCTTCGGGTGTCATGTCCTCAAGCGGGCGCTCCAGCACGACCATATCCGCCGAAAAGCCGGGCTTCAGCCGACCGATGCGGTCTTGCAGATTCATCGTGCGGGCACCGTTCACGGTAAAGATCGTCAGCGCCTGTTCCAGCGTGATCGCCTGATCCGCGCCGACCGTTCCGGGGAAACGGCCGGTCGGGTCGCGGCGGCTGATCATTCCGGCAAGCCCGGTCCAGGGGTTCGCGTCCGGCGCTGCGGCGGGCCAGTCCGAGCCATAGGACACCTCGGCCCCGGCGCGCAGCAGATCGCCGATCCGGTGGCACAGATCGGCCCGTTCCTCACCCAGTGCCGCCTGTTGCCCTGCGGTCACGGGGTTCGGGAACCAGATTTTCGGCGAGACCTCGGCCACGGCATCCAGTTCGGCAAAGCGGGCGATGTCCTGATCGCGGATATAGGGGCAATGGGCCAGCTCGTGCCGCAGGCCGGACGGGCCGTTGGCCTTGCGCGCCGCCTCGATCCCGTCCAGTCCGGCCTGCACGGCGCGGTCGCCCACGGCATGCATCTTGACCGTGAACCCGGCTGCATCCAGTGCCGTCACCTCGGCGGCCACGACATCGGGCTTGAGGATCAGCATGGCCTGCGGGTCATGCGCGGCGGGATCGGCCCCCAGATAGGCCCCGACAAATGCCGCCGTCCGGCTGGGGGCGACGCCGTCCAGAAACAGCTTGGCAAAATCCGTCGAGATATGCGGCCTTGCATAACGTTTCCGCCAGTCTTGCAGGGTTTCGATCGGGGTCATGCTGGCGTCAACCGGAGATTGCCGGGTCAGATGCGCGGCGACATGGACGGTCAGCGTGCCTGCATCCTCGGCCTCGGCATAGCCTTCCAGTTCGGCTTCGAAGGCCATCGGTTCCTTGAAGGCGGTGATGCCGTGGCTGTTGAACGTCTTGATCATGTGTTGCACCGCGCGCGCGCGTTCCGACGGCGGCGGCAGGATCTGCGTTGCCACCAGCGACATGGCGTTTTCACGCAGGATGCCGGTGGGGTTGCCTTGCGCGTCGCGTTCGATCTCGCCCCCCGGAATATCGGCGGTCGAGGCGTCGATCCCGGCGTCGCGCATCGCGGCCGAGTTCAGCCACAGCGAATGCTGGGTAATGTCCTTGATCGCGACCGGAGTTTCCGGCGCGATCCGGTCGATGATATCCGCCGGACGCGACCCCATTTCGGGGCGCATATGCGTTTTCCACGGGCCCGCGATGATCCAGTGTCCTGGCTTGGTCTGCGGCACCCGCGCCGCGACGGCGGCCAGCATTTCGTCGTGACCGGAGGCGAGGCCGGTGAACACCTCGACCAGATCCCGCGTGGCCCCCCACAACCCATGCGTATGCGAATCGATCAGGCCGGGAATGACCGCCCGTCCGCCAAGGTCGTGGGTCCGGGTGTCGGGCCCGGCCAGCGAATCGACTTCTGCGGCGGTGCCAACCGCCACGATCACGCCCCCGGCGACGGCAATCGCTTCGGCAAAGGGTGTGTCGGGATCCATGGTTCGGATGCGGGCATTCGTCAGGATCAGATCGGGTTGGGTCATTCTTGGGTCTCCTCCAGGGCACTCGGTGTTTCAGGCAAGGGCAGGTCGGGCAGGGTCTCGCAAAGCTCGGTCAGGGCGTGCAGATGGTTCAGCAGTTCCAGCAGGCGTTCGCGGCCAAAGGCGTTTTCGATGTCACGGTAAACGGCTTCGGACAGCAGGGCGACCTTGTCGAACAGTGCGCGGCCTTCTGATGTCAGGCTCAGGCGCTGGCTTCGGCCATCCGGGGCGTCGTGCCGCTGGATCAGCCCGCGATCCAGAAGGACGCGAACGATCCGCGACACAGAGGGCGGCAACAGCGCGCAACGCAGTGCCAGCGTGCGCGAATCCAGCGGCGTGCCGGGGGCCAGCGCGCGCATGATCCGCCATTGCGGCTGGGTCAGGCCGGCGGCGTCCGTGTGTGGCTTGAACTTGTGGGCTGTCGCCGAACGCGCGCGCAGCAGCGCGATGGGTAAGGCGGCCTCGAATCCGCGGATCGCTGTCGGCTGGTTTTTGTCGGTCATGCGATCCTCTTGCGGACGGCCTGGGTTCTTTTCGCGGCAACCGATCAAGGCGCTTGACGAATTAACGTGTTAATAGTTAACCTATTAACTTATAACTTGGCAAGTGGCGGTTAGGGGCCACGACAAGATTGGGGGAGAGAACATGAATTACCTTCGCGGATTGGCCATGTCTGCGTTTCTGGCATTGCCTGTTGGTGCCTCGGCGGAAACCACGATCCTGTTCAACAATTTCATCGGGCCGAACGACACGTTGTATACGCAAGTCATCAGGCCCTGGCTGGACGAGATCGAAACCGTCACCGAAGGCCGCGTGAATTTCGAAATCCCCGAGGCGTCGCTGGCTCCGCCGCCAGAGTTGCTGACCATGGTGCAGCAGGGCATCGCCGATGGCGGTTATATCATGACGGGTTTTCTGGAGGGGTCGAATCCGTTGTTGCAGATCGCGATGCTGCCTGGCCTGAACGCCAGCGCGGAATCGGCCTCGGTCGCCTATTGGCGCACCTATCAAGAGTATTTCACCGAAGCTGATAAGCTTGAGGGGGTGGAACTTCTGGGCCTGCTGTCAGTGCCGACGGGCAGCTTTTATTCGATGACCAACCGCAGTTTCACCAGTATCTCGGATTTCAAGGGGGCGAAATTCTGGAGCCTGCCCGGATATTCCGCCCGCGCGCTGTCCGAACTGGGTGCGGTCGTTTCGCCCGGTCCGGCCGTGCGCATGTACGAGGTAATCTCGGGCGGGGTGGTCGATGCCTATTGCTGCATCAACTATCCCTCGGTCGAGAATTTCAACGTCAAGCAATTCACCAAATCCGTGACCGAGATGCCCAACGGCCTGTACGCACCGGCCTTTGCCTTTTATGTCAGCAGCGACATCTGGGGCACCATCTCGCCCGAGGATCAGGAGGCGATCCACAAGGTTTCAGGCGAGGCGCTGGCGCGACGCATGTCCGAATCGGATGCGCTGATGGCCGAAGCCCGCGACCGGATCGAGGCTGACGGCGTCACCGTCACCCCGGCATCCGACGAGATGCTGACCCAGCTATACGAGGCATGGCAACCCATCTATCAAACCTGGACCGATGCGGCAGATACTGCGGGCGTCGATGGCAAGGCCGCGCTTGATTTCTATCGGGAACAGGTGGCCCAGGTGGCCGCCGGCAACTGAGGCGATCCGGCAATGATCGGACGTATCTGGTTTGGGGTCGAAAAACTGCTTGAGGCGGTCATGGCCCTGTTTCTGCTGGCCATGGCCATCATCACCGCTATCGACGTCGTGGGGCGCTATTTCCTGAGCGCCCCGCTGCATGGCGGCTATGAAATGGTGCAGTACCTGATGGCGCTGTCCGTGTTCGCCGCGTTGCCTCTGGCGACGCGCGCCGATGCGCATCTGACCATCGACCTGTTCACCGGCAGGCTGCGTGGCCGCCCGCGCAAGGTGCATCGCGTCATTGTCCTGATCCTTTCCACCATCGTGCTGGCCTTTCTGGCATGGCGCATGGGGATTCAGGCGGGGCATCTGCAAAAGGGCCGCGCGCTGTCGGGATCGCTGGGGATGCCACTGGCACCGATCGCCTGGATCATGACGGTTCTGGCATGGCTGGCGGTCGCGGCCTCGGTGTCGCTGATCGTGCAGGCCGTAACCGGGCGCGAGGTCGCGCCATCACATCATGGTGAGGAAATCGGATGACCCTGTCCCTGATCGGTTTTGCCGTCCTTCTGGCGATGGCCTTTCTTGGCGTGCCGCTTGGCCTGTCGCTGATCGCGGTCGGGGTCATCGGCTTTGCCTGGGCCCGCGCAGATATGGTCAATCAGGCCCTGTTCTCGTGGGGCGATGCCGGGTTCGAGATCAACGCCCGCGCCTTCAATGCTGCCTATGCCATGGCCGGGCAGCAGATGTTCGATGTGGCCACATCCTATGCGCTGACAGTGATTCCGCTGTTCGTGCTGATGGGAGCCTTTATCCATCGCAGCCAGCTTAGTCAGGATCTGTATGACGCGGCCAATGCGTTTCTGGGTCACAGGCGTGGCGGGCTGGCGATGGGCACCATCGCAGCCTGCGCGGGCTTTGCGGCGGTTTGCGGATCGTCCATCGCGACGGCGGCGACGGTGTCGCGGGTGGCAATGCCCTCGATGCGGCGCTTTGGTTATGACGACGCGCTTTCCACCGGCTCTATCGCGGCGGGCGGCACGCTGGGGATCCTGATCCCGCCATCCGTGCCGATGGTGCTGTATGGCCTGCTGTCGGAAACCGACATCGCCAAGCTGTTCATCGCCGGTATCCTGCCGGGGCTGCTGCTGACGATGCTGTTCTTCCTGGCCATCGGCGTGACGACCATGCGCAACCCCGCTGCCGGCCCGCGTGCCGACAAGGTGCCGTGGCGCGCGCGAATGGGCCTTCTGGCCCGCGTCTGGGGGATCGTGGTCATCTTTGTCGTGATTATCGGCGGCATCTATCTGGGCATCTTTACCGCGACCGAGGCGGCGGGGATCGGCGTTGTAACGGCAGCGCTGTTTGCCGTGATGCGCGGCCGGCTGACCCCCCGGAGCCTGTGGGAAAGTCTGGTCGAGACCGGCATCACCACCGGCATGATCTTTGTCGTGGCCATCGGCGCACTGATCTTTTCGAATTTCGTGAACCTTGCGGGCTTCACGCGCGAAATGAGCGCGATCCTGACCGGGCTGGAAATCTCGGGCACCCAGATCGTGCTGTGCATCGTGGTGATGTATCTGCTGATGGGCTGCGTCTTCGACAGTCTGGCGATGCTGACCCTGACCGTGCCGGTCATCGCTGCGATCCTGAAACCGATGGGTGTGGACATGATCTGGTTCGGCATCGTCGCGGTGATCGCGGTCGAACTGGGCCTGATCACGCCACCGGTGGGGATCAACGTCTTTGTGGTGAAGGCCGCGACCGAAGATGTCAGCATCTGGACCATCTTCCGCGGCGTCGCGCCCTTCGTGGTGGCCATGCTGGCGCTGCTGGTGGCTGTGCTGATCTTCCCGCAGATCGCGACCCTGCTGCCCGCGCTGATGGGCCGATGACATCGCGACGGGCCGCGCTGGGGATTGGCGCGGCCCGTTTGCGCGGGGCAACCGGTCGCGGATTTGGCGGAATATCCGTCGATGGGAGGCTGTCCCATGAAAGGTCACGAAAAAAGCCCAAGAAAATCGCTTGACGCCCCCCGCGCCACCACGTAAATCGCCCACACTCTCTGGCGGAGTAGCTCAGTTGGTTAGAGCAGAGGACTCATAATCCTTGTGTCGGGGGTTCAAATCCCTCCTCCGCTACCAATCCCCCCCCTGTCGATGATCGCGACCGGCCCAAGGCCAGGGGCGCGGTGAAAACCGGGTTCCGGCCTGATATGGCTGCGGCGCAGGCAAACCCTGTGCCGGGTTCTGCCTGCGATCATGCGGAATCGGGGATCAGTCGCGGGGGGCCTTCCATGTGTCGATGGCCTCGACCGCCTCATCTGCGGTCTCGACATATCGGAACAGGTCCAGATCGCTGTCACTGATGGTTCCGGCCAGCGCCAGAGCCTCCCAGTCGATCACCTTGTCCCAGAAGTCGCGTCCGAACAGCAGGATCGGGATTCGGGTCATGCGTCCGGTCTGCACAAGGGTAAGGGTCTCGAACAGTTCGTCCAAGGTGCCAAGGCCACCCGGAAAGATCGTCACGGCCCGCGCCCGCATCAGGAAATGCATCTTGCGGATCGCGAAATAGTGGAAATTGAAGCACAGATCCGGCGTCACATAGGCGTTTGGTGCCTGTTCATGTTCCAGCACGATTCCCAGACCGATGGATTGCCCGCCCGCCTGATCGGCACCCAGATTGCCCGCCTCCATCACGCCGGGGCCACCCCCTGTGCAGATGACATATTCGCGGCCATAGGTTTTCAGGCTGCGTTCCGTCATCAGAAAGGCAAAGCGCCGCGCCTCTTCGTAGTAATGCGACAATTCGGCCAGAACCGGTGTGCGTGCCTCGCTTGCCCGTTCCGGCGCAAGGATGCGCGCACCGCCGAACATCACCACCGTCGATTCGATCCCGCGTTCGTCCATCACAAGCTGCGGCTTCAGCAGCTCCAGTTGCAGCCGTACCGGGCGCAGTTCCGGGCGCAGCAGGAAATCGCGGTCCGTGAAGGCCAGGCGATAGGCCGGGGCGCGGGTCTGCGGGGTATCCGGGGACTGGTCGGCGCGCGTGGCGTCCTCGCCGCTATGGGGAAAGGAATAGGCGCGGTCGGTGGGGTCGGTCATGCGGGCCTCGGGTCTGGGCGCGGATTGCGCGGACTGCCCGTCAGGCTTATAGCGGCGTGACGACAGTTTCCACCCGGACCGCAACGATTGAAAAAGAGGCCAGGATGACCAAAGCTCTGGAACATGCCATCGAAACCGCGTGGGAGAACCGCGCCGACATCAGCAGCGCCACCAGAGGCGAGGTCCGCGAGGCCGTGGACGAGACGCTGAACCGCATGGATACCGGCGCGCTGCGCGTGGCCGAGCGGCGCGGCGCGGACTGGCATGTGAACCAATGGGCCAAAAAGGCCGTGCTGCTGTCCTTTCGCCTGAACGACATGGAGGAAATGCCGGGCGGACCGCAGGGCGGCAACTGGTGGGACAAGGTGCCCAGCAAATTCGTCGGCTGGGGCGACAATCAGTGGCGCGCGGCGGGGTTCCGCGCCGTGCCGGGTGCCATCGTCCGCCGCTCGGCCTATGTCGCGCCGGGGGCGGTGCTGATGCCGTCCTTCGTGAACCTCGGCGCGCATGTGGGCGAGGGCACGATGGTTGACACCTGGGCCACGGTCGGATCCTGCGCGCAGATCGGCAAGAATGTACACCTGTCGGGCGGTGTCGGCATCGGCGGCGTGCTGGAACCCTTGCAGGCCGGCCCGACGATCATCGAGGATGACTGCTTCATCGGCGCGCGCTCCGAGGTGGTCGAGGGCTGTATCATCCGCGAGGGCAGCGTGCTTGGCATGGGCGTGTTCATTGGGCAGTCCACAAAGATCGTGGACCGCGAAACCGGGCAGGTCATGTATGGCGAGGTTCCTGCGGGATCGGTGGTCGTGGCCGGTTCGATGCCGTCGAGAAACGGCGTCAGCCTGTATTGCGCGGTGATCGTCAAGCGCGTGGATGCGCAGACGCGGTCGAAAACCTCGATCAACGAGCTTTTGCGCGACTGATCTGCCGATCGGCAAGAAAATTCGCAGGACCAGCGTGAACCTTGGCCGGACCTGCGCGTTGCCATCTCACAAGGGAACAGGCAACGGAGTTTCGCATGCAGGGTTTGGGATGGCTGGCCGCGATCATCGTCGGCGGCTTGGCGGGCTGGATCGCCAGCAGCATCATGAAGGCCGATACCGGGATCATCCTGAACGTGATCCTGGGCATTATCGGTGCGGTGGTCGGCAATGCGCTGCTGGGTCTTGTCGGACTAAGCGCACAGGCCGGCAGCTGGGTGGCGCAGGGCGTGGCGGGACTGTTCGGCGCGGTGGTGCTGATCTGGCTGTACCGGGCGGTGACCTGACGGCACGGCCATGCGGAAAAGGCAATGGGGCGGGGCTTTCGCCCTTTTTCATTGTGCCGGACGGTGGAATTCGGACAGCGCTATTCAGACGGTGAAATCGGCTTGTCGCGCAGACGTGATGCGGACCAGATCGGCCGGCGTAATTGCAAAGACATGGCGCGGCGTGCCGGCGGCGGCCCAGACCGTGTCGAATTCCATCAGCCGGGGGTCCACATAAGCCTCGATCCGGCGCAGATGCCCGATGGGGGCCACGCCGCCGATGGCAAAGCCGGTCTCGGCCCGGATCAGGTCGGCATCGGCCTTGCCAAGCGGTTGGCCCGCCACCGCGGTCGCCTTGGCGGGATCGACGCGATTGCCGCCTGCGGTCAGAAACAGCACGACATGGCCCGATACCTCGCCGCGAAAGATGATCGACTTGGCGATCTGGTCGATCTCGCAGCCGACTGCCGCCGCCGCGCCCTCTGCCGTGCGCGCGCTGTCGTCGGTTTCGCGAATTTCGATATTCAGGCCGGCGGCCTCAAGCGCGGCCTCGACGCGGTGCAAGCTCTTGCTCATTGTCACCTCCATGCGTTTCGGGCGATATGACCCCAGATCGCGGAAAAGGGAAAGCCATGGCAGAGCAGGTCTATACGCTTCTGGTTCAGGTCGGTCGCGCAGCCGATGACGGGTTGCCCAGGGGCGCAAGCGGCGCGGCGCTGGTCTGTTATGCCTCGGGCAAGGATGAGGGTGAGGCCGTGCGCGAAACCGTCGCCATCCTGAAACAGGCCGATCTTGCCCCCATCGAGGTCACCAGCCACGGCACCATCGGCGAGCGCCTGGCCGAGGGCCATGACATCCCTGATGAGGAACGCGCCCTGATGGATCGCGCGCTGGCCGAGAACGCCGTGATTGTGGCCCAGATCGAGCCGCTTTTCGACGAAGGGCAGGGTTGATCCGCCCCTATCCAGCCGGACCGGGCTGGGCTAGAGTGCCTGCAAAACTTGGGCAGATAATGAAACGGACAGGCACAGACATGACCAGACGCATTCCCCGTATCGCGCTGACGGCCCTGCTGATCGGCACGCTTTCCAGCTGCGGCGTCTCGCTCAGCCAGACGCCGGGTGCGGTGATCGGCGGTCAGTTCGGCGGTCTGCCCACAGCGAACGGTTACGGCAGCGAGACGGGTTTCCGCAACTGGGTCATGGCCTTTCGCCCCCGCGCGCTGGCGGCGGGGGTTTCACCGGGCGTTTTCGACAGCGCCATGGCCGGTGCGCATTATCAGCCCGGCATTGTGGCCTTGGACGGACGGCAAAGCGAATTTTCCAGGCAGATCTGGGAATATCTGGATGGCGCGGTCGGCGGCTCGCGCATTACGACAGGCCGGGCCATGGCCGGGCGCCATGCCAGTACGCTGTCGGCCATTGAGGCGCGTTATGGCGTCCCGCGCGAGGTGGTGCTGGCCGTTTGGGGCATGGAATCCAATTACGGCGCCAATCGTGGCAGCACGCAGATCGTACCGGCGCTGGCAACGTTGGCCTATGATGGACGGCGGGGCGAATTCTTTGCTGGCGAGTTGGTCGCCGCCCTGCGGATCATCCAGGCAGGCGATGTGGACAGCGCCCATCTGGTCGGCAGCTGGGCCGGCGCCATGGGGCATACGCAGTTCATGCCATCATCCTTCCTCAGCCATGCGGTTGATTTCAACGGCGACGGACGGCGCGACATCTGGTCGAACGATCCGACCGACGCGCTGGCCTCGACGGCCTCATATCTGCGCCAGATGGGATGGCGCCCCGGCCAGAGCTGGGGGACCGAGGTCGTGCTGCCACAAGGCTTCGACTATAATCAGACGGGCAAATCCGTCAGCCGTTCGGGCAGCCAATGGGCGGGAATGGGCGTGCGCACGATGAACGGCACGGCGGTGCCTTCGGGTTCGATCCTGCTGCCAGCGGGCGCGCGCGGCCCGGCCTTCCTGATCACGGAAAACTTCCGCGCCATCCTGAAATACAACACTTCGGACAGCTATGCGCTGGGGGTCGCCTATCTGGGCGAGGCCATCGCCGGCCGCTCGGGCATTCGCGGCAGTTGGCCGCGCGGCGATCGTGCGCTTTCCAGCAGTGAGAAAACGGAAATCCAGCGCCAGCTGAATGCGCGCGGTTTCGATACGGGCGGCGTGGACGGCAAGATCGGCAGCAAGACCTCGGATGCGATCAAGGCCTATCAGCGCACGCGCGGGGTGACGCCCGACGGCTATGCCGATACCCGCCTGCTGGCGCTGCTGCGCGGCTGAACGCGAACAGGGGCGGCCCGATGCGCCGCCCCCGTCTTTCTTCTTCATCCAAATATCCATACCGCCCGGATCATCGGGCCAGACCGTGCCGTATCTAGGCCAGAACGTCCCGAAACTCGCGCAGCACCTGCGTATAGACCGCGCGCTTGAAGGGTACGATGCCGTCGATCAGATCGGTGGCGCGCATCCATTGCCAGCGGTCGAATTCGGGATGCTCGGTCGCGATCTGCACCGCGCTGTCCTTGCCCAGAAAGCGCATGGCGAACCATTTCTGTTTCTGCCCGCCATATTTGCCCTTCCAGACCTTGCCCAGCAATTCGGGCGGCAGATCATAGGTCACCCAGCCGGAGGTTTCGGCCAGCACATCGACCAGACCAGCCGCGACGCCGGTTTCCTCGACCAACTCGCGCAATGCGGCCTCGCGCGGGGTTTCCCCCGTGTCGATCCCGCCCTGCGGCATCTGCCAGGCAGGCGGCGCGTCCCTGGGCCGGTCGATGCGTTGCCCGGCAAAGACAAGCCCTTGCGGGTTGATCAGCACGACCCCCGCGCAGGGGCGATAGGGCAGACCCGAAGGGCCAAGCGGCGCGTTCATTCCGTCCGCGCGCCCTGACCTGAAGCCTCGCCGGTATTGGCGGGCTTGGCTGCCTCGGATACCTCGCGGGCATTGTAATCCATCGCCACCAGCCCTTTCAGGATATCGACGGCATAGGCCAGTTGATAATCCTCTTCGCGCAGCTTGGCGGTGGCCTCGACCTGCTCGGCCTCGGCCTCGATCTGCTTGCGTTCCTCGTCGGTGATGGAATCGTTGTTCAGCGCGCCGCGCAGATCGGCTTCGGAACTCAGGAACCTGGATTCGGTACGCGGCTTGTCCTCTTCTTCCTCTTCGGCGGTCTTGGGGCGGGGCTGTTCGACGATGATGTCGGGCTGGATGCCCAGCGACTGGATCGAGCGCCCGGACGGCGTGTAATAACGCGCCGTGGTCAGGCGGATGGCGCTGTCGGCGGTGACCGGCATCACCGTCTGGACCGAACCCTTGCCAAAGGATTTGGTGCCCACGACGATGGCGCGGCGGTGATCCTGCAGGGCGCCGGTCACGATCTCGGAGGCACTGGCCGAACCGCCATTGATCAGCACGACGATGGGCTTGCCCTCGGCCAGATCGCCCATGCGGGCGTTCCAGCGCTCGCTTTCCTCGGCCTTGCGGCCACGGGTCGAGACGATTTCACCCTTGTCGAGGAAGGCGTCTGACACCTCGATCGCCTGATTGAGCAACCCGCCCGGATTGTTGCGCAGGTCAAGGACAAAGCCGGTGATCTTGTCGATGCCGCCGGCATCCTTGACCGCCTTTTCCATCTCGGATTTCAGCGTGTCCATGGTCTCGTCATTGAAGGTCGAGACGCGCAGCACGACGGAATGGCCCTCGACGCGGGTCTTGACGACGGTCAGCTTGATCGTGTCGCGCACGATGGTCAGATCGAAAGGCTCGGTCTCGCCTTCGCGCAGGATGGTGATCTTGATTTCCGAGCCGACCGGGCCGCGCATCTTTTCGACGGCCTCGTCCAGCGTCAGGCCCATCAGCGATTCGCCGTTCACATGGGTGATGAAATCGCCCGCCTCGACGCCTGCTTCGGCGGCGGGGGTGTCGTCGATGGGCGAGATCACCTTGACCAGCCCGTCCTCTTGTCCGACCTCGATGCCCAGACCGCCAAAGCTGCCGCGGGTCTGGGTCTGCATATCCTCGTAATCCTTGGCCGACAGGAACGAGCTGTGCGGATCAAGCGAGGTCAGCATGCCGTTGATCGCAGCCTCGATCAGGGTTTTGTCATCGACCTGCTCGACATAATCGGCGCGCACACGCTCGAACACGTTCCCGAACAGGTCGAGCTGTTCGTAGATCGAGGCATTTTTGCCGGTCTCCTGTGCGACCAGGGGGCCCGCGAATTGGGTGGCGACAACTGCGCCTGCCAGGGTGCCGACCACGCCGGCCAGAAGATAGTGTTTCATTCGGTCGTTCCGTCCTGCCCGGTTGTGTTCTGGCCCATTGTGCTCTGGCTGGCCTCGCCGATGATAGGATTCATCACGAACCATTCAGCCGGGTCCAGAGTTTCCTTGCCCTTGCGAAGTTCAACATACAGTGTCTCGGTCTGTCCAGCACCGCCGCCAACGGCGGCATTGGCGACGAATTCCGCGCCGAACTCCTGAGCCGGGGGTTCCGCCCCGCCCATCAGGCCGATCGGCTCGCCAGGGGCAAGGACATCCCCCACCTCGCCAAAGACCTGCGCAAGTCCGGCGAATATCAACAAATAACCCCTTGCGGGCTCGATGATCATCACATTGCCGTAATCAAGCAGCGGGCCGCGGTAGCGAATTGTCGCAGCCGTTGGCGTGGTGACCAGCGCCGCCGGTCCGGTGGCAATGACCAGACCGGGACGCCTGACCCCCGCCGCGTCGGCTTCGCCATAGGCGCGCAGCACCGTGCCAAAGACCGGCAAGGGCAGGCTGCCCTGCGCGCCCTCGAAATCAGACATGGGTGCGCCGATATCCTTTTCCATGCCGACGATTCCCTCGGCAAAGGCGTCGAGCGTATCGGCCGAGTTCACCAGCGCGGTCAGCTCGGCCGGGTCCTGCCCGAAACGCACCGGCATCGAACTGCGATCGGTCACCGCCGAGGCCAGCAGCTGGCGCGCTTCCTGCACCTGCGCCAGCCCCTGCGCCAGCGTATTGGCGGCGCTCAACTGCAGGGCACGGACAGTGGCGATCTCGGCAAGGCGGGATTGCATGATCTGGGCCTCGGCTTGCAGGCCGGGCGCGACCGAGGACAGGATCATGCCCGCCCGCGCCGAGGCTTCTGGCCCCGAAGGGTGCAGAAGCAGCATGGTCTCGGGTGAACGCTGCATGGCGGTCATCACGCCGACGACCCGGCCCAGCTTGTCACGGCGGGCGTCGAATTCGGCGCGGATCTGCTGTTCGCGGATACCCGCCCGGCGTAACCCGTCGCGCAGGGCCGACAGCCCCTTTTCATAGGCGCGGATCATCTGCGTCAGCGAGGCGACCTGATCTTGCTTGGTCAGCGCCTCGTCCAACTGCCCCGTCGCCTCGCGCAGCATCTCGGCGGCGGCTGCCGCCTCGCGCGCGGCCTCGCCCAAGGCGGAATCCGTCACAGCCGTGGTCTGTGCCGGGGCCGTCGTCGCAAGGCTCGCGGCAAGGCAAAGGGACGACAGGAACGGGCCGAACCTCATGCGCGCCGGATCAGCGAACTGCCCGTCATTTCGGGCGGCAGGTCGAGGCCCATCAGATCGAGCACGGTGGGGGCGACATCGGCCAGCCTGCCATCGGTCAGGCCAGCCCCTTCGGGGGCACCGAAGACGACGACCGGGACGGGATTGACGGTATGGGCGGTGTGCGGGCCGCCGGTCTCGGGGTCGATCATGGTTTCGCAATTGCCGTGATCGGCGATGACGACCGCAGCACCTCCGGCTTTTTCCAGCGCGTCCAGCATCATGCCCAGCCCCTTGTCCACGGCCTCGACGGCGCGGACGGCGGCGGGCAGGCTGCCGGTATGGCCGACCATGTCGGGATTGGCGAAATTCACCACGACCAGATCGTAGCCCGTTTCGATCGCCTCGACCAGCTTGGCGCTGACCTCGGGCGCGGCCATTTCCGGCGCGAGGTCATAGGTCGCGACCTTGGGGCTGGCGGGCATGAAACGGTCCTCGCCCGGCTCGGGGGCCTCGCGACCACCGTTCAGGAAGAAGGTGACATGGGGGTATTTCTCGGTCTCGGCGAGACGGAATTGCCTGAGTCCCTTGGCCGCGACCCATGCGCCCAGAGTGTTGAGGACCTGACGCTTGGGATAGGCGGCCTGCATATATTCGTCATGTTTGGCCGAGTAATCGACCATGCCCAAGAGCGCGGCCCATTGCGGGCGCATGCCGGTATCGAAGGCGTCGAAACCGGGCTGGCCGAGGGCGGCAAGGATCTCGCGCGCACGGTCGGCGCGGAAGTTCAGGCAGAAGATGCCGTCGCCATCCCTGGCCCCTTTGAACCCGTCCAGAACGGTCGGTTCGATGAACTCATCGGTCTCGCCACGGGCATAGGCAGCCTCAACTGCCTGCGCCGCGTCGGCAGCATGCAGCCCCTCGGCACGGGTCATCGCGGCAAAGGCGTGGCTGACGCGTTCCCAGCGGTTGTCACGGTCCATGGCGTAATAACGCCCGATCACCGTGCCGACTGAGACCCCGGCGGGCAGTTTTTTCAGCAGCGTGGCGACATAGCCATCTGCAGATTTCGGCGGAACGTCGCGGCCATCGGTGATGGCATGGATGACGACCGGCACGCCCTTGTCGGCCACGGCCTTCGCCGCCGCCAGAACATGCTGGATATGGCCATGCACGCCACCATCCGAGACGACGCCCATCAGATGCGCTGTGCCGCCGCTGGCTTTCAGCTTGTCGGCAAAGGCGAGGATCTCGGGGTTGGCAAAGAAGCTGCCATCTTCGATGGCAAGGTCGATCTGGCCCAGATCCATGGCGACGACGCGACCCGCGCCAATATTCGTGTGCCCGACCTCGGAATTGCCCATCTGACCACGCGGCAGGCCGACATCGGGACCAAAGGTGATCAGCGTGCCATGCGGACAGTCGCGCATCAGCCGGTCGAAATTCGGGGTATTGGCCTGATCAGGCGCGCTTTGCTCGGGGCGGGTGGAAATGCCCCAACCATCAAGGATGCAAAGGACGACGGGTTTGCGATTGCTCATTGGCGCCTCATTCTGGTCGTCCCGCTTCTACGACCCTGATCGGCTCAGGGCAAGTTTGCTGCCGTCAAGCCTTCGCGAAGAGAGGGCGGCGCTGGCCGAGAGCGGCAATCTCGCATGGGTATTTATGAAACGAAGAAGACCGGCGTCGGGGCAGGACACCAAGATCGGCTTCTTCGTTTTTCAAATACCCATGCCGAGGCTTGACGGAAGCGCCGCGCTTGCCGTTCAGGCGCGGGCCTCCGCAGCGATTTCGGCGCGGGATTTGCGACCGCGTTCGGTGGCCGACTTCAGCTGGCCGCAGGCGGCCATGATGTCCTCGCCGCGCGGGGTGCGGATCGGGCTGGCATAGCCCGCCTTGTGGATGATATCGGCGAATGCCTCGATCCGTTCCCAGCTGGAGCGCTTATAGGCGACGCCGGGCCATTCGTTGAACGGGATCAGGTTGATCTTGGCCGGGATGCCGCGGATCAGCTTGACCAGACGGCGGGCATCCGCGTCACTGTCGTTCACGCCGTCGAGCATGACATATTCGAAGGTGATGCGCTCGGAATTCGACAGGCGCGGGTACTCGCGCAGCGCATTCAGAAGCGTCTCGATGTTCCATTTCTTGTTCACCGGAACCAGCATATTGCGGGTCTCGTCGGTGGTGGCATGGAAGCTGACGGCCAGAAGGCAGCCGATCTCCTCGGCGGTCTTGGCGATCTCGGGGACGATGCCGGAGGTCGACAGCGTGATGCGGCGGCGCGACAGGCTGATGCCCTCGCCATCCATCACGACCTTCATCGCGTCGCGGACATTGTCGAAATTGTAGAGCGGTTCGCCCATGCCCATCAGCACGACGTTGCTGACCAGCCGCGTCTCGTCCTTGGGTGCGCCCTGCACCGGCCATTCGCCCAGATCGTCGCGTGCCACCATGACCTGCCCGACGATTTCCCCGGCCGTCAGGTTGCGCACCAGCTTTTGCGTGCCGGTGTGGCAGAAGGAGCAGGTCAGCGTGCAACCAACTTGACTGGAAATGCACAGCGTGCCGCGCGATTCCTCGGGGATATAGACGGTTTCGACCTCATGCCCCCCGGCGATGCGCAGCAGGTATTTGCGCGTGCCGTCGGCGCTGACCTGACGGGTGACGATCTCGGGGACCGAGATTTCAAACCGCTCGGCGAGGAAGGCGCGGTAATCCTTGGCGAGGTTGGTCATTTGCGCGAAGTCGCGCACGCCCCAGTGGTAGACCCATTGCCAGATCTGGCCGACCCGCATTCTGGCCTGCTTTTCGGGCGTCCCGGCCTCGATCAGTGCGTCGCGCAGCTGGTCGCGGGTCAGGCCGACGATATTCGTCAGCGCCGATTCCGGCAGTTTGCGCGGAATGGTCAAAAGGTCCTGCGTGATCGGGGCGGTCATGGCTGGGCTATCCGGGCGGCAATGGGGGAAGGCGTGTATATAGGCTAATCGGGGCCAAAAGAAAACAGGGGCCGAAGCCCCTGTCTCACAGATTCATCACGTCAATGCGGGATCGGCGCTTACTGGCAGCCCGATTTGGCCGCATTGGTCATCGCGGTGATGCCCGACAGGCTGAACGTGTCCTTGGTCACGGTGCCGCGCGCCGAGCGGCCGGTGACGATGGCGCTGGAACCCGAGCGCAGGGCCGAGATCAGCTTGCTGTCATCCGAGCTGGAGCCCGGCCATGCGCTTTCGCCCTCGGTGAAGAGGGTGAAGACCTGACCGCCGATGCTGACCTCGACCGTCGAATCCGGGGCGAAAGGATAGCCGCCAGCAAAGGAAACCTCGCCCGACTGGCCGGGGCGATAGGCGACATAAAGGCGGATATCGCCGCGCGTCACCTCTTTGGGATTGCCCTGCGAATCGGTGTTACGGGTGGATTTGGGCGCCGATACGGCCCAGCATTCCCGCGGGCTGCTGGCCGAGAACGACGTCCAGTCACCTTGCTGGCCGATCTCCTTGGTTGAATCCTGCGCGAAGACGGGGGTGGTATTGGCGACTGCGATTGCGGTGAGGACCGCCGCAACGCGCGACGCGGAATTCAACATGCTCTGGCCTCCTGCCATGGTCCGGTTTGTCCGGGCTTGTTGCCGATGAATGTGCTGCTTTCAAGCATCTTGGCGCAGGATAGTGCGAAAAAGGGGTGGCGAAAAAGCCCTGAAGGCCGAAATCGCGCAATTGTCAGTGGAAATAACTGTTTTGACAACGGAATCTTTGCCCGGAGGGTCATGGGGCGCGGCTGGCTTGTGGCGGCTTCAGCGCAGCGCCGGGCCACGTTTGTCCGATGCGGTGCGATGGATTGCCATTCGCGGTTTGGGCGGGTTTCGCGCGAATCGCGAAACCGGACGCTCAGAACAGGCGGCGCAGCAGCTGTAATGCGAGCAGGCTGGAGGTGATGACCAGAACCGGCTTGATCACCCGGGCGCCGACCCGCATGGCGAGGCGCGATCCCAGCATGGCCCCGGCGATCTGGGCCACGGCCATCACCGCGCCGAGCAGCCAGAGCGGTTTGGCCACTGCCGCAAAGGCGATGAGGCTGCCGAGATTGGAGGCGAAATTCAGCAGTTTGGTGTGGGCATTGGCCTTGAGCACGCCATATCCGGCCAGCGTCACGAAGCCCAGCATGAAGAAGGCCCCGGTGCCGGGTCCGATCAGCCCGTCGTAAAAGCCGATCAGGGGGACGATGCTGATCGCGAACAGGGCAGGCGACATGCGCCGCGCCCGGTCGAAATCGTTGAGGCCGGGCTTGAAGGCAAAGAACAGGGCAATGGCGATCAGCAGGACCGGCAGCAGGTAGCGCAGGGCCTCGGTCGGGATCGAGGTGACGCAGAGCGTGCCCAGAAACCCCGCGACAAGCGCCACCGCCGCCTCGCGGATCTGGGTCGAAGGGGTGACCAGCCCGCGCCTTGCATAGGAAATGGCGGCGGTTGCCGCGCCGAAGATGCCCTGCACCTTGTTCGTTGCCAGCGCCTGTGTCGGCGGCAGGCCCGCCAGCATCAGGACGGGCACGGTGATCAGCCCCCCGCCTCCGGCGATGGAATCGACGAAGCCCGCGGCGAAGGCCGCAGCGGCGAGCATAAGGATCAGATCAAGCGAGAGGTCGAGCATCGCGGCATTACTGGCCCGGCTGCGCGGGACTGTAAAGGCCGTGCGGGTGGCGCGGTGGCAGGGGTATTTGAAAAACGCAGAAGCGGCCGCTGCCGGGCGATTTCAGCCGCGCGGATGGGCTGCGCGGTAGACGGCGAGCAGGCGGGCGTCGTCGATCCCGGTATAGACCTGTGTCGTCGACAGGCTGGCATGGCCGAGCAGTTCCTGAATCGTGCGCAGATCGCCCCCGGCGGCCAGCAGGTGGCTGGCAAAGGAATGGCGCAGGGCATGGGGTGTCGCGGTCGGTGGCAGGCCCAGCGACTGGCGCATGATCCGCATCGCCTGCCCCATGACCGAGGCGTTCAGCCGGCCCCCGCGCGCGCCGCGAAACAGCGGGGCCTGGGCTTCGGTCGGGAAGGGGCAGAGGCGGAGATATTCCGCCACCGCCTCGCGGGCGACGGGCAGGACCGGGACCTGCCGTTCCTTTTGCCCCTTGCCGCGTATGGTCAGAGCCTCGCGCAGGGGCAGGTCGGCGCCGTCGAGTTGCAGCGCCTCGGAGATGCGCAGCCCGCAGCCGTAAAGCAGCGTCAGCACGGCAACGTCGCGGGCCGCGATCCACGGTTCGGGATGGGTTTCGGCGGCGATGTCGAGCAGGTCGCGGGCCTCGTCGGGGGCGAGCGGACGGGGCAGCGAGCGGGTGAATTTCGGCCCGCGCGAAGCCAGCGCCTTGGACGCGTCAAAGCCGTGGCGGTCCGACATCCAGCGGATAAAGCTGCGCACCGCCGAGAGCCTGCGCGCCAGCGAGCGTGCGCCCAGACCGCGCCCGCGTTCGGCGGCGGCAAAGGCGCGCATGTCGCTTTGCGTGAGCTGGCCCAGCGTGGCCGGGACCGCGGCACGGCCATGATAGCCGCCGAGAAAGCTGAGAAATGCCAGCAGGTCGGCCTGATAGGCGCGGATCGTGTGGTCCGAACGGTCGCGTGTCGCGCGCTCACTGTCGAGCCAGCGCGCGAGCTGTTCGGCCATCAGCGGGGCCAGTGCGAGCGGCGCGGCCGCGCCGGTCATTCGCGCAGCCAGGAGATCAGCACCAGCCGGAATGCCTGCCCGAAGAAGCGCAGCAGATCCGTACCATGTGCCGGGTTGAAGCGCCCGATATCGGCCGAGCCCATCAGCAGCAGCGCCGGAAAGCGGCCGGGGCCGAGGTCGATGGGCAGCAGCGCCTCGGAGCGGATCGGCGCGCGGGCATCGCCGTGATAGGGCTGGGATTGCTGGGCGGCGCGGCGCAGCACGATATCGTCGCCGCGCGGCGCGCGCCTGCCACCCGAGATCAGTTCCGCCACCGTGCCGGCGGGGACGATGCTGAGCGGGCCCGCCGTCTCGCGCGTCGAATTGGCCGAACCCGAGTCCATGATCAGGCGCAGGGTCTCGACGCGCAGGATCGGCGCCACAGAACTGTCGAGATTGTCGAGAAAGCCGTCGAAATCCATCGGTTCGAGCAGCGACAGCACCGCGCGGTGGATGGTGTTCATCCCCGACTGGTTGTCATAGGCCGCCGAGATCACTGTTTCATGGGCGGTTTCAAGCCGTTCGAGGCGGCTTTCCATCGCCTCCATCGCCCGGCCACGGATATCGACGACATTGTCGCCGAAATCCGCTTCGCGCGCGCCGATCAGCGCGCGCATCAGGTCGCGGTCGGAAAGGATCAGCTCGGGCCGGGCCATAAGCCGGGCGCGCAGATCCTCGGGAAGATCGACGGCCTGATCCTTGCTCATCAGCCGATCTTCTGCCCGGTCTTGGCCCAGTCGGCATCGAACTGCGCCAGACCCTTGTCGGTCAGCACATGATTGGCCATTGCCTTGATGACGGCGGGGGGCGCGGTGATGACATCGGCGCCGACGCGGGCGGCGTCGGTGATGTGGTTCACCGAACGGATCGAGGCCGCGAGGATCTCGGTCTTGAAGCCATAATTGTCATAGATCGTGCGGATGTCCTCGATCAGCTGCATGCCGTCGAGGTTGATATCGTCCAGACGGCCGATGAAGGGGCTGATGAAGGTCGCACCGGCTTTCGCGGCCAGAATCGCCTGCGCCGACGAGAAGCACAGCGTGACGTTGACCATATGGCCCTCGGACGACAGGGCTTTACAGGCTTTCAGCCCGTCCCAGGTCAGCGGCACCTTGACCGCGATATTCGGGGCGATCTGGGCCAGATGCTTGCCTTCGCGGATCATGTCGGCGGCGTCCTTGGCGACGACCTCGGCGCTGACCGGACCGGCGACCATGTCGCAGATCTCTTTGGTCACTTCGATGATATCGCGGCCCGATTTCAGGATCAGCGAGGGGTTGGTGGTGACGCCATCGACCATTCCGAGGTCGTTGAGCTCACGGATGGCAGCGGTGTCGGCAGTATCGACAAAGAATTTCATGGCAGATGCCCTTGTTGCGGGATTTGCACAGGGTTTAGCGCATAAACCGGCGCGGGTGAAGTGCGGGCGGGCGGGTTGCGATCGATCGACGCAACGTGTCACACTCGTGCCAGCCCCGCCGGAGACCGACGTGACCGCCCGATATTTCAAGACCACGCGCGCCTGATCCCATGGAGCGGCCCCTGTTCTATCCCCATGGCGCGCGGATCGCGGTGCTGACGCAAGAGGTCGTGGGCGTTCTCGACTATCTCGCGCCCGAGGGCGGTGCCCGGCTGGGACAGCTGGTTGTCGTGCCGCTGGGGCCGCGCCGGGTGATGGGGGCGGTCTGGGGGCCGGGCACGGGCGAATTTGACATGTCCCGGCTGCGCCCCGTCGCGCGGCTGGTCGATGCGCCGCCACTGGCCCCCGAGATGATCGAATTCCTGATCCGCATGGGGGAATATACCCTGACGCCCCTGCCTGCCCTGTTGCGCATGGCGACGCGAGCCCCGGATCTGGACCAGCCGCCATCGGCGCGGCGCATCCTGCATCGTGCCGGACCGGAACCCGAGCGCATGACCGATGCCCGCGCCGCCGTGCTGCGCGTGATCGCGGATCACGGCGGGGCAGGGTTTGCGCCGGGCGAGCTGGCCCAGCTTGCCGGTGTCAGCACCGGCGTGGTGCAGGGGCTGATCAAGGCCGGCACGCTGGCCGAGACGCTGGCCCCGCGCGACACGCCCTATCCCCGGCTCGATCCCGATCTGCCGGGCAAGCCGCTCGCCCCCGATCAGGCTGCGGCGGCGCAGCAGTTGCGCGATGCGCTGGCCGGGCGGCGCTATGGCACGACGATGCTGCGCGGGGTGACCGGCTCGGGCAAGACCGAGGTCTATCTGGAGGCCGTCGCGCAATGCCTGCGGCAGGGGCGGCAGGCGCTGGTTCTGCTGCCCGAGATCGCGCTGTCCTCGGAATTTCTCAACCGGGTCGAAGCGCGTTTCGGGGAACGTCCGGGCGAATGGCACAGCGGCATCACCCGGACCGAACGCAGGCGGCTCTGGACCATGGCGGCGCAGAACAATGTCGGTCTGGTCGTGGGGGCGCGTTCGGCGCTGTTTCTGCCCTTTGCCGATCTGGGCCTGATCGTCGTCGATGAAGAGCACGATTCCAGCTACAAGCAGGAAGATGCGGTGTTCTACAGCGCCCGCGACATGGCCGTGCTGCGCGCCAGCATCGGCAAGGCGCAGGTGGTGCTGGCCTCGGCCACGCCCTCGCTGGAGACATGGGTGAATGCCGGGGCGGGGAAATATGCGCGCATTGATCTGCGGTCGCGCTATGGCACCGCCGAACTGCCCGAGATGGGGGCCATCGACCTGCGCGCGCAAGAGATGGACAAGGGCCGCTGGATCAGCCCGCGCCTTGCCGCCGAGGTCAATGCCCGGATCGCGCGCGGCGAGCAGTCGCTGCTGTTTCTGAACCGCCGCGGCTATGCGCCGATCACCACCTGCCGGGCCTGCGGCCAGCAGGTCGGATGCGATCATTGCGACGCGCGCATGGTCGAACATCGCTTTCAGAACCGCCTCGTCTGCCACCAATGCGGCGAAACCAAGCCGGTGCCGGTGACCTGTCCAAGCTGCGGCACCGAGGGCAGGATGGCTGCCATCGGCCCCGGCGTCGAGCGCCTTGCCGAAGAGGTCGCCGAACGCTTCCCCGAGGCAAGGGCAAGCGTGCTGTCCTCGGATCTGTTTCATTCCGCCCGCGCGTTGAAAGAGGCCATTGCGCAGATCGGGGCAGGGCAGACCGATATCATCATCGGCACCCAGATCGTGGCCAAGGGGCACAATTTTCCCGGCCTGACGCTGGTCGGGGTGATCGACGCCGATCTGGGTCTGCAGGGCGCGGATATGCGCGCCGCCGAGCGCAGTTTCCAGCTGATGCGGCAGGTCGCGGGCCGGGCCGGGCGCGAGGGCGGCGAGGCGCGCGGGCTTGCGCTGCTGCAGACCTATCAGCCCGAGCATCCCGTTATCCGCGCGATCCTGTCGGGGCAGGACGAAGACTTCTGGGATGCCGAGGCGATGGGACGGAAAATGGCCGGGATGCCGCCCTTTGGCCGGTTGGCGGGGGTGATCCTGTCGCATCCCGATCTGGCCGTGGTCGATGACTATGCCCGCGAGATGGTGCGCCGGGCCGAGCCTTTGCGCGCCATCGGTGCCGATCTCTGGGGTCCGGCACCTGCGCCCATTGCCCGGGTGCGCGGGCGCTGCCGGGTGCGGATGCTGATCCGGGCGGCGCGGCAGGCCCCGGTTCAGCAAGCGATCTCGCGCTGGCTCGCCCTGCTGCCAAAGGCACCGCCCAATTTGCGCCTGTCGGTCGATATCGACCCGCAGAGTTTCCTCTGACCGCAATCCGCGCGCGCTCCGGCGTTGATCGGTTGCGGCGGGGCGGTTAGGTTTGTTGCGGGAATATGCAATGTTCAACCTGTCCGCTCACAGCTGAAAGAGGTGGCACAATGGTTTCGAATTCTCGCAGAGATCTCCTGAAAATCGCGCTGCTTGCCGGGGTCGCCCCGATGCTGGGCGGGCTGCTGCGCCCGGCCATGGCGGGTGATCGCGCCTATGCGCCCGCCGCCAGCGACTGGCGCCGGTTCCAGACCCGCACCGTGGTCACCCTGCCTGAGGCCAGCGGCCCGGCGCAGATCTGGCTGCCGGTGCCCTCGCTTGCCAC
This sequence comes from Paracoccus sp. (in: a-proteobacteria), assembly GCF_047973135.1. Taxonomy (GTDB): domain Bacteria; phylum Pseudomonadota; class Alphaproteobacteria; order Rhodobacterales; family Rhodobacteraceae; genus Paracoccus. The sequence goes on from NZ_JBKEBL010000027.1 coordinate 65,485, forward strand.
CGATTATCAGCGCAGCCTTGACGACAGCTGGACCGGGAATGCGACCTCGGCGGAGCTGGTCACAGATCCGGGCGGGACGAAATTCCTGCATGCCAGCTTTGAAAACGGCGTCGCGCCGCATCTGGAACTGGTCAGCACGGTCGAGACCCGCAACCGTATCATCGACTGGACCAGCGAATCCGCCTTCAAAGAGGATGCGGCGGTCCTGAAGGCTGCGTTGCAACCGTCCGGCTACAAGCCTTTGGATGGCGTTGTGGCCGAGACAGCGGCCAGGATCACCAAGGGCGCTGAAACCGATGTCGACCGCGTCCGCCTGATCTATAATTGGATTGTCGAACATTGCTACCGCAACATGGACACCCCCGGCTGTGGTCCCGGCGACAATGTGGCGACGCTGACCACGGCGGGTCTGGGCGGCAAATGCGCCGATCTGAACGGGCTGTTCGTGGGTCTTGCGCGGGCCTCGGGCGTGCCGGCGCGGGATGTGTTCGGGGTGCGCGTCGCACCTTCGGCCTTTGGCTACAAGCAGCTTGGCGCGAACAGCGCGACCATCACCGGGGCACAGCATTGCCGGGCCGAGGTCTATCTGACCGGCTATGGCTGGGTGGCGATGGACCCGGCGGATGTCCTGAAAGTCATGCGCGCCGAGACCGAGACATGGATCAGGGACCCGAACGATCCGCTGGTCAAGCAGGTGAACGGGGCGTTGTTCGGCAATTGGGAAGGCAATTGGGTCGCCTATAACACCGCCGAGGATCTGCACCTGCCGGGCCGCGACCGGGTCCTGCCATTTCTGATGTATCCGCAGGCGACGATCGGCGGGCGCATCGTCGATGAGCTGGATGCCAAGGCCTTCACCTACGAGATCACCACACAAGCCTGATCAGGATCAGGGCTGCGACCGGCCCGTCAGCGGCAAGAGCCCGGATTGACGCCGACGCCGCGCAGCCCCCAATCGGTCATCTCGGCCAGCAATTGCTGGCTGGCGGCGTCGAATGCCGGGATCAGATCGGCATTGCGCGTCGAGGCGGCGGGGTGAGTGACCGCGAAATTCCCCCGCGCCGCGACCGAGGCGTCCATCTCGCGGATCAGTTGGGCATCGACCGAAAGCCGCACCAGCGCGCCGTCCTCGGTTACCTCGGCGTTGAAATCGTTGATTTCGCTGATCAGCGCGAAATCCCCCGCCGAACCCAATGGCGCGCGCCCGACATGGGTGAAGACGTCATAGCTGGCAAAGCCGCGCAGCAGCAGGTTCTGCAAGGTGATCGGCACCGTATCACCCCATTGCGCATCAGGCAGATATTGCGTCTGGATCGCCGAGGGCCGGATCATGATGCGTTCGGTATTCAGCGTGCCGCGTGATTTCGGCTCTTCGATGATGAGCTGCGCGACGCGCCCGCGCCCGCAGCTCTTGCGCGATTCCTGCAAGGGACGCAGCTCGAACACGTCCAGCCTTTCGCCGCCCGACAGGTTGGCGATGGCGGCGCAGCCCGACAGGGCGGGGGTCAGAGCCAGGGCGATCATGGGCAGGATTCGGGACATGGCAACTCTCAGCGGCGGAATTCGGGCGTGCGCGGCCCGGTGATGATCTGCGAGGGGTTGCGCCGCAGCGCGTCGACCAGACGGTTCACATTCTGCACCAGCCCGCGCAGATCGCGGGCCAGACTGGAGAATTGCGGCAGTCCCTCGCTGGTGAAAGCCTGCACCGGGGCGCGGGCGCTGTCCAGCAGCGCCTCAAGGCTGGAAAATGCGCTGTCAGCACTGTCGGCGGCATTGCGCAGGCGGGCGGTGATTTCGGGGATGTCCTCGGTGACGCTGCCGATGGCCTCGTTGAAGCGGGCAAGGGTGGCGCGCAGATCGGTGGCGACGGGGCCGACCTCGGTATTGATCATGCGGTCCGCGCCCTCGAATGTGCGTTCCGCCGCGCTCAGGGTGCGGCTGCCGATTTCGAGCGTGGCATCCAGCCCGTCCATGGTCGTGCCCGCGCGCCGGGTCAGCCCGGCAATGTCGCTGCGCAGCCCGCTGGCGGTTTCGTCCAGCGTTCTGGTCAGGCCGCGCAGATCGCCCGAAACGTAATCGCGCATCTCGTCCAGCGTGGCGGTGCCCGATTGCAGCGCCGCATCGGCCTTGTCCGCGGTTTCGCCGAAACGCGCCAATGCGGCATCGAGATTGCCCATCGTGTTTTCCGCCGCCTTGCCGATGCCGTCGAGCTTGTCGCCGAATGACGAAATATTCGCCGCCGCATCCGAGATCGAGCTGGTGGCGCTGGAGACATCGGCCAGTGCCTGATCCAGATTGGCACTGGAGCGTTCCACATTGTCGAGGATATTGCGCACGCGGGTCTGGTTTTCCTCGCCCAGAAGGCGGGTCATCTGCTCGGCCACGGTATTGAGCCGTGAAATCATTTCCGGCCCCTGATCGGTCAGGGTCTGCAAGGCCGAACGGTTCGCGGTGATCACCGGCACGCCGTCGGCACTGACCTCGCGCAGCAGCGCGCTGCCCGCCGAGCCGGGGCTGATCGAGACATTGGAATAGCCGGTCACGCCCTGCACCTCGATCGAGGCGCGGGAATCGACGCGCACCGGGGTATCCTCGGCGACCTCGATGCGCACGCGCACCGCGCCGCTCGACCCGCCGACCAGCTGCATGTCCAGAACCCGCCCGACCAGCAGCCCGGCAAAAGCGACATCCGAGGATTGTCCCAGCCCCGAAACCTCGGGGAAATATATGTCGTAATAGGCGAACTGGCGGTTCATTTCGATCTTGGCGAACCAGATCAGAAAGCCCAGCAGCCCGACAAAGCCCGCAATCGTAAAGGCCCCGATCAGGATAAAATTGGCTCTGGTTTCCATGATCTCACTCCTTCGCGCCAAGGGCGGCGCGGGCGCGTGGCCCGTGGAAGTATTCGCGCACCCAAGGGTGATCGACTTGCAGCATTTCGGCCATGCTTCCCGTGGCCAGAACGCGTTTTTCCGCCAGAACGGCGACCCGGTCGCAACAGGCATGCAGCGTATCGAGGTCATGGGTGACCAGAAACACCGACAGATTCAGCGCATCGCGCAGCCCCACGATCAGCCGGTCGAAGGCATCCGCGCCGATCGGGTCCAGCCCGGCGGTCGGCTCGTCCAGAAAGACGATCTCGGGGTCCAGCGACAGCGCCCGCGCCAGCCCGGCGCGCTTGCGCATCCCGCCCGACAGTTCCGACGGGTATTTTTCGTTCGCGATCCATGGCAGGCCTGCCATCGATACCTTGAGCTGGGCCAGCGCGGCGCGGTCCTTGTCGCTCAGCCCGGGCACGGCATGCAGCGGCACCTTGACATTTTCCTGAACGCTCAGCGCCGAGAACAGCGCGCCGTCCTGAAACATCACGCCCCAGCGCCGTTCCAGCGACTCGCGCGCCGTGCCGGACAGCGCCATGACATCCTGATCCAGCACCCGGATGCTGCCCGCGGCAGGCCGGATCAGCCCGACAATGGCGCGCAGCAGCACCGATTTCCCGGTGCCCGAGCCGCCGACCACGCCCAGAATCTCGCCGCGCCGCAGATCCAGATCCAGCCCGTCATGCACGACATGGCGGCCAAAGCGGGTGCACAGCCCGCGCACCTCGACGACATTCGCGCTCATAGTCCGACCTTTGCGAAAAAGACCGAGAACAGCGCATCCAGCACGATCACGGCAAAGATCGCCTTGACCACCGCGCTGGAGGTTTCCGCGCCCAGCGATTCCGCGTCCTTGCCGACCTTCATCCCGGCATGGCAGCCGATCACCCCGATCACCAGCGCAAAGACCGGAGCCTTGGCCAGACCGACGATGACATGATCGACGCTGGTATCGGCAATGAGGCGATAGCGAAACAGCGAGGGCGACAGGCCCAGCTCGACCCATGTCATCATCGCTCCGCCGACCAGCCCGGCGATATTGGCGATCAGCCCGAGGATCGGCAGCGTCACCACCAGCGCCAGCACGCGCGGCAGGATCAGCACCATGTCCGGGTCCATGCCCAGCGTGCGCATGGCGTCGATTTCCTCGCGCATCTTCATCGAGCCGATGGCGGCGGTCAGCGCCGATGCCGTGCGCCCGGCGACGATGATCGCGGTCAGCAGGATGCCCAGTTCGCGCAGGATCGAGATCGCGATCAGATCGACGACAAAGACCTCGGCCCCGAACTGGCGCAATTGCTCGGCCCCCTGATAGGCCAGCACGACCCCGATCAGGAATGACATCAGCGCGACGATGGGCACCGCGCGCAGCCCGGTTTCCTGACAGTGATGCACAAAGGATGTCAGCCGGAACTGTGACGGGTGGCGGATCGCCCGGCCAAGCGCGGCCAGAAACCGGCCCAGATATTCGGCCAGTTCGCGGATGAAGATCAGCCCGTTCACCACGCCGCGCCCGACCGCCTCGCATAGCGCGCGCCAGCCGGTCGGGGCATGGGGCAGGGTCTCGGGCTGCGGGCGGGCCTTGGCGACGGCCTCCAGAAAGCGGGCCTGCGTCGCGTCGAGGCCAAGGATGCTGGCCCCGGCATCGCGCCGCCCGGCCAGATACCATGCCCCCGCGCTGTCCAGCCGGGTGATCCCGCTCAGCTCGATGCGGCTGGCATTGGCGGCCCCGGCGGGCAGGTCGGGCAGGGTCCAGACGGTGAACTCGCCCGCCAGCCGCAACAGGTCGCCGCTTTGTTCGACGATCAGGGCCGGATCGCTCGAAAGATCGTTCATGACAATTCCCGCCGCCTGCTCAGGGGAAAGTTTTCAAGGGATTGCCGGGCAATGTCAAACCACGGCGTCCCGGTGTCATGTGCTGCGGCCCTGTGGCTGGGGGCGCATCATGCGCACCGGCTCGGTACGGGCAAGGCGCAGGATATGGGCCATATAGGGTTGCCCCAGATCCTCCTCGCGCACGGCGGCATAGAGCCTGCGCAACATGCCGCGCTGGCCCAGCGGCAGCAGCGCCAGCTCGGGATTGGCGGCATGGGCGCGCAGCACCCAGTCGGGCATGACCGCGACACCGCGCCCCGAGGCCACCAGCATCAGCGTGACGGCGGTCTGTTCGACCTGACGGTGATGGGCGGGTTCGATCCCGGCAGGGTCGAGGAATTGCGAATAGACATCCAGCCGCGCCCGGTCCATCGGATAGGTGATCAGCGTTTCGCCGGTCAGGTCCTGCGGCTCGGCATAGCCCTTGGCGACCAGCGGATGGCTGGCGGGAACCACCATGGTCGGGGCATAGTCGAACAGCGGCTGATAGGTCACCCCGGCCATGTCCTCGGGGTCCGAGGTGATGACCAGATCGACCTGTCCGCGCACCAGCGCGGGCAATGCCTTGAGCGACAGGCTCGACCGGATGTCCAGATCGACCTCGGGCCAGATGCGGCGGAACTGATCGAGCACCGGCAAAAGCCAGTCATAGCAGTGATGGCATTCCATCGCGACATGCAGCCTGCCCGCGCGGCCCAGCTCGACGGCGCGGAACTCGGCCTCGGCGGCGTCGATCAGGGGCAGGACCTGCTCGGCCGTGCGCAACAGCCGCATCCCCGAGGCCGACAGCCGCAAGGGCTTGGTCTTGCGCAAGAACAGATCCACTCCGACCTGTTCCTCCAGCGCCTTGATCTGATGCGACAGCGCGGATTGGGTGATGTTCAGGATCTCGGCGGCGCGGGCCAGACCGCCCTGTTCGTGAATGGCGCGCAGGCTGCGCAAATGGCGAAGCTCGAGGTGCATCTTGAATGTTTCTCAACACTATCTTGAGGATTATGAATTTGTCTCACGTCCGGGGACATGCGACAAGCCGTCTCAGGATAAGGAACCCGCCATGAACACGCCCGCCGTCAGCTTTGAATTCTTTCCGCCCCGGAATCTGGATCAGTCGTTCCGGCTGTGGGACACGGCGCGCGCGCTGGCACCGCTGGGGCCGGATTTCGTCTCGGTGACCTATGGTGCGGGCGGCACGACGCGGCAGCTGACGCATGAGGCGGTGACGGCGCTGGCCAGCCATTACGGTCTGAATGTCGCCGCGCATCTGACCTGTGTCGATGCCACGCGCGAGGAAACCTTGCAGATCGTCGCGGATTACGCCGCTGCGGGCGTGCATGAGATCGTCGCCCTGCGCGGGGATGCGCCGCAGGGGCAGGACCGCTTTACCCCCCATGCCGACGGTTTCGCCAATTCGGTCGAGCTGATCGAGGCGATCGCGGGCCGTGGCGACATGAAGATCCGTTGTGGTGCCTATCCCGAACCCCATCCCGACAGTCCGGATACGGCGGCGGATGTGGCATGGCTCAAGCGCAAGTCGGATGCCGGTGCGACCAGCGCGATCACCCAGTTCTTTTTCGATGCCGACACGTTCTTTCGCTTTCGCGATCAATGCGTGAAGGCGGGCGTCACCGCCGAGATCCTGCCCGGCATCCTGCCGATCCAGAGCTGGGGCGGCGCCCGCCGCTTTGCCGAGCGCTGCGGCACCTCGGTTCCCGCCTGGGCCGAAGCGGCATTCGCTCAGGCAGGCAAAGAAGGCGAGGCCCGGCTGGCGCTGGATGTCTGCGTCAGGCTGTGCGAGCAGCTGGTCGCGGGCGGCGTCGACAAGCTGCATTTCTACACGCTGAACAAGCCCGATCTCGTCCTCAAGGTCTGCGCGGCTCTGGGCGTCACGCCCAAGGACGCGCTGCCCGACGTGGCCTGAACGCGCCGCCTAGGCGACGGATTTGCATGACAGCTGCATCATCTGGCCGAAACCGTTGAAGCGGGTATTGGTCACGGTGGAATAGGCCCCCGCGCCGTGAAAGATCACGTAATCCCCTTCCTGCAGATCGGCGGGCAGGGGGATCTCTCCGGGCAGCCGGTCGAGGGAATCGCAGGTCGGACCAAAGACCTCGCGCGGGATATCCGGGCGTTTGCGGTGCAGCCCCTCGGGGGTCAGGACCTCGACCCGGCCCAGATTGCCGATCTGGGGAAATTCGGTCAGCCCGCCATAGACGCCATCATTCAGAAACACATGTGCGCCGTCGCGGATCGCCTTGACACGGGTGATCAGGGCAAAGGCATCGGCGCATAGCCCGCGCCCCGGCTCGCAGACCAGTTCCGGGTGATCCGCGCCGAATGCCGCCACCGTCGCGCGCTTGATCGCGGCAAAGATGGATTCCAGATCCGGCGCGCCATCCGCATTGCGATGCGAGGGAAAGCCGCCGCCGACATTCAGCCGCTTGGCCCTGACCCCGGCCATGGTGCAGATCCGGGCGGCCATTTCGATATAGCTTTCCCATGCGCGCGGGTCGGTGCATTGCGTGCCGGGATGGAAGGTCAGCGAGGGGATATAGCCGCGATCCGCGCTGGCGCGCAGAAGCTCGGCCGCAAGTTCCGGCGTCGCCCCGAATTTCGAGCCGAAATCATAGGCCGCGCCGCGCACCGGCAGTTTGAACCGGGCCGAGATCTCGCAATCCTTGGGCGATACCAGTTCGCAAAGCTTGGCCAGTTCGGAATGGCTGTCCACCGACCATGCCCTGACACCCGCGGCATCGGCATGGGCGATCTCGGCACGCGCGCGGACGGGATTGTGGTAATGCCGCGCGGCCTTGGGCGCGATGCGTGAAATCAGGTCGATCTCATCGGGCGAGGCGACATCAAAGCCGGTGATGCCCGCGCGGTGCAGAACCCGGATCACCCGCGTGTCGGGATTGGCCTTGACCGCATAGGTGACCAGCCCCGGAAAGCCGTCGATGAAGCGCCGGGCATTCGCCCACAGGGCCGCGGGATCAAAGACCATGACCGGATTATCGGGCGCGAGCGCACGGATGATCTCGGCGGGGTTGGTCCAGATTCGCTTGGGGCCGCGGCCCTCAGTCAGTCCCATGGGCATATTCCTCCGATAGTTTGTGATCATTCTCCCTGTTTTCAGTCTGCGCCCGGTCGCCGCCATTTGGACCGATTATTCAGGTGGAATCGTCGGAATTATTAGCTAAATTAACGAAACTGATGGCAATATGTCTGGAGAGGGGCATGGACGAACTGGACCGGGGCATTCTGGCCCATCTTGCGCAGGACGCGCGGCAATCCGTGGCGGTGCTGGCAAGGCGGCTCAAGGTCGCGCGCTCGACCGTGCAGGCGCGGCTTGAGCGGCTGGAAACCACGGGGGCGATTGCGGGCTATACGCTGCGACTGGGCGATGCCGCGCGGGAAAACCGCATTCGCGCGACCTGTCTTCTGAACATCGAGCCCCGCGCGCAGGCGGCGATTCTGGCGCGGCTGCGCAGCCTGCCCGAGGTCGAGCGCATCCACACGACCAGCGGGCGCGTCGATCTTTTGCTGCAACTGGCCGCCACATCGACCAGCCAGCTTGACGATGTGCTGGATCAGATCGGCAGTCTGACCGGGGTCAAATCCAGCGAAAGCCTGATCCACCTGTCGACCAAGATGGATCGCGCGACCTAGCCCTGTGCCGGGCGCAGCAGGGTGACCACGGTATCGCCATATTTGCGCTGGTCGATCCGCTCCAGCCCGGCGACCGGGGCGGGCGGGGTCGATTCCTCCCAGACGATCATGGCCTGTGGCGCAATCCAGCCCCCCGCCAGCGCCGAGGCCAGCGCGATCTCGCCCAGAGCCTTGCCATAGGGCGGATCGAGAAAGACCAGATCATAGGCCGGGCCGCGATTCTCGCCCAGCCGGGTCGCATCGCGCCGCCAGACATCGGTCGTGCCCATGGCGCGGGCCTTGTCGATATTCTGGCGCAGCAGCGCCCGCGCGGTCACGCCGTCATCGACGAATGCCACGCGCGCGGCGCCCCGTGACAGCGCTTCAAGCCCCAGCGCCCCGGTCCCGGCGAACAGGTCCAGCACCCGCGCATTCGGGATCGGATTGCCATGCGTGCCATTGACCAGCAGGTTAAAGATCGACTCGCGCACCCGGTCGGTGGTCGGGCGCAGATGCACCTGCGCATCGCCCGCGCCGACATCCGCCAGTTTCAGCCCGCGAAGATTGCCGCCGATGATCCGCATCACATCAGCGCCTTCAGCTCGGTGGCCGCAAGCACGGCCTCGGGCGAGGGGGACTTGCCCCCCTCGATCAGGCGCTTGCCGATCATATAGGCGCGGGCGTCGTTCAGGGCATCGACCGCGATCAGCCGACCCTCGCGCCAATACCAGACCGAGCCGCCATGCGTGCCCGCCCCGGGGCGTTCGACGACCCGGTCATAACCGAGATTCAGCCCGGCGATTTGCAGTTTCGCGTCGAACTGATCCGACCAGAACCACGGTTTGGGGTGATAATCCCGGTTGGCGCCCAGAATATTGGCGGCGACGGCCTCGGCCATGTCGATGGCATTGCCGACGCTTTCCAGCCGCATCGGGCCATCGGGCCCGGGAAAGCTGGCGCAATCCCCCGCCGCCCAGATTGCCGGGTCCGAAGTCCGGCCCTGCGCATCGGTGGCGATGCCGTTCTGAATGTCGATCCCCGCAGCCCCGGCCAAGGCGGTTTCGGGGGTAATGCCGATGCCGCAGATGACCAGATCGGCGGGCAGGTGGCGGCCATCGGCCAGCATCACGCCATTGGCTGCATCGTCGCCGGTGATACGCTCGATGGCGGTGCCCTCGATGATCTCTACGCCATGGGCCCGGTGCAGATCGCGGATCATGTCGGCGGTTTGCGGGGCGGCGACGCGGCCAAGGATGCGGGGGGCGGCCTCGACCAGCGTGACCTCAAGGCCCAGCTTGCGGGCGACCGCCGCAGCCTCAAGCCCGATATAGCCGCCGCCGATCACGACAAGGCGGCGACCCGCGACCAGCGCAGGCTGCACGCCCGCGATATCGGCAAGGTTGCGTACGACATGGACAGCGGGCAGATGGCCGCCCATCGCCTCGGGCAGGCGGCGGGGGGCTGCGCCCAGCGTCAGGGCCAGCGCGTCATAGGGATATTCGCCCCGGCCGGTGGTCACGACGCGCCGCGCCCTGTCGATTGTGGTCGCGGGCTCGGCAAGGCGCAGGGTGATGCCCTGTTCGTTCCACCATTCCGGCGCACGCAGGGTCAGCCGGTCCAGCCCCATCTCGCCCAGCAGATAGGCCTTGGACAAGGGCGGGCGCTGATAGGGGGGCGCGGGCTCATCGCCGATCACGGTGATCGGGCCGTCATGTCCCAGCTGCCGCAGTGTCGCCGCCATCGAGGCCGCTGCCTGCCCCGCGCCAAGGATCACGATCTTCATTCCACGCCCTTACTGGTCTGCCCAAGGCGCGCAGACTATAGTCCCCCCCGCATTGATGCAATTCTTGGAGAACGCGCATGTCCATTTCGAAAGGCGACAAACTGCCCGCCGGCAAGCTGCTGCAACTTGGCGAGAACGGCCCGGCCGAGGTCGATGCCGCCGAGCTGTCGCAGGGTCGCGTGGTGATCTTTGCCGTGCCGGGTGCCTTTACCCCCACCTGCACGAACAGCCATATGCCGAGCTTTGTGAAAAACGCGGGCAAACTGCGCGACAGCGGCATTGCCCGCATCGCCTGCATCACCGTCAACGACCCCTTCGTGGCCGGTGCATGGGCCGCTGAAACCGGCGCGAACGGGGCCGGGATCGACGTGCTGGCCGATGCCGATGGCAGCTATACCAAAGCGCTTGGCCTGAATATCGAGGGCGCGGGCTGGATCAATGGCCGCTCCAAGCGCTACGCCATGATCGTCGAGAATGGTGCCGTGACCGAGCTTCAGATCGAAGAAGCGCCGGGCACCTGCGCGCTGTCCTCGGGCGATTCGATCCTTGGGCTGATCTGAGGCGTCAGGCTGAACAGGCTTGTGAACTCCTGCGCGGCGGCCGGATCGCCGTGCAGGGCAATACGCCCCGCAGCCGCCAGCGCGGCGGGCGGCGGGCCATAGATCGCAGCGGCAAGGTTGTTGCCGCGCCCCTCCAGCACGAAATCGCCAGCCGGCGCGCGCACGGCGCGGACCAGCGGCAGCCCGTCCGGGCGCAGCGTCACCTCGAACCCCTCATGGCCCGACAGAAAGCCCGCGCGCAGGGTCCGGCCTGCGGCGCGCGCGCGATCCACGGTGGCCGAGATCGAGATCATCAGCGCCGAAATGCTGATATGGCGGGCAGGATCGTGCCCCGGCAGCAGCAGCGCCCAGCGGCACAGTTCGGTCAGCATGGGATGCAGCGCGCGCCCCAGATCGGTCAGCGTGTAGATCCCCAGCACCTCGTCATGCGCGACGATGCCGCCCTGTGTCAGTTGCGCCAGCCTTTGGGTGAGCACGCTTGCGGTGATCCCCGGCATTCCGGCCCGGATCATCTGAAAGCGCTTGGGCGCAAACATCAGTTCGCGCACCACCAGAAGCGCCCAGCGGTCGCCGATGGCATTGAGCGCATGAGCGCCCAAGCATCCCTCATCATAGCGGAGTCGCGAAGTTTGGCCGATCTGTCCCATGTTTTGATATTATCAGTTGCTTTTTACTACTGCAACTGAGAACCTCCGACTCACCGGTGATTTCCCCACCGGATCAGGAGGACGACAGATGACTTACTTTTCCGGTTTTCTTCTGGCTGTGCCGACCGCGAACAAACAGAAATATATCGAGCATGCCAAAACGGCCTGGCCCTATTTCAAGAAATGGGGCGCGACCCGCATGGTCGAGAACTGGGGCGTCGATGTTCCCCATGGCAAGGTCACCGATTTCTACATGGCCACCAAGGCCAAGGATGACGAGACGGTGATGTTTTCCTGGATCGAATGGCCCGACAAGGCGACCGCCGATGCCGCCTATGAAAAGATGATGTCCGACCCCGAGATGGAAAAGATGGGCGATATGCCCTTTGACGGGATGCGGATGATGTGGGGCGGCTTCGAGCCTGTCCTCGACGCAAGCTGAAGGGGGCGGTCATGTTTCATGGCAAACCATGCTGGTTCGAACTGTCCACCGCCAAGGGCGGGTTGAGCGCGGCCGAAGACTATTACGGCAAGGTTCTGGGCTGGACCTCCGAGGATTCCGGCGTGCCCGGTTTTACCTATCATCTGGCAAGCCATGGCGGCGATATGGTGGCCGGGCTGATGGAGATGCCCGACGATTGCGCCGATACCCCGCCCTTCTGGATGATCTATCTGGATGTGGACGATACCGACGCGGCGGTGGCCAAGATCCGCGCGCTGGGTGGCAAGGTCTTTCGCGAACCTGCCGATATTCCGGGGACCGGGCGCTTTGCCGTGGTGACCGATCCGCAGGGCGCGGTATTCGGCCTGATGCAGCCCCTGCCGATGGACCCCCAGCCCCCGGTCGGGGACGGGGCATGGAACCAGAACAAGGACGGTCACGGCAACTGGATCGAACTGATGTCCACCGACCCCGCCGCCGCGCTGGATTTCTATGCCGAACTGTTCGGCTGGACGAAATCCACATCGGTCGACATGGGCGGGATGGGAACCTATCAGCTGTTCGCATGGCATGGCGCCGATATCGGCGGGATGATGGGTCTGGGCAATTCGCCGGTGCCCTGCTGGCTGCCCTATTTCGGGGTGAACGGGGTTGATGCCGCGATCTCGCGCATCACCCAAGGCGGCGGGCAGGTCCTGCACGGCCCCGCCGAGGTTCCGGGCGGGGCCTATATCGCCTTTGCCCGCGATCCGCAGGGGGCGCATTTCTGCGTCGTCGGACCCAAAGATGTGACATGATCGGGATGGCCTGACCCCGGACAGGCCCACCGCGCCGCCCCGGCGGCGCGGACCCATATCGGCCCGGCGATCCGGCAGCGCCGGTTGCAGGGCCCGGCGGATCAATGAGGTGGTGCAATGCTGACCCTGTTTGGTCATCCCCTGTCGTCCTATACGCAAAAGGTGCTGGTCGCGTTTTACGAAACCGATGTGCCGTTCAACTTTCACCATATCGATCTGGGCAATTCCGATGACCGCGCCCAGATGGCCGAGATCGAGCCGATGGGCCGGATGCCCGGCCTGCGCGATGCGGCGCGCGGCGTGATCCTGTCGCAATCCTCGGTCATTATCGAATATGCCGGGCGGCACTATCCGGGGGCGGCGCGGCTGATCCCGCTGGACCCCGATGAGGCGCTTTTCACCCGGCAATGGGACCGTTTCTTCGATTTCCAGATCATGCAGATGATGCAGCAGATCGTCGATGCGCGCCTGTTCATGGGTCCCGAGGCCGAGGCCCTGGTCGGCACCTTCGCGCGCGAGCGGCTGGATCGGGCCTATTCCGCGCTGGAAAGGCATCTGGCGGGGCGGGAATGGGCGGCGGGCGATTTCGGGCTGGCCGATTGCGCGGCCTGTCCGGCGCTGTTTTACGCGGGCATCCTGCATCCCTTTGATGGCTATCCGGCGCTTACGTCCTATTTCGAGCGTCTGCTTTTGCGCCCCTCATTCCATCGCGCGCGCAGCGAGGCGCTGCCATGGCTGAGCTATTTCCCCTTTCCCGAACGGGTTCCGGCAAGGTTCCTGACCTAGCGCCTCTTGGCCTTTTGTCTGTGTTTCGCTATCCCCTTTTGCGATCAAAGGGGTGACCAGATGGCCATGGAAAAGAATTTCGACGCGACTGCCGCCGAGACGCGCATCGCGGGTGAATGGGCGGCAAACGACGCTTTTGCCGCAGGTGCCAACGCAAATCCGGGGGCCGAAAGCTTTTCGGTCGTAATCCCGCCCCCGAACGTGACCGGCAGCCTGCATATCGGCCACGCGCTGAACAATACGCTGCAGGATATCCTTGTGCGCTGGCACCGGATGCGCGGCTTCGACACGCTCTGGCAGCCCGGTCAGGACCATGCCGGCATCGCCACCCAGATGGTGGTCGAGCGCAAGCTGGCCACTGAGGGCAAGCCGCCGCGCCGCGAATGGGACCGCAAGGATTTCACCAATGAGATCTGGCGCTGGAAACAGGAATCGGGCGGTCAGATCATCAACCAGCTCAAGCGCCTCGGGGCTTCCTGCGACTGGTCGCGCAATGCCTTCACCATGTCCGGCGCGCCCGGCGCCCCGGCGGGCGAAGAGGGCAATTTCCACGATGCCGTGATCAAGGTCTTCGTGGACATGTATAACAAGGGCCTGATCTATCGCGGCAAGCGGCTGGTCAACTGGGACCCCCATTTCGAGACCGCGATCTCGGATCTTGAGGTCGAGAACCGCGAAGTTCCCGGCCATATGTGGCATTTCAAATACCCGCTGGCCGGGGGCGAAACCTATGAATATGTCGAGCGCGACGAGGACGGGAACGTCATCCTGTCCGAGACGCGCGACTATATCAGCATCGCCACCACCCGCCCCGAGACCATGCTGGGCGATGGCGCGGTCGCGGTTCACCCCAGCGATGCCCGCTATGCCCCGATCGTCGGCAAACTGGTCGAGATCCCGGTCGGCCCGAAAGAGCATCGCCGCCTGATCCCGATCATCACCGACGAATATCCCGAACCCGATTTCGGTTCGGGCGCGGTCAAGATCACCGGCGCGCATGATTTCAACGATTACGGCGTCGCCATGCGCAACGGCATTCCGCTCTATGCGCTGATGGACAGCAAGGGCGCGATGCGTCAGGACGGGTTGTCCTATGAAGACAGCGCCGAGATCGCGACCCGCGTGGCGCGCGGCGAAGAGGTGGGCGATGTCTCGAACGTGAACCTCGTCCCCGAGGAGTTGCGCGGTCTGGACCGTTACGAGGCGCGCAAGCTGGTCATCGAGCAGATCAATGCCGATGGGCTGGCGGTGACCTATCTGCATAAGGAAATCGACAAGGAAACCGGGGCCGAGCATCTCGAACGCCGCGCGCTGGTCGAATCCAAGACGATCATGCAGCCCTTTGGCGACCGTTCGGGCGTGGTCATCGAGCCGATGCTGACCGATCAGTGGTTCGTCGATACCGCCCGGATCGTCGGCCCTGCGCTGGATGCGGTGCGGTCGGGCAAGACCCGCATCCTGCCCGAGCAGCACGAAAAGGTTTATTTCCACTGGCTGGAAAACATCGAGCCCTGGACCATCAGCCGCCAGCTCTGGTGGGGCCACCAGATCCCGGTCTGGTATGGTCTGGACCTGCGCCCCGAAGGGCAGGTCGATGACGACCACGACGGCGCGCTGGACAATGTCGAGATCTTTGCCCTGCTGGAAGAGGGTCTTGTCCATCGCGACGAGATCCACCATGCGGGCGCGAATTTCGATGCTGTCATCGAGCAGTTCCGCGACAGCATCGCGGGCCTGCCGCAGCCTCTGGAAATCAGCCGCATCGTCGAGGTTGCCGACCGTGCCGCCGCCATTGACCTGTTCGCGCAATCGCTGGCCGATTACAATCTCTCGCAGGACCCGACTTTGCTGGTCTATCCGGTCTGGCGCGATCCCGATGTGCTGGACACCTGGTTCAGCTCGGGCCTGTGGCCCATCGGCACGCTGGGCTGGCCGGACAACACCCCGGAGCTGGCGCGCTATTTCCCGACCAGCACGCTGATCACCGGCTTTGACATCATCTTCTTCTGGGTCGCCCGGATGATGATGATGCAGCTTGCCGTTGTCGGTGACGTGCCCTTCCGCACCGTCTATGTCCACGGTCTGGTGCGCGACGAAAAGGGCGCGAAGATGTCGAAATCCAAGGGCAATGTCATCGACCCTCTGGTGCTGATCGACGAATTCGGCGCCGATCCGCTACGCTTCACGCTGACCTCGATGGCGGCGATGGGGCGCGACCCGAAGCTGGGGCCGAAACATGTCGAGGCGAACCGCAATTTCGTCACCAA